>NZ_DASWVI010000293.1:0-22225 GCF_036401255.1 Nocardioides sp. | reverse complement strand
CGGTGCCGTAGGTTCATCAGCCGGTCCGCGACCTCGGGGCGCCACCGCGCGACATCGAGCCGGGCCAGCGCCTCGGCCGCCGTGAGCAGCGTCGCCCGGAGCTCCCGGTCCGCCTCGCCGACGTCGGGCAGCTGCCGGCGGTGCGCCGGGTGGGCGGTCCACACGATCGCCGCACCGGTGCGCTGCGGCACGAGCCCGACGTCCGCACCACCGACGACCACGGCCTCGCCCGCCTCGAGGGCCTCGGCGTTGAAGACGGCCGGGCCACCGAGACCGGTCGGATCTCCCTCCGCGGGGAACGCCGCGCCGAGACCGCTGGCGCCGAGGGACCGCAGCCGCGCGAGGGCCGCCACCAGCGTCTCGGTCGACGTGGAGCCGGCCAGGCCCGCGACCGCGTGCGTGGCGTCACCGTCGATGACGGCGTCGAGCAGCAGGTCCGTGACGACCTGCCCGCGCAGCCAGGCCGTGCCCCACCAGGCGAGGCGAGCGGAGGCCGGGAGCAGCATGGTCACGGCGGGCGAGGATACGCCGCGGGGGCGTCGAGGGCGCTCGATAGGGTGCGGGTATGACCGCCGTGCTCGACTTCGCCGAGGTGACCATCCGGCGTGGGCAGGCGACCTTGCTCGACCGGGTGTCGTGGCGCGTCGAGGAGGGCGAGCGCTGGGTGATCCTCGGTCCGAACGGAGCCGGCAAGACGACCCTGCTGCAGGTGGCCTCGGCCCAGATCCACCCGACTGCGGGCGTGGCGGGCATCCTCGACGAGGTGCTCGGGACGGTCGACGTGTTCGAGCTGCGCCCCCGGATCGGTCTCACCAGTGCCGCCCTCGCCGAGCGGATCCCGCGCAGCGAGCGTGTCCACGACGTGGTCGTCTCCGCGTCGTACGGCGTCGTCGGCCGCTGGCGGGAGGCCTACGACGAGCTCGACCACGACCGCGCCGGCCAGCTGCTCACCGAGGTGGGCGCGATCCACCTGGTCGACCGGACCTTCGGCACCCTCAGCGAGGGCGAGCGCAAGCGCGTGCAGATCGCGCGTGCGCTGATGGCCGACCCCGAGCTGCTGCTGCTCGACGAGCCCGCCGCCGGCCTCGACCTCGGGGGCCGCGAGGACCTCGTCTCCACGCTCTCGGTGCTGGCCTCCGACCCGGCCTCGCCGACGACCGTCCTGGTCTCCCACCACGTCGAGGAGATCCCGCCGGGGTTCACCCATGCGCTGCTGCTGCGTCGTGGACAGGTGGTCGCCGCCGGGCCCGTGGCCGACGTCGTGACCGAGGCGAACCTGGCGGCAGCCTTCGGGATGCCGCTGGTGCTCGCCCACCAGGACGGGCGGTGGAGCGCGCGGCGACGCACCCGTCACCTGTGAGCCCACGGGCCGCCCGGCAGGGATAGGGTCGGTACATGGACTGGCTGAGCGAGCACGCGTGGGCGGCTTGGCTGGGCATCGCGGCCGCCCTCGGGATGGCGGAGCTGATGAGCCTCGACCTGGTCCTGATCATGCTCGCGGTGGGCGCGATGGCCGGCATGCTGACCGCCGTGCTCGGGGCGCCCGTGGTCCTCCAGATCCTGGTGGCCGGAGGGGCCGCGCTGGCGATGCTGGCCCTGGTCCGGCCGTCGCTGGTCGCGCGGCTGCACCAGGGGCCGGAGCTGCGCCTGGGGACCAGCAAGCTGGTCGGCCAGCGGGCCGTCGTCACCCAACGCATCACCGGTCTCAATGTCGGTCAGATCAGGCTCGCGGGGGAGACCTGGTCGGCAGCACCGTACGACGAGCACGATGTCATCGAGCTCGGGGCGACCGTGGAGGTCTTCGAGATCCGCGGCGCCACGGCGTACGTGCACCCCGTCCCCGAACTCGACGAGTGAGAAGGAGAGAACGACGTGGTGTACCTGATCGTGGCCGCGGTCGCGGTGCTGTTCGTGATCGTGTTCCTCGCCAAGACCGTGCGGATCATCCCGCAGGCCCGGGCCGGCATCGTGGAGCGGTTCGGGAAGTACAAGGAGACCCTGCCCGCCGGCCTGAACATCGTGGTGCCGTTCATCGACCGGGTGCGCTACCTCATCGACCTGCGCGAGCAGGTCGTGAGCTTCCCGCCGCAGCCGGTGATCACCGAGGACAACCTCGTGGTGTCGATCGACACCGTCATCTACTTCCAGGTGACCGACCCGGTCGCGGCCACCTATGAGATCGCGAACTACATCTCGGCCGTCGAGCAGCTCACGATGACCACCCTGCGCAACATCGTCGGCGGAATGGACCTCGAGCAGACGCTGACCAGCCGCGAGCAGATCAACACCGGCCTGCGCGGCGTCCTCGACGAGGCGACCGGCAAGTGGGGGATCCGCGTCAACCGGGTCGAGATCAAGGGCATCGACCCGCCGCCGTCGATCAAGGACGCGATGGAGAAGCAGATGCGCGCCGACCGCGACAAGCGCGCCCTGATCCTCACCGCCGAGGGCCAGCGGCAGTCGGCGATCCTCACCGCCGAGGGCAACAAGCAGTCCGCGATCCTCAACGCCGAGGGCGACCGGGAGTCCCAGATCCTGCGCGCCCAGGCCGACCGGGAGGCCGCGATCCTGCGCGCCCAAGGTGAGGGGCAGGCGATCCAGACCGTCTTCCAGGCCATCCACGACGGTCAGCCCGACCAGTCGCTGCTCGCCTACCAGTACCTCCAGATGATGCCGAAGATCGCCGAGGGCGACGCCAACAAGGTCTGGATCGTCCCGAGCGAGATCGGCAAGGCGCTCGAGGGGCTCGGGTCGACGATGACCAACCTCGAGGGCATCCCGAAGGGCGTCGGCGGGCCGCGCAAGCGGGTCGACATGGGCAGCAGCGAGCCGATCCTGCCGTCCTCCGACGCGACGCTGAGGGAGACCAACGCAGCCGTCGAAGCCGCGATCGCCGAGGCCGAGACCGCCGCCAAGCCGGGCCGGTCGGCCGGCGCCGCACCGACCGAGACCGACCCCGCGGTGGACCCGGGTGAGGTGCCGCCCACGCAGTGACGGCGTACGAGGTCGTCGCGGTCCTGCTCGCCGGGCTCGCGGCCGGGACCATCAACACGGTCGTGGGGTCGGGAACGCTCATCACGTTCCCGACCCTCCTGGCGTTCGGCGTGCCGCCGGTGACGGCGAACGTCTCGAACACCATCGGCCTGGTGCCGGGGTCGGTGTCGGGCGCGGTCGGCTATCGCCGCGAGCTCGCCGGGCAGCGGTCCCGGGTCCTGCGGCTGTGCGTCGGCTCCCTGGTGGGTGGTCTCGGCGGGGCGGTGCTGCTGCTCGTGCTGCCCGACGGCGCGTTCACCGCGATCGTCCCGGCGCTGATCCTCCTCGGCTGTGTGCTCGTCGTCCTCCAGCCGCGGATCTCCCGGTGGGTCGCGCGGCGGCACGACGCCATCGGCGGACTGCCGCACCACGGCACCTGGTGGGTCTGGCCCGGTGTACTCGCGACCGGCGTCTACGGCGGCTACTTCGGAGCCGCCCAGGGCGTGCTGCTGATGGCGGTCCTGGGGACGGGCCTCGACGAGAGCCTCCAGCGGCTCAACGCGGTCAAGAACGTCCTCGCCGCGGTTGTCAACGCCGTCGCCGGCCTGTTGTTCGCCGTCGTGGCCGACGTCGACTGGCTGATCGTGCTGCTGATCGGCATCGGCTCGGTCATCGGCGGCCAGGTCGGCGCCACCATCGGCCGCCGGCTGCCCAGCACGGTGCTGCGGATCGTGATCGTCGGCGTCGGCGTCGTCGCGCTCGTGGCGTTCCTGCTCGGGTGAGCCTTACCCGGGGCCCCGGCCGCTCCGGCGTGCTGCGGTTTGGTCACCAACGACAGATCGGGATTGCTCCCAGCTGCGGTTGGTGACCAAACGGCACAGGTCGGGGGAGTGCCGGAACCCGTGGCGGCCAGTCGGGCCGGGTCGGCCGCCGGCGAGCCCGGTGCACGTGCGGCCCGAGGTGGGCCGGCTGCGGGCCCGGGACCGTTGCGGTTTGGTCACCAACGACAGACCGGGAGCGCTCCCAGCTGCGGTTGGTGACCAAACGGCACGGGTCGGGGAGTGCCGGAACCGTGGGGTCCAGCCGGGCCGGGTCGGCCGCCGGCGAGCCCGGTGCACCCGCGGCCCGGGGTGGGCCGGCTGCGCGCCCGGGACCGTTGCGGTTTGGTCACCAACGACAGACCGGGAGCCCTCCCGACTGCGGTTGGTGACCAAACGGCAATCCTGGTGCACCTGCGGCCTCGGCCAGGTCAGCGGCGGACCAGCCCGGAGATCCCGGATCCGATGGCACCCACGGCGGGCCCGATGAGGGTGAACGCGGTCTTCTTCGACACCGTGCCCTCCTGCATCGCGAGGTAGCCGGTGGCGGCGTCGGCAGCGTCGACGAGGATGCCGGCGAGGACGAGGTTGCGCCGGGTCTTGTCGCGGGCGAGGAGGGTCACGAGCCCGAGGGCGATCTCCCGGGAGCCGAACAGCCGGGTCAGGTACGGCAGCTGCGGGTTCGTCGCCGGGTCGAGCTGGAACAGCTTCGCGGCGAGGTCGGGGTTGGCGAGTGCCACGGAGCCGACCGCGACCCGGCCGAGGGACAGACCGATCACAGGGTTCATGGCGGGCAACCTATCGGTCGCTCGGTCGGCCCGCGGAGTGGCAGGCTCGAGGTATGGACCTCTATGACGTCATGCGGACCACGCCGGCCGTGCGGGAGTTCACCGACGACCCCTTGCCCGACGAGACGCTGCACCGGATCCTCGACCACGCCCGGTTCGCGCCGAGCGGCGGCAACCGGCAGGGGACCCGGATCGTGGTGGTCCGCGACCCGGAGACCCGGCGCCGGCTGGCCGAGCTCAACGAGCCCGCCGTACGCCGCTACGTCGCCCAGGCGGACGCCGGGCAGAGCCCGTGGAACCCGCTCGAGCCACCCCGGCCGACCCCGGGGGAGATCGATGCGACCGCGGTGCCGGAGCCGTTCACCCGTCCCGTGCTCACCGCCGGTGCGGTGCTCGTCGTCTGGGTGGACCTGGGCCTGGTCGCGGCCACGGACCAGGACCTCGATCGCGTGGGTCTGGTCGCGGGAGCATCGGTCTACCCGCTGGTCTGGAACATCCTGCTGGCCGCGCGCAACGAGGGGTACGGCGGCACGATCACCACGATGGCGGTGGCCCAGGAGCACCGGGTCCGGGAGCTGCTCCACGTCCCGGATCGGTTCGCGCTGGCCGCCGTGGTCCCGCTCGGGAAGCCCGTCCGTGAGGTCACCCGGCTGCGGCGTCGCCCGGTCGAGGAGATCGTGACGCGCGAGCGCTTCGACGGCGAGGCGTTCGTCCGGCCCGGTCAGTCGTCGGCGAGGTAGGCGCGCGCCCAGCGGTCGAGCACGGCGTACGCCTCCGCTCGTGGGCCGGGGAGGGAGAGCACGACGTCGTGGCGGGCGCCCTCGATCGCGACGTACGTGACGTGCCGGCCGAGCGCGACCGCCCAGCGGCGGATCTGCGGGACCTCGAGGACGGTGTCGAAGTTGTGCACGTCCGGGCCCATCTCCTTGGGCCAATGGGTGCCGCCGGAGGACAGCACGAGCACCGGGCAGCCCACGTCCAGACCACGGTGCAGCCGGTCGTGTCCGAGCCGGATCGCGCGCAGCCAGCCGAAGTAGACCGGCCACGAGTCGATCGGCTTCCACGCGGTGTTGAAGTCCCACTCGCCCTCGTGGTCGATGTGCAGGCTGCGGGCGTAGAAGCCCTCCACCTTGCGCGGCACCACCTGCTTGGGCCGGCGTGCACCGAGGCGCTTGACGATCTGGGTGCCGACCGTACGGATCATCAGACCGCCCTGCATGTCCAGCCACGGGCTGTTGAGCACCAGCCCGGACGGGCCGGGACGGCGCTCGTCGGCCCACAGGGACACGATGAGTCCACCGGTGGAGTGGGCGCTGATGACGACGTGATCGTGTCCGTCACGCTCGACGATGCGGTGCCACGCCGCGTCGAGGTCGGCGAAGTAGTCGCGCAGGTCGGTCACGAAGTTGGGCGTCTGGTGCGGTCGGATCGAGCGGCCGTACTTGCGCAGGTCGATGGCGTAGAAGTCGTAACCGCGCTCGTTCCACCACTCGGCGAACTGCGTCTGGAAGAAGTAGTCCGCGAAGCCGTGCACATGCAGGACCGCGCGACCGGTCGGGCGCGCGGCGCGGCGCACGACGAGCGTCGCGACGACCGGGCCCTCGTCGTCGGGCGGCAGGCCGATGGTCTCGGCGAGGTACGGCGAGCCGAGGACGTCGGGGTACAGCTCGTCGAACGCCCCGCTGGTCATGACCGCAGTCTTCCAGCCCGGAGCCCCAGCGCGACCTCGGGCTGGTTCGTGGTCACCAGCCAGGCGCGACCGGGGCGCATCCAGTACGCCAGCGAGCGCGGGGTGTCGACGGTCCAGACGACCAGCGGCAGCGAGTGCTGGCGAGCGAAGCGCCGGACCCGCAGGCGGGCCAGCCAGTGGTGGGCCACCACGACGTTCGCCCGCGCCGAGCGGTAGCGAACGCCCGGGAAGAGCTCGGACGCGCGGACGCGGAGCGCGTGCCACAGCGAGAACCCCTTCACCCCGCGGCCGAGGGAGAGGCCGACCTGGAGGTCGTGGCCCTGGCGGTCGGCCCACCCACGCAGGGCGCGCACGGACTCGTCGTAGTGCGTCGTGACGAGCAGCCGGTCGGTGCCGAGCCGGGCGATCGCCTCGGCGACGATCGGGATCTCACCGCCACGCAGCTTCAGGTCCAGGTGCGCGCGGGCCCGGCCGGCGAGCAGGTCGAGGGCCTCGTCGTAGCGCAATGTCTCCGGCGGTGGATCGTCCACGAGGTCGTGCAGCAGCACCAACGAACCGTCGGCGATGCGTTGCACGTCGAACTCGACGTAGTCGGCACCGAGGGCGATCGCCTTCTCGATGTCGGCGCGGACGAGACAGCGGTGGGCACTGACCAGGGTCATCGGCCCAGAGCGTAGCTGGCCGCCGCTCGCACGAGACCCGCGAGGAGGCCGACGTCGGCCGCGGTCTCCGGGTGCCACTGCACGCCGACCACGAACCGGTCGCCGGCACGTTCGATCGCCTCGAGCGTCCCGTCGGCGGCGTGCGCGGCCCCGAGGAAGCCCGGGTGCTCACGGACCGACTGGTGGTGGTGGCAGTTCACGCTCACGTGGTCGCCGACCAGGCCCGCGACGCGGCTCCCCGGTCGAGTGGCCACCTCGATCGAGCCGAACTCGTCGCCGCCGGGACTGTGTCCCTCGTGGCCGACCCGGTCGGGGACGTGCTGCTCCAGCGTGCCGCCCGCGTGGACGGCGAGCACCTGCATCCCGCGGCAGACGCCCAGCACCGGCAGGCCGGTCGCGTCGGCGGCCGTGAGCAGCGCGGACTCCCAGTCGTCACGGTCCGGACGCCAGGACACGGTCCGCGGGTGCGGCTCGGCGGCGTAGCGAGCGGGATCCACGTCCGCACCGCCGCTAATGACGAGGCCGTCGAGGCGGGCCATGACGGCGTCCGCCGCACCGGGCCCGGCGACCGGAGGCAGCAGCACGGGTACGCCGCCGGACGCCTCGACAGCGGCGGCGTACTGCGTCGGCAGCAGGTCGGCACGCTGGCGCCACACCCCCCAGGCCGCGTCCTCGCGGTAGGTGGTCAGGCCGATGACGGGGGCGACCACGTCAGAGCGGGGTGACGTAGGCGCCCGAGATGCCGCCATCGACGAGGAACGTGCTCGCGGTCATGAACGACGAGTCGTCGGAGGCGAGGAACAGCACCGCCGCCGCCATCTCCTCCGGCTCACCGAACCGGCCCATCGGCACGTGCACGAGGCGGCGGGCCGCGCGCTCGGCGTCCTTCGCGAACAGCTCCTGCAGCAACGGCGTGTTGACCGGTCCCGGGCACAGCGCATTGACCCGCACACCCTGCCGGGCGAACTGCACGCCGAGCTCGCGGGTCATCGAGAGCACGCCGCCCTTGGAGGCGGAGTAGGAGATCTGGCTCGTCGCCGCCCCCATGACGGCGACGAACGAGGCGGTGTTGATGATGGAGCCCTTGCCCTGCTCGAGCATGTGGGGGAGCGCCGCCTTGCAGCACAGGTAGACCGAGGTCAGGTTCACCTCCTGCACCCGGCGCCACGCATCGAGATCGGTGTCGAGGATCGAGTCGTCCTCGGGCGGGCTGATGCCGGCGTTGTTGAACGCGATGTCCACCGAGCCGTAGGCGTCCTTGGCGGTCTGGAACAGGGCGTCGACCTGCTCCTTGCTCGTGACGTCCACGTGGACGTAGGTCGCCACGCCCGAGCCGCCGAGCTCCTCGACGAGCTCGGCCCCGCGGGCGTCGTCGATGTCGCCGATGACGACCTTCGCGCCCTCCTGGACGAACCGCTGGACCGTCGCCAACCCGATGCCCGAGCAGCCGCCGGTGATGACCGCGACCCGGTCCTGGATGCGCCCTGCCATGTCTCTCCGTTCGTTGGTCGAGTGGGCCGCGAGGAACGAGCGGCCGTATCGAGACCTGCTCAATGACTGATGAAGACGTTCTTCTCCTCGGTGAACGCCATCGGGGCGTCCGGCCCGAGCTCCCGGCCGAGGCCGGACTGCTTGTAGCCGCCGAACGGGGTCCAGTAGCGCACCGACGAGTGCGAGTTCACGCTGAGGTTGCCCGACTCTACGGCCCGCGCGACCCGGAGCCCCCGGCCGAGGTCGGTGGTGAAGATCGAGCCCGAGAGGCCGTACTCGGTGTCGTTGGCCTTCGCGACCGCGTCGGCCTCGTCGTCGAACGGCATCACCGCGACCACCGGGCCGAAGACCTCCTCGCGCCAGATGCGGGCCGCGGGGTCGTCGACGGCCACCACGGACGGCGGCACCCAGAACCCGTCCGCGACCGGGCCACCGGGCACCGATCCCGCGAACGCGACCTCCACCTCGTCGAGATAGCCCCGCACGACCGCCTGCTGGTGCGCCGAGATCAACGGGCCCATCTCGCTGGCCTCATCGGCCGGATCGAGCACCCGCAGAGCCTCGACCGCCGGCTGCAGCTTGCTGAGGAACTCGTCGTACGCCGATCGCTCCACGAGGATCCGCGAGCGGGCGCAGCAGTCCTGACCGGCGTTGTCGAAGACGGCGTACGGCGCGCTCGCGGCGGCGGCGTCGAGGTCGGCGTCGGCGAACACGATGTTCGCGCTCTTGCCGCCGAGCTCGAGCGTCACGCGCTTCACCTGCTCCGCGCAACCGGCCATGATCCGCTTGCCCACCTCGGTCGACCCCGTGAAGCACACCTTGCGCACGAGCGGGTGGGTGACGAAGCGCTCGCCGACCACCGAGCCCTTGCCGGCCACGACCGTGAGCACGTGCTCGGGCAGGCCCGCCTCGAGGGCGAGCTCACCGAGCCGGATCGCCGTGAGCGGGGTGAGCTCGGCGGGCTTGAGCACGACCGTGTTGCCGGCGGCCAGCGCCGGTGCGAACCCCCACCCCGCGATCGGCATGGGGAAGTTCCACGGCACGATGATCCCGACCACCCCGAGCGGCTCGTGGAACGTGAGGTCGACGCCACCCGGCACGGGGATCTGCCGACCGAAGAGCCGTTCCGGCGCGCCGGCGTAGTAGTTGAGGCAGTCACGGACGTTGCCGGCCTCCCACCGGGCGTTGGCCCAGGTGTGCCCGGCGTTGCGGACCTCCAGCTCGGCGAGCTCGTCGACGTGCGCGTCCACGACCGTCGCGAACCGGCGCAGCAGCGCCGCCCGCTCCCCGGGCGGCATCCCACGCCAGGCCGGGAACGCGGCGTGCGCCCGCTCGATCGCGTGGTCCGCGTCGTCCACCGAGGCGAGGGGCACCTCGGTGACCGGCGTCGCGGTGGCGGGGTTGAGGACGAGGTGCACGTCGGGGCGCAGGTCGGTCACTTAGAGCCTCTCGAATCCGCGGCGGAGCTCCCAGTCGGTCACGGCGGCGTGGTACGCCGCCAGCTCCACGTCGGCCATGTTGACGTAGTGGTCCACGACGTCGTCGCCGAGGGCGGACCGTGCGATGCTCGATCCGGCGAACCGGTCGCGCGCCTCGGTCATCGTCCGCGGCACCTGCGGGCGGCCGGAGGTGTAGGCGTTGCCGACGAACTCCTCCTCGAGGGGGAGCTCGTTCTCGATGCCGTGCAGTCCGCCGGCGACCATCGCGGCGAGCGCGAGGTAGGGGTTCACGTCGGCGCCGGGGATCCGGTTCTCCATCCGGGCCGAGGCGCCGTGGCCGACGAGGCGAACGGCGCAGGTGCGGTTGTCCAGGCCCCAGGCGATCGTGGTCGGAGCGAACGAGCCGTCCGCGAACCGCTTGTAGGAGTTGATGTTCGGCGCGTAGAGCAAGGTGAAGTCGGGGATCGTGGCGAGGACGCCGGCGACGAAGTGGTCGTACAAGGGCGTCCGCCCACCGGTCTCGCCGTCCCAGAAGACGAGCGAGCCGTCGGTGCCACGCAGCGAGAGGTGGATGTGGCAGGAGCTCCCCTCGCGCTCGTCGTACTTCGCCAGGAACGTGATCGCCTTGCCCTGCTGGGCGGCGATCTCCTTGGCGGCGGTCTTGTAGACCGCGTGGTTGTCCGCGGTCGTGAGCGCGTCGGCGTAGAGGAACCCGACCTCGTGCTGCCCGAGGTTGCACTCGCCCTTCGCGCCCTCGACCTCCATGCCGGCGGCGTACATGTGGTTGCGCAGGGCGCGCAGCAGGGTCTCGACCCGGGTGGTGCCGAGGATGGAGTAGTCGACGTTGTACTGGTTGGCGGGCGTCAGCCCGCGGTAGCCGTCCGCCTGGGCCTGCTCGTAGGTCGTGTCGAACACGATGAACTCGAGCTCGGTGCCGGCCATCGCCGTCCAGCCGTGGGCCGCACAGCGGTCGAGCTGGCGGCGGAGGATGCCGCGCGGCGACTGGGTCACCGGTGTCCCGTCGGCCCACGTCAGGTCGCACTGGACCATCGCGGTCGCCGGCAGATGCGTGAGCACGCGGATCGTCTGCTCGTCGAGCCGGAACTCCATGTCGCCGTAGCCCTTCTCCCACGAGGAGATGGCGTAGCCGTCGACGGTGTTCATGTCGACGTCGACGGCGAGCAGGTAGTTGCAGCCCTCCGTGCCGTGCCCGGCGACGTGCTCGACGAAGTACCTGCCGTGCAGGCGCTTGCCCTGGAGCCTGCCCTGCATGTCGGTGATCGCGACGATCACCGTGTCGATGTCGCCGCTCTCGATGCGATCGACGAGCTGTCGCATCGTCAGGTGCCGGCTGTTGCGGAGCTCGGGCTGGTCCTGGGTCACGCGGTCCCCTAACCCACCAGGCCGCGCAGCAGCGCGGCGGTGTCGTCGCAGTGCTCTTCCATGACCCGGCGTGCCCGATCGGCGTCGCCGGCGAGGATCGCCTTCACGACCGCGCCGTGCTGACGGTCGGAGTGTCCGATGTTGCGGCCGAGGACCGGGATCGCGAGCAGCATCTCGTGGAGGGTCGCCTGGACCGACGTGACCGCCTCGATGACGCGCGGGGAGTCGCTCAGCGCCGCCACCGTGAGGTGGAATCGCGAGTCCGCCTGTCGGTGGTCGGCCGGTCGCCGGGCGCGGGTGACCGCGGCGAGCGCGGTCTCCAGCTGCTCGCGTCGCGCGTCGTCGAGCTCGGCGCGTGCGGCGAGAGCCGCGGCCCCCGGCTCGACGATGCGCCGGAACTCGAGGGCGTCGAACCAGTCCCGGCGCTGCGCCGCGGTCATCCGGGCCGCGCGCCGGCCACTGGCGTAGCGGGGCTTGAGGGTGACGACCGTGCCGCCGCCGCGGCCGCGGCGGGTCTCGACGAGCCCGGCCTGGCGCAGGGCGGCCATCGCCTCCCGCAAGGTGGCGCGCGAGACGGCCAACTGCTCGGCGAGGTCGCGCTCCGCCGGCAGCGTCGTCCCGAGTGGGTAGACGCCGAGCCGGATCGCCGTGGCCAGCTGCTCGACGCAGGCCTCGAACGCGTGGTGGCCGCGTACCGGGCGCAGCACCGCCACGGGAAGGCGATGGTCGGGCGCGGCGCTCACGGCTCAACCTTCGAGGGCACCGGCCCGACGTGTCAATGACGCCAAAGGTCTGAGTTCATACCAATTTTACGTACAGCCATTTACACCCGGATCGGGGCGGGTCTAGCGTCCGTTCACATTCGCACGAACAGCCCACCTCGGACCAGCTCGCGAGAGGACCTACCGTGACCGATGACGTGAAGGGCGGCACGACCGCACCGCCGCGACTGCGCGGCGTCACCTATGCCCACGCGGGGGAGGGCTACTTCGAGAAGCGCCAGCTCCAGCGATCGGCCGGGTTCTGGGGGCTGTGGGGGATCGGCGTGGCCGCGGTCGTCTCCGGCGACTTCTCCGGCTGGAACCTCGGCATCGGGGAGGCCGGCTGGGGTGGCCTGCTGATCGCCACGGTGGCGATCATCGCCATGTACTTCGGGATGCTGTTCTCGATCGGCGAGATGTCGGCGGCGATGCCGCACACCGGCGGCGCCTACTCGTTCGCGAGAGCGTCGATGGGGCCCTGGGGCGGCTTCATCACCGGGCTGGCCGAGACGATCGAGTACGTCTTCACCACCGGTGTGATCGTGCTGTTCTCGGCCGGCTACGCCAATGCCGCCACCGACGAGCTCATCGGGCTCGATCTCGGTGATCACATGTGGGTCTGGTGGCTGGTGCTCTACGCGGCGTTCGTCACCCTCAACGCATCGGGCGCGGAGATCTCCTTCAAGTTCGCGATCGTGGTCGCGGTCGTCTCCATCGCGATCCTGGTGCTCTTCGCGATCCTGGCGATCGCCAACGGCGCGGTCGACTTCGGCCGGCTCGACGACATCGCGCCCGAGGGTGGCAACGGCTCCTTCCTGCCGTTCGGCTGGCAGGGCGTCCTCTACGCCCTCCCGTTCGCCATGTGGTTCTTCCTCGGGATCGAGGAGCTGCCGCTGGCGGCCGAGGAGGCGCACGACCCGGCCCGGGACATCCCGCGGGCCGGGATCATCGGGATGATCACGTTGGTGGGCTGCGCAGCACTCGTCTTCTTCCTGAACCCGGCCGTCACGGGCGCCGCCGCGCTCGGCGGCTCCGACGAGCCGCTCCTGGACGGCTTCCGCGCCTTCCTGTCCGACGACTGGGCGGCCGTGCTCTCGATCTTCGCCCTCGTCGGCCTGCTCGCGAGCCTGCAGGGGATCATGTTCGCCTACGGCCGCAACATGTACTCGCTGTCCCGAGCCGGCTACTACCCGAAGTTCCTGTCGATCACCGGAGCACGCAAGACGCCGTACGTCGCCCTGGTCGCGGGCGCCGTGTTCGGCTTCGTGGTGCTCCTGCTCGTCGACTACCTGGCGAAGAACACCGACACCATCGGGGAGAAGGCCAACGCGATCGTGCTGAACGTCGCGGTGTGGGGCGCCGTGCTCGCCTACATCTTGCAGATGGTCGCCTTCGTCCTCCTCCGGAGGAAGTTCCCGAACGCGGTCCGTCCGTACCGGAGCCCCACCGGTGTCGCGGGAGCACTGGTCGCCGGGGTGATCGCGGCGATCACGTTCGTCGGCCTGTTCTACAACGCCGACGCGCGCACCGCCATCCTCGCCATCGCGGTCTTCTACGTGATCGCGCTCGGCGGCTTCGCGATCTTCGGGCGCCACTACCTCGTGCTCTCACCCGAGGAGGAGTACGCCATGAGCGGCGGCCTGCACCGCGATCCCACCGTGGAGCACTACGGCGGCGTGGAGCTCGAGGCCGAGCTGCCGCCGGAGGACTTCTCCTAGCGGCCGATGTGGTAGCGGTCGCCGTACACGTGCCACGTCAGCGGCGGCCGCAGGCCGAGGTTGCGCTCGCGCAGGAACCGGCGCTGCGCCGTGTCGATGCGAGAGGTGTCCTCGTGGGCCGCCTCGCTGCGCATCACCCGGCGCCGGACGTCGAGGAACGCGGCGAGGTAGCGCACCTCGGAGCCACCCTCGGCCGGGGTCGCGGCGCGGCGCATCGCCACCCGGCGGATGCCGCCGAAGCTGAGCCGGTCGCTGCCCGGGCCGTGCATGACCATCGCGTCGTAGTAGATGAACTGGCCCAGGGTGCGCAGTCCGTCGCGCTTGGCGCGGTGCACGGCCGGGTCGAAGTAGACGCGGTCCCGCTCGGCGTCCTGCGCCCGACGGAAGCCCTGGGTGCGGGCGGCGCGGTGCCAGGCGCGGACGAACGGGCGACCCAGCCCAGCATGGGAGTCACTGCCGTCCACCTTGCGCAGGGCCGGGAGGAACCGGGCGAGGGGGTTGTCGGCGTGGGCACGGGTGTAGCGGCGGACCAGGTCGAGCATGTCCCCGGTGCCCGAGCAGAAGCCGATGAGCCCACCGGTGTAGCCGCGGCCGTCGCCGATGTCCTCGAGATAGGTGTACTGCTTGCGCCACTCGAGCGTGGCGTTCTCGGCGCTCGAGACCAGCTGCATGGCGATCTCCTTGCGGTCCGGCCGGTCGAGCCCGGTGGGACGTGCCGCGGTCGCGGGGCCGGGGACGAGGACGGAGGCGAGGAGCACGCTGGCGACAGGCAAGGCCGCCCCGAACGTCCGCATGCAGGTCAGGATAGGCCCCGCTCGGGCCCTGGCCCGGATCCCGGTCCGGCGACCGGCGCGGCCAGTAGGCTCGGCGCGTGGCCGCGAGACTCTCGGGAGCAGGCGTCGCCCGACGGGTCCACCGGTTCGTCGGGGACCGGGTGTCGGCCTGGCGCACGGGCAGCCCGCAGAGCCAGCTGTTCGCGCTCAGCCTCCTGCTGACCGGGGTCACCGTCTCTCTGGTCGTGTCCTGGGCGGACTACGACCGGCTGCCGCCTCCGGCGTACGTCGTCTGGCTGCTCGTGGGGATGCTGCTGCTGCGCTTCGTGCCCCTGGCGGTGCTGTGCGCGTGGACGCTGGCCTGCGCGACCGCTGCGGCGCTCCACCAGGGTCCGCTCACCGGCGCCCGGGGAACCGCGATCGCGACGATGGTCCTGGCGATCGCGATCCTGCTGTTCCAGGCCAGCCGGCAGCGCAGCGGCCTGCCGGGATCGCTCGGCGAGGCGATGCTCGCGGATCTGCGCGACCGACTGCAGGCGCAGGGCAAGGTGCCCCCGCTGCCGGCGGGATGGACCTCGCAGTCGGCGATGCTGCCCGCCCACGGGGCCGGGTACGCCGGCGACTTCCTCGTCGCCGACCTCGACGACGACGGCCGTCACCTGGAGCTGATCCTGGTCGACGTGTGCGGCAAGGGCGTGGCGGCGGCGACCCAGGCACTCCAGTTCGCAGGGGCGCTCGGCGGCCTGATCGGCGCGCTGCCCCCGATCGCCCTGATGGAGGCCGCGAACGGGTTCTTGCTGCGCCAGTTCTCCGACGAGTCCTTCGCGACGGCCGTCCACGTGCACGTGGACCTGGTCGACGGCACGTACGCCATCGTCAGCGCCGGGCACCCACCGGCGCTGCGCTGGTGTGCTCGGGAGCGGGAGTGGCTGGTCGACAACGCGCGAGGGACCGCGCTCGGCATCACCGGACGGCCCGAGCTCCACGCCAGCACCGGACGCCTGGACCTCGGGGAGGCGCTGCTGTTCTACACCGACGGCGTCGTCGAGTCCCGACACGCCGACCTCGACGACGGCATCACCTGGCTCCAGCGCACCGCCCGTGACGCGGTCGCGGCCGGGTTCGACGGTGCCGCCCGGAGGATCGTGCGTCAGGTCGCCCGCGGCGACGACGACCGGGCCGTGCTGGTGCTGGCGCGGACCTCGGTGTGACACAGATCACGTCGCCCTCGTTCGCGGCCGAGGTTTCCGGTGAGTAACAACCGGCAACAACTCCTGGCGTCGGGGGACGGTAGCCGCCGGGTGCGGCCTGGACAACGGAGCAGTTTCATGGGGAACTCGGTACGCCTGCGCGCGCTCGCACTCGTCACTACCGGCCTCGTCGGACTGGGCACGCTCGGTGGCGTGGCCGTCGCCGCCGACCCGACCACGGACCACGCCGATCAGGGGCGGCACCGGGGCGCAGAGCACGGTGCGGCCGACGCTCACTCCCACGCGCAGCAGTCGCCGGGCGACCGGCGCCAGGACCAGACCCGGGGACACCGGGGTCACGGTGCCCCGGTCACCCCGGGTGAGCAGGGTCGGCACACCGGCCAGGCGCACGCGCCCGGTCAGCAGGCCGATCACCGCACGGACCACGGCTCCGCCGCCAGCGCCGCGGACGACGACCCGGCGGGCAACAACGGCACGGTGAAGATCGCGGGGCTGGGCGAGCTCGACGGCATCCCGAACAACACCCCGCACCCCGGCTGCACGTTCCAGGTCGAGTGGTACGGCTTCGACGGCGGCCCGGACGTGGTCTCCACGGTGACCTTCGAGATGCAGGCGCCGACCGCCGATGCCACCGTGACCGTCGACGGCCCCAGCCAGGTGATGGTCGGCGAGGACGCCGCCTCCGGCGCAGGCACGTCGACCGGCCTGGACGCGGTCCAGGCCTACACGCTGAGCTTCGAGGGCGAGCCGCACGCCCAGCAGGGCTATCACGTGCGACTCACGGTCGCGACGCCGCGCTCCCAGGGCAACGACACCAAGACCAAGGTCTTCTGGGTCGAGCCCTGCGCCGACACCGGCGCTGGCCGGGGCTCCGAGCTCGGCAGCGGTGCCGCCGGACTGGGCGGCCGGGGGGAGGGCAGCGGCGTGGACCAGGGCGTGCTCGGGGAGACCTATGCCGCGGGCGCGGGCACCGTTTCCGCCGACGCCGCCGCGGTCGCGACGGCCGGTAACGAGGCCGCGGTGCCGACCGCGGTCGACGCCGGGGAGGACGCGATGCTCCCGACGTGGGCGCAGAGCCCGCTGCCGCTGACCCTCGCCTCCTTCGTCCTGGTGCTCGCCGGCGTGGCCATCGTGCTGCGCAACCGGGCGCGTGCCTGACGTCGGAGCCTCCCGAGCGGCGGACCGACGGTCGCCGGGCTGGGCGGCGGTCGCGGGCCTGGTGCTGATCGTCGTCGGTGCAGGTCTGTGGTGGGCACAGGCGGTGCGCACCCAGGCCGTCACCGCCGACCCCGCCACGGGCCCCGCCGCGTCCCCCGAGACCGGCACGAACGCCCGTCCCGTGCGAGCGCCTCGCGAGCCCGGTGCGCCGGTCCGCGTGCGGATCCCGGCCCTCGGCGTGGACGCTCCGGTCATCCCCGTGCGGGCTCCGGCTCGCACGCTGGTGCCACCCGCGGACCCGCTGCGACTCGGCTGGTGGGTCGACGGCGCCAAGCCGGGCGCGTCGACGGGGAGCGCCCTGGTCGCCGGCCACACCGTCCATGACGGCGGAGGCGCGCTCGACGACCTCGAGCACCTCGAGCGCGGCGACGTCGTCGTCGTGCGCACCGATCACGGCAGGATCGACTACGCCGTGCGCCAGGTGCGGATCTTCGACAAGGGAGCCCTCGCCGGGCGCGCGGGCGAGCTGTTCAGCCAGCGCGTGCCCGGGCGGCTGGTGCTCGTGACCTGTGAGGACTGGGACGGCGAGCGCTACCTGAGCAACGTCGTCGTCACCGCGACGCCGCGGCCGCAGGTGCCGGCCGGGGAATAGCCGGGCACGAACTCCGGTTGACCGGAGAGATCGCGATAGTTCGCGATTCAACCAGTCTTCAGAGGAGTGAGTGACCATGCAGTTCGGGATCTTCTCCGTCGGCGACGTGACGACAGACCCCACGACCGGACGGACGCCGACCGAGCACGAGCGCATCAAGGCGCAGGTGGAGATCGCGAAGAAGGCCGAGGAGGTCGGTCTCGACGTCGTCGCCGTCGGCCAGCACCACAACCCGCCGTTCGTCGCCTCCTCGCCGACCACGACGATGGCCTACATCGCCGCCCGGACCGAGCGGATCATCCTCTCGACCTCCACGACCCTGATCACGACCACCGACCCGGTGCGGATCGCCGAGGACTACGGCACCTTGCAGCACCTCACGGACGGGCGGATGGACCTGATGCTCGGCCGCGGCAACACCGGACCGGTGTACCCGTGGTTCGGCAAGGACATCCGCGAGGGCATCAACCTGGCGATCGAGAACTACGCCCTCCTGCACCGGCTCTGGCGCGAGGACGTCGTCAGCTGGGAGGGCCGGTTCCGCACGCCGCTGCAGGGCTTCACGGCGACCCCGCGGCCCCTGGACGGCGTCCCGCCGTTCGTCTGGCACGGGTCGATCCGGAGCCCCGAGATCGCCGAGCAGGCGGCGTACTACGGCGACGGCTTCTTCTCCAACCACATCTTCTGGCCCGCGTCCCACACCCGGCAGATGGTCGCGCTCTACCGGCGCCGGTTCGAGCACTACGGCCACGGCTCCGCCGACCAGGCGATCGTCGGCCTCGGCGGGCAGTTCTTCATGCGCAAGAACAGCCAGGACGCGGTGCGGGAGTTCCGCCCCTACTTCGACAACGCGCCGGTGTACGGCCACGGCCCCTCCCTGGAGGAGTTCACCGCGCAGACGCCGCTCACCGTCGGCTCCACCCAGCAGGTGCTCGAGCGGACCCTGAGCTTCCGCGAGTACGTCGGCGACTACCAGCGCCAGCTGTTCCTCGTCGACCACGCCGGACTGCCGACCAAGACCGTGCTCGAACAGCTCGACCTGCTCGGTGAGATCCTGCCCGACCTGCGGGCGGGCTTCGCGGAGGGCCGGCCGACCCACGTGCCCGACGCGCCCACGCACGCGAGCCTGGTCGCGGCCGCCGGGGGGCCGAACGAGTCGACGCTGCACGCGGTCGACGACGTGACGGGGGTGTCGGTGTGAGGATCGTCGTGGTCAGCGCCGGGATGGGCGTGCCGTCCTCGACCCGGATCCTCGCCGACCGGCTGGCCGCCGCGAGCGTCGCCGCCCTGCACGAGCCCGTCGAGGTCGACGTCGTCGAGCTGCGTCCGCTCGCCCACGCGCTCGCGGACCACCTGCTCACCGGCTTCCCGTCCGGCGACCTGGCCGCGGCGATCGAGACCGTGCGCCGTGCCGATGCGCTCATCGCGGTGACGCCGGTGTTCTCGGCGTCCTACAGCGGACTGTTCAAGACGTTCTTCGACGTCTTGGAGCCCGGCCTCCTCGAGGGGATGCCGGTGCTGGTCGGCGCCACCGCCGGCACTGCGCGGCACTCGCTGGTCCTCGAGCACGCCCTGCGGCCGTTGTTCAGCTACCTGCACGCGGTTGTGGTGCCGACCGGGGTGTTCGCGGCCAGCGAGGACTTCGGTGAGGCGGGTCTCGAGGCCCGCATCCAGCGGGCGGCCGGCGAGCTGGCGGCACTCCTGACGGGAGCGCCGCGGCAGCCTGCGCGCACGGTCGAGGACGAGCTCGCCGACCCGACGCCGTTCGAGGACCTGCTGCGCGGGGCCTGACCCCGCACCGCTCAGCTCAGTGCTGGTAGGTGCCGTGCAGGATCGCCCGCCCGGCGGTCTTGAACGCGAGGTTGAACGACACCACCGCGGGCGAGGCGTCGGAGTCGACGCCGAGCGACTCCTCCGTCACCGCATGCACGACGAAGAAGTACCGGTGCACCTGGTCGCCCGCCGGCGGCGCGGCTCCCATGAAGGCCTTGCTCCCGCCGTCGTTGCGGCACATGAACGCGCTGCCGGGCAGGGCGGCGCCCTCGGCGCCCGCACCGGTCTCCAGGGAGGTGATGTCGGCCGGCACGTCGACCAGCACCCAGTGCCAGAAGCCGCTCGGGGTCGGCGCGTCGGGGTCGAAGCAGGTGATCGTGTAGCTCCTCGTGCCCTCCGGGGCCCCCTGCCACGACAGCTGCGGCGACGTGTTGCCCTGGTCGGCGACCTGGTCGGCCTTCAACGGCTGCCCCTCGGTGACGTCGGTGCTGGTGACGGTGAACGACGGGACGGGCGGGAGCAGGTCGTAGGGGTTCGGGCTCACGGGGCGGTCGAGGCTCATGGGACTCCTAACGGCGATAGCTCAGAGAGCGGAACACCTTCAACGTAGTCCGGTGGTTGAACGCACGCCACGGCCACGGCTCCCGGCCCGGCGATGATGTCCGGGTGGACGACTACACGACGTACCCCTCCGGCCTGCGCCTCGCGGGCCGGCAGGTCGTGGTGGTCGGCGGTGGCCACGTCGCACAGCGCCGGGTGCCGCAGCTGATCGCCGCCGGCGCGGACGTGCACGTCGTCAGCCCCGAGGTCACGCCCGCGATCGAAGGCATGGTCGGGTCGGGGGAGGTCACCTGGCACCGTCGTGGCTTCGACGACACAGACCTCGACGAGGCGTGGTACGTCGTGGCGGCGACCGACGACCGGGCGGTGAACGAGCAGGTGTCGATCGCGGCGGAGGCGCGTCGGATCTTCTGCGTGCGGTCCGACGACGCGGTCCGCGCCACCGCGTGGACGCCGGCGGTCGGGCGGCACGCCGGAGTGACCGTCGCCGTGCTCGGCCAGCGCGAGCCGCACCGCTCGGCGGCGGTGCGGGACGAGATCCTCGCGGGCCTGCGCGACGGCGTGATCGCGGCGCGGCACGAGCGTGACCGAAGCCCGGGGGTCGTGCTGGTCGGCGGCGGCCCGGGCGATCCGGAGCTGATGTCGATCGCGGCCCGGCGCGCGCTGATGGAGGCCGATGTCGTGGTCGCCGACCGGCTCGCGCCCCGTGAGGTGCTGGGCGAGCTGCGGTCCGACGTCGAGCTCGTCGACGTCGCCAAGCTGCCGCGCGGCCGGTCGGCGTTGCAGGAGGCGATCAACCAGGTGATCGTGGATCGGGCGCTCGCCGGCAAGCGGGTCGTCCGGTTCAAGGGCGGCGACAGCTTCGTGTTCGGCCGGGGCTTCGAGGAGGTCCTCGCCTGTCGCGAGGCCGGGGTGCCGGTCACGGTGATCCCCGGGCTGAGCAGCCCCATCGCCGTACCCGGGGTGGCGGGCATCCCCGTGACCCATCGTGGGGTCGCGCACGAGTTCACCGTCGTGTCCGGGCACCTGCCGCCCGGCCACCCGGAGTCGCTCGTGAACTGGCAGGCGCTCGCCGGCCTGGCCGGCACCGTCGTCTTGATGATGGCCGTCGAGAACGCGCCGGCGATCGCCGAAGCGCTGCTGGACGGCGGTCGGGCGGCGTCGACGCCGGTCGCGGTGGTCTGTGAGGGGACGATGCCGGGGGAGCGGACGGTGCTCGGCACCCTCGGCACGCTGGCGGAGGTGCTCGTCGAGCAGGAGGTCCGCCCGCCGGCGATCATCGTGGTCGGCGATGTGGTCGCGGTGTCCCATCCGGCACACTTCTCCTCCTGATGGCCACGCTGCACGAGATCACAGACCCGGCCGACCCGCGCCTCGCCGACTACCGCGACCTGCGCGACGTCGAGCTGCGCAAGCACCTCGAGGCGACCCACGGGCTGTTCCTGGCCGAGGGCGAGAAGGTCGTGCGCCGTGCGGTCGAGGCCGGGTTCACGCCCCGGTCGTTCCTCATGGCGCCCCGATGGCTCGACGGCCTCGCCGACGTCCTCGCACCCTCCGAGGCGCCGTGCTACGTCGTCTCCGAGGCGCTCGCCGAGGAGGTGACCGGCTTCCACGTGCACCGCGGCGCCCTGGCCTCGCTCGAGCGTCGTCCCCTGCCGCCGGTCGAGGCGGTGCTGGCGAGCGCCCGCTCGGTGCTCGTGCTCGAGGACATCGTCGACCACACCAACGTCGGCGCGATCTTCCGCTCGGGCGCGGCACTCGGCTTCGACGCGGTGCTGCTCGCCCCACGCTGCGCCGACCCGCTGTACCGGCGCTCGATCAAGGTCGCGATGGGCGCCGTCTTCGCGGTGCCGTGGACGCGCCTTCCCGACTGGTACGACGCGCTGCCGGCGCTGTCGGCGGCAGGCTTCACCACCGTCGCGCTCACGCTCGCGCCCGACGCCGTCCCGGTCGAGGAGGCCGTCGCCGGGCTCGAGAAGGTCGCCCTGGTCCTCGGCTCCGAGGGGCACGGCCTGTCGCCGCGCTGGGAGCAGGCCGCCGACCGCCGCGCGATCATCCCGATGCGCGGCGGCATCGACTCCCTCAACGTCGCCGCCGCCACCGCCGTCGCCTGCTACGTCACCGCACGGCGCTGAACGCTCCGCTCGCCCACCCGCCGCGCGTCGGCGCGACGTGCGGTTTGGTCACCAACGACAATCCGGGGGCGATCCCAGCTGCGGTTGGTGACCAAACGGCAACGCCGCCGACCCACGAGCGGACGCCGCAGGCCCCGCCGCCTGACCGCCGCGCGTCGGTGCGACGTGCGGTTTGGTCACCAACGACAATCGGGGAGCGCTCCCAGCTGCGGTTGGTGACCAAACGGCACGGGTCGGGG
>NZ_DASWVI010000292.1:0-9125 GCF_036401255.1 Nocardioides sp. | reverse complement strand
CACCCGGCGGTGCACCCGGCGGCGTACCACCCCATCACGCGCCCGGTCGCCCACCCGGAGGACGGCCGCGCCGAGCGCCCGTCGGCCGTGGTGGGCGCGTGCCTGCTGACCTGGGTGAGCAGCGGGCTGATCGCGCTGGGTCTGCTGCTGACCGCCGCGGTCCTGCTCATCGACCCCGACCCGCTGCTCGACGACGTGCACCGGCGCCAGCCGCACCTCGCCGACCAGGGTGTCTCCGACGGCATGCTCGTCGCCGTGTCGCTGGGCATGATCGCGCTCATCGTGCTGTGGTGCGTGGCCGCCATCGTGCTGGCGGTGCTCGTCTATCGCGGCGTCGACTGGGCCCGGGTGGTGCTGCTCGTCTCGGCCGGGATCGCCGCCGCGATCAGCCTCGTCGGCGCGGCGGCCGGCGGCTTCCTGCTGCTGGCCTCCTTCGCCGCGGCGGCCGCCGCCTTCTCGCTCCTGCTGCGCCCCTCGACCCGCGTCTGGTTCGACCGCTCCTAGGGTCCTTCCTCGGGTCCTAGGGGGCCCGCAGGTCGGCCGCGGCCAGCCGCCGCAGGCCCTCCTCGATGACCTCGGGCTCCTTGCAGAACGCCCAGCGGACCAGGTGGCGGCCGGCGTCGGAGTCGTAGAAGGACTGGGTCGGGATCGCGACGACGCCGGCCCGCTCGGGCAGCGCCAGGCAGAACGACCGCCCGTCCGGCCAGCCGAGCGGGGAGATGTCCGTGGTCGCGAAGTACGTGCCCTCGGGCACCCGGACCTCCAGGCCGACGCGGTCCAGCCCGGCACAGAGCAGGTCGCGCCGCTCGCGCAGCTGCGCGGCCAGTCGGGCGGGGAAGTCCGGCTCCTCGTCGAGGGCGAACGCGACCGCCGGCTGCAGCGGCGCGCCCGAGGTGAACGTCAGCCACTGCTTGGCGGCGAGTACGGCGCTCACCAGCTCGGTCGGTCCGGTCGCCCAGCCGACCTTCCACCCGGTGAACGAGTAGGACTTGCCGACGCTCGAGAGCGTGAGCGTGCGCTCGAACATGCCCGGCAGCGTGGCCAGCGGCACGTGCTCGTGGTCGTCGTAGACCAGGTGCTCGTAGACCTCGTCGGTGATCACCACCAGGTCGTGCTCGATCGCGACGTCGGCGACCGCCTGCAGCTCCGTGCGCGTCAGCACCGTGCCGGTGGGGTTGTGCGGCGAGTTCAGCAGCACGAACCTGGTGCGCGGCGTGACGGCGGCCCGCAGCTCATCGGCGTCGAGACGGTACGACGGCGCCCGCAGCGTCACCGGTCGGCGTACGCCGCCCGCCATCTGGATCATCGCCGTGTAGGAGTCGTAGTAGGGCTCGAGCACGATCACCTCGTCGCCCGGGTCGACCAGGCCGAGCAGCGCGGCGGCGATGCCCTCGGTGCAGCCGGTGGTGACCACCACCTGTCGGTCCGGGTCGAGCTCGAGCCCGTAGTGGCGCCGCTGGTGGCGGGCCACCGCCTGGCGCAGCTCGGGCACCCCCGGCCCGGGCGCGTACTGGTTGCGGCCGGCCTCCATCGCGGCGACCGCCCGCGCGATCACGGTGGCCGGGCCGTCGACGTCGGGGAAGCCCTGGCCGAGGTTGACCGACCCGGTGCGCACGGCCAGCGCCGACATCTCCGAGAAGATCGTGGGTGGGATGCCCTCCAGGCGGTGCGCGAGCATGCGTCGACCCTAGGACACCTGAGGAGACCTCGGCGTACGGCGCTATCGTGCGCCCGTGACCCAGGACCCCACGCTCGCCGCCGACATCGACGCCGTGTGCCGCCTGACCGGGGAGTTCACGCTCCGGTCGGGACAGCAGGCCACGGAGTACTTCGACAAGTACCTCTTCGAGGCCGACCCGCAGCTGCTGCTCCGGGTGGCCCGCGAGATGGTCGGCCTGCTGCCGGACGGCACCGACCTGCTGGGCGGGCTCGAGCTCGGCGGGGTGCCGATCGCGACCATGGTCAGCAGCCTGACCGGCCGCCCGGCGCTGTTCGTCCGCAAGAGCGCGAAGGAGTACGGCACCTGCAAGCTCGCCGAGGGCCCCGACGTCGCCGGCCGCCGGGTCACGCTGATCGAGGACGTGATCACCACCGGCGGCGCCGTACGCGACGCGACGCGGGCACTGCGCGCGGCGGGCGCCGAGGTCGAGGTCGTCGTCTGCGCGATCGACCGCAGCCCGGCGGGGGAGAACCCGCTCGCCGACGTCGGCCTCGAGGTGCGCCCGGTGCTCACCAAGGCCGAGCTGGACGCCGCCCGGGGCTGACCCTCAGCGGCTCAGGCGTCGGCGCACTCGGAGGTGCTGGGCCGGGGCGGCTCGGCCGGCGACTCCGCCGGACCGGCCTCCGTGGCGGCCTCCGTGGCGGCCCGTCCCCGGGAGCGGCCGAGCCGGCGCTTGAGTGCCTCGTAGCTCAGCGGCACGACGCTGAACGCCAGGATCGCGATCGTGACGTAGTCGATGTTCTCGCCCAGCCACGGGAACGCGGCGCCGAGGAAGTAGCCCAGCAGCGTGATGCTCAGGACCCAGAGCACGGCACCCACGGCGCTCCAGGTGAAGAAGCGGCGCCGGTCCATCAGCGTCACGCCGGCCACGACCGTGATGTAGGTGCGCACGAACGGCACGAACCGGCCGATGACGAGCGCCCGGCTGCCGTACTTCTCGAAGAACGCGCCGGTCTTGTCGAGGTACTCCCGCTTGACGATCCGGCCGTTGCGCTCGTAGAGCGGGGGCCCGATCCGCCGGCCTATCTCGTAGCCGACGACGTTGCCCGCGAACGCGGCGACGGTCAGCAGCGCCATCGCGATCACGAGCTCGACGGGTTCGTTGTGGATGCCGATGACGGAGTAGCCGGTCGCGTTGCTGCCGGCGATGAACAGCCCGAGGGCGAACAGCAGGGTGTCGCCGGGCAGGAACGGGAAGAACAGCCCGCACTCGACGAACACCATCAAGATCGCGAGCCAGATGAAGGCCGACCCGTACTGGTGCTGCAGCCATTCGGGATCGAGCCACTTGATGCCGAGCAACAGCGGCGCCCATGGCATCACTGAGATCACCCTGCAACGGTACCTGGGGACCCCGAACTCCGAGTGGCCGATCGCTTAACGTGTCGGTCGTGGAGGAGCGCGCGCCGTACGACCCGATGCCGTACGGCGCCGCCGAGGTCGGGGTCGGGCCGTGGCCCGGGGAGTGGCCCGAGGGCGACCGGTACGACCCCGAGCTGCTCGCGGGCGGCGACCGGCGCAACGTCGTGGACCGCTACCGGTACTGGACGATGGAGGCGATCGTCGCGGACCTGGACACCCGGCGGCACGGCTTCCACGTCGCGATCGAGAACTGGCAGCACGACTTCAACATCGGCACGATCGTGCGCACCGCCAACGCGTTCCTCGCCGCCGAGGTGCACATCGTCGGCAACCGACGCTGGAACCGCCGCGGCGCGATGGTGACCGACCGCTACCAGCACGTCCGGCACCACCCGACGGTGGCCGACCTGGCGGCGTACCTCCACGAGCAGACCGACGGGCCGGTGGCGTTGTACGGCGTCGACAACCTCCCGGGATCGCTGCACCTGGAGACCACGACGCTGCCGGAGCGGGTCTGCCTGCTGTTCGGCCAGGAGGGCCCGGGCCTGTCCGAGGCGGCTCGGGAGGCGTGCGACGCGACGTTCTCGATCGCGCAGTTCGGCTCGACCCGGTCCATCAACGCCTCCGCCGCGGCCGCGATCGCCATGCACACCTGGGTGCGCCAGCACGCCGATCTCTCGGGCGACGCCGCCTGGCGCGGGTGATCCGCCGGGCTACCGCACGGTGAGCACCGCCTGGAGCTTCGCCAGTCCGCGGGAGGAGTGGCTCTTCACGGTGCCGGTGCCGATCTTGAGCTCGCGGGCGGTCTCCTCGACCGACAGGCCCAGCCAGTGGCGCAGCACCACCACCTTGCGCTGCATGGTGGGCAGCGCCTGGAGCGCCTCGAACAGCGCCGAGCGCTCCTCGACCGGGAACGGCTCGGTGGCCGGTCGGTCGGTCTCGGGCAGGCCGACCCGCTCCCGGGTCCACGGGCGCCGGTGCTCGTCGATGTTCGCGCGGACGATGATCGTGCGCGCGTAGGACTCCTCGGCGCCCTCCCGGTGGATCCGCGGCCAGGCGACGTACAGCTTGGTCAGCGCGGTCTGCACGAGGTCCTCGGCCTGGTGCCAGTCGCCGCACACCGCGTAGGCGATCCGGCGCAGATGGGTGCGCCGGGCGAGCACGAACTCGGCGAACGCCTCGTCCCGAGACGGAGTGCTCACCGGAGCCCCTCCCCGGAGGCGTACTGCGCGCGGGCGTAGTTGAGGAGCTCCGGCCAGGTGGCGCCGACGACGTCGCGAGGCGGCGTCGTGATCACGTCGAGCTCGCCGCGGATGACCCGCCACACCACGAAGTAGGCCTGCTCGCCGTTGTCGGCCGTCTCGGAGGCGACGCTGACGAGTGCGGCACCGGTCACGGCTCCCGCCGGGGCGAAGTCGCCCCCGAGCTGCGGGTCGTCGGTGCGCTGCAGCACCGTCGCGCCCGCGACCGGGACGACCCGACCCTCCGCGGTCAGCCGCATCGTCGCAGGCCAGCCGTCACCGCCGTGCCCGAGCGTGACCTGGTCGTCGACCCAGTCCTCGAAGCTCGCCCAGCCGTTGCTCGGTGTGGACTCGGCGATGCTCACCCCGGTCGCCGTCTTCTCCGCGAGCAGCCAGCTGCGGACGCCGCGGAAGGTGATGTCGAGGGCGTCGGAGGTGGCCGGCGGCTCGAATCCGATCGGGTTCTCGAGGTGGGCGTGCACGATGACCTCGGGCCGGATCTGCAGCTCGTGGCCGACGTAGCGGACCTTGACCCAGTCGCGCCACCCCCGGTCCCCGGCAGCCGTGGTGGACGTCGGGCGGCTGGTGGGGGTGCTGGTCGGGGTGCTCGTGGGCTGCACGACGACCTCGCCGCCGGTGCGCTGCCCCGGGGCGGAGGCGGCGACGGCGTACGACGCCCCCACGATCGCGACGACACCGGCCGCGACGACCGTGGTGAGTGCCCGGCGCCGGCGCAGGGCGCGCCGGCCCACGGCCAGCTGCTGCTCGAGGGGTGGATGTGCCGGGCCGGTGCCGAAGGACCGGTCCAGCTCGTCGCGGATGTCGGTGCTCATGCCCTCAGAGACGGAGCTCAGCTCCGCTGGGTTGTCAGTGCCGCCAGGATCTCCACGGCGCTGATCGCGTCGCCGGCGACGACGCCGACGTCGTCGGGCAGGTCCCAGGGGTCGAGGAGCACGAGCGGTACGCCGGTGCGGCGGGCCAGGGCGATCTCGCTGAGCGTGCCCCAGCTGCAGCCGACCGCGACCACCGCGTCGGCGGCCCGGACCAGCAGCCCGTTGCGCAGCTCGCCGAGGCCGGTCGGCAGCAGGTAGGTGTGCTCGGGGGCGCCCTCGGCGCGGTCGAGCCCGGGCATCAGCCCGATCGAGGTGCCACCGGCCGCGCGGGCGCCGCGGGCGGCGGCCGCCATCACGCCGTGGTGGCCCCCGGTGAGCAGCACCGCCCCCTGCTCGGCGAGCAGCCGGCCGACGGACTCGGCGTGGTCGAGGTCCTCGGGCCGGGCGGCGTCGGCGGGACCGACCACGGCGACGTACCGACCGGAGAGGGACATGCGCCGAGGTTACGACGGCGCGCGGTCCCGGCTGCGGTGGATGGGCCACCGCCGGCCCGGGTGGGTCTGGGCGGGCTCGCGGTGGGCCGGGCCGGGTCGCGGTCCCGGGACCGCCCGGCCCCCCATCCTGGGCCAGAGGTCCCTACGGACCCCTTCCGGCAGGCACTAGGGTCGAAGGCGATCTGTTCACGTCGTTTCGCACGAGGAGTCCGCATGCCCATCGCCACCCCTGAGAAGTACGCCGAGATGCTGGATGCGGCCAAGAAGAACGCGTTCGCGTTCCCGGCCATCAACGTCTCCTCGTCGCAGACGCTCAACGCGGCGCTCCAGGGCTTCGCCGACGCCGGCGCGGACGGGATCATCCAGGTCTCGACCGGTGGCGCCGAGTACTTCTCCGGACCCTCGATCAAGAACATGGTCACCGGGTCCGTGGCGTTCGCCGCGTACGCCGCCGAGGTCGCCAAGAACTACCCGATCAACGTCGCCCTGCACACCGACCACTGCCCCAAGGGCAAGCTGGACGGCTTCGTGCGCCCGCTGCTCGACCTCTCCGCCGAGCGGGTTGCCCGCGGCGAGGCCCCGCTGTTCCAGTCGCACATGTGGGACGGCTCCGCCGTGCCGCTCGAGGAGAACCTCCAGATCGCCGAGGAGCTCCTCGCCAAGTGCGCGGCCGCGCACATCATCCTCGAGGTCGAGATCGGCGTCGTCGGCGGCGAGGAGGACGGTGTCGTCGGCGAGATCAACGAGAAGCTCTACACCACCCCCGAGGACGCGCTCGCGACCGTGGCCGCGCTCGGCGCCGGCGAGAACGGCCGCTACATGACCGCGCTGACCTTCGGCAACGTGCACGGCGTCTACAAGCCGGGCAACGTCAAGCTGCGCCCGGAGATCCTCAAGGCCGCGCAGGAGGCCGTCGCCGAGAAGCTCGGCCTCGCGGCCGGCTCGAAGCCGTTCGACCTGGTCTTCCACGGTGGCTCCGGCTCGACGGCCGAGGAGATCGGTGCCGCGGTCGACTACGGCGTGGTGAAGATGAACGTCGACACCGACACCCAGTACGCCTTCACCCGCCCGGTGGCCGCGCACATGTTCCAGAACTACGACGGCGTCCTCAAGATCGACGGCGAGGTCGGCAACAAGAAGCAGTACGACCCGCGCGCCTGGGGCAAGGCCGCCGAGGCCGGCATGGCCGCCCGCGTGGTCGAGGCCTGCCAGAACCTGCGCTCGGCCGGCCACTCGATCGGGTGATCGCAGAACGCCAGAACGCGACAGACCCCGCCCGGACCTCCGGTCCGGGCGGGGTCTCGTGCTGTTGCGGTCCTGCGGCCGGTGTCAGTCGGCGCGCGCGGCCGGTGCCGGTGCGCTCGCGAACCCGGCGTGCTGAGGCTTCTCGAACAGCAGCGCCGCGACCAGGCCGAGCACCAGGACGGCCGGGGTGAGCAGCAGCGAGGTCGACATCGCCTGGCTGAAGTGGTCGGCGACCTGCGGCGGGAGGCTGACCTTGGTGCCGGCGCCCTCGCCGGTGAACGGCGGCAGCCCCTCGGCGGCGAGCCGGGCGTCCATGAGCACGGCGATCGCCGCGGAGCCGAGCACCGCGCCCACCTGACGGGTCGCGTTGTAGACGCCGGAGCCCGCCCCGGCGAGCTGGATCGGCAGGTTGCGCGTCGCGGTGGCGCTGTTGGGCGCCCATACCCCGGCGTTGCCGATGCCGAGCAGCACCATCGGCGCCACCAGCCACCAGATGTCGGTGTCGGGCGTCATCAGCATCGCCAGCCACACCAGCGAGCCGATGATGCACGCGAACCCGATGCTGGTGATCAGCCGCGGGTGGATGCGGTCGGTGAGCCGCCCGACGGTGCGGGCCAGCACGATGGTCATGATCGCCATCGGCACGAGCAGCAGTGCCGAGCGGGTGGGACTCAGGCCGCGCACCACCTGGGCCCAGATCATCAGCGGGATCGCCATCGCGGTGATCGAGAAGCCCATCGCGGAGATCGCGACGTTGGCCAGCGAGAAGTTGCGGTCGGAGAACAGCCGCAGCGGCACCAGCGGCTCGCGGGTGTTGCGCGCCTGCCAGGCGAGGAACAGGCCGAGGACCACGAGGCCGGCGGCGATCAGCGTCACGATCACGCCGTTCCAGTGGTACTGGTGGCCCTCCTGGATGCCGAAGACGAGCAGGAACATCCCCAGGCCGCTGAGCGCGACGCCCAGCCAGTCGAAGCGGTGTGTGTGGGTCTCCAGCCGCGGCACCAGACGCACCGCCGCGACGAAGCCGAGGATGCCGACCGGCACGTTGATGAAGAAGATCCACTCCCAGCCCAGGCCGTCGACCAGCACGCCGCCGAGGATCGGGCCGACCAGCGTGGCGACGCCGGCCGTCGCGCCCCACAGCGCCATGGCCGCGCCGCGCCGGTGGGCGGGGAAGATGCGGGTGATGATCGCCATGGTCTGCGGCGTGATCATCGAGGCGCCCAGGCCCTGGACGACGCGGGCCGCGATCAGCCCCTCGATGCTGCCGGTCAGGCCACACCACAGCGACGCGAGCGTGAAGACCGTCAGGCCGGTGAGGTAGAGGCGCTTGGGGCCGAACCGGTCGCCGAGCCGGCCGGTGATCAGCACCGGCACGGCGTAGGCGAGGAGGTAGGCGCTGGTCACCCAGACGACGTCGTTCACGTCGGCGCGCAGGTCCTCGATGATCGCGGGGGTCGCGACCGAGACGATCGTGGTGTCGACGAGGATCATGAAGAAGCCGATGCACAGCGCGAACAGCGCCGGCCACGGCTCCTTGGCGTCATGGTCCACGGGCGTCGTGGACACGTCGGAGGAGGTGGTGGGTCGGGTCACGGGGCTACTCAACACCCAGCCGTGGACAATCGTTCCATGAATTCTGTGACGCCCGGTGCCGACCTGATGGCGGGCCCACCGCCGACCCACCTGCCCGAGGACCCGGCCGCGGCCGAGCTCGTGGAGGGCGCCGACGTGATGGCGGTGGTCCGCCGCCACCCCGAGTCGCCGCTCGCGTGGGCGACGCTCGGGATGCTGCTGGCCGACCAGGCCGAGGACCTCGACGACATGGTCACCGTCTACGCCTACGCCCGGGTCGGCTACCACCGCAGCCTCGACCAGCTGCGCCGCAACGGCTGGAAGGGCCACGGTCCGGTGCCGTGGGAGCACGAGCCCAACCGCGGGTTCCTCCAGGCACTCGCGCTGCTCGCCCTGGCCGCGCGCCAGATCGGCGAGACCGCCGAGTGGGAGCGGTGCTCGCAGTTCCTGCGCGACTCCAGCCAGACGGCGTACGACGAGCTGCTCGGCGACCTGGAGTCCTGAGCGAGCCCGGACCGACCCCGCCGCCCCCTCAGGCCCGGGCGATCCGCACCAGCTCGGCCAGCGCGCCGTGCGGACGCCGGGCGGGCAGCCAGACCGCCCGCAGCGCCCGGTCCAGGTCGAGGCCCTCGACGGGCACGACCACCAGCTGCCC
>NZ_DASWVI010000291.1:0-1558 GCF_036401255.1 Nocardioides sp. | reverse complement strand
TATGGAGCGTTCTCAGGCACACGACCCACCGCCAGCCAGCAGCGTGGTCATCACGGAGACCTTCGACAAGGGCGACGACATACCAGGCGTCTCGTCTGACAAGACCGTGTTAGACCACCTCCAGTGGTATACGTCGACGGGCAGCATCAAGCTCTTCGGTTCCGGTGACCTGACCGCCAACGCTCCCCTGGCGAGCGGCACCAGCGGGAGAGCGTCAGCCCGGGCAGTGGAGGACAGGAATACCGGATCTGGACGGACCCGAAAGGAGGAAGTCAGTGTCAGCCAACCACGTGCTCTCCCTCCGGCGGTTCGTCGCAGCCCTGCTTGCCTCGGTCAGCGTCGCCGGCGTCATCGCCGCGACCGCGCTGATCGCGGCCTCGTGGGGGGATGGCCACCAGGACGGTGCTGAGTCCACCCGACACAGGACGCCACCGGCCGCGTCGGGTCGGGAGGCACCACCAACAGTCACCTACGACGTCACACCGGCCGTGGAGAAGGCGCTGAGTCTCCAGGGTGTGCGCATCGACGGCCGCGGCGACAACGCGCGCCCGGGAACATCGGCCGACGAGCTCTTCGCACAGCCTGGCGAGATCCGCCCCGACTCGATCTCGCTCGTTCGGTTGACGGACACCGAGTTCGGTCAACTGCTTGGCCCAGATGGCCGGCCGGTCACCGACCCGGGTCCGAACACCAGGGGCCGGGTCACGCCGCAGATCGACCACCAGCTGGTGTGGGTAGCGGTGTACCGCGGCGCCACGGTCCCTGTGGGCGGGGGCTACGTGCAGGCCATGTCGCCCGGGGGCGACGTCGAGGCCACCGCGGAGGGTGCGAGGCCGACGACGCTCACGACCGACCTGTACGTCATCCGCGACGCCGGGACGGGTGAGGTGCTCAGTGGAGGCTCGCTCGATCCCTCGCCGTGAGCCGTTCGATGATCGTCACGTTCGCCTGACCGCCGCCCTCGCACATCGTCTGCAGGCCGTAGCGGCCGCCGGTGCGCTCGAGCTCGGCCAGCAGCGTGGTCATCAGCCGCGCGCCGGTGGCGCCGATCGGGTGGCCCAGCGCGATGCCGCCGCCGTTGACGTTGACCCGCTCGTGCGGGGCGCCGGTCTCCTTCATCCACGCGAGCACCACCGAGGCGAACGCCTCGTTGCACTCGAACAGGTCGATGTCCTCGATCGCGAGGCCGGTGCGGTCCAGGGCGTGCTTGGTGGCGCGGATCGGGCCGGTGAGCATCCAGACCGGGTCGTCGCCGCGGACGGTCAGGTGGTGGATGCGGGCCCGCGGCGTCAGCCCGTGCTCGCGTACGGCGGCCTCGGAGGCGACCAGCAGCGCGGCCGACCCGTCGCAGATCTGCGAGGCGACCGCCGCGGTGATCCGGCCGCCCGGCGCGAGCGGCTCGAGCGCCGCCATCTTGTCCAGGGAGGTCTCCCGCGGGCACTGGTCGGTGTCGACGACCGTGCCGTCGGGCAGGGTCACCGGGTCGATCTCGTCCTTGAACCGGCCCTCGGCGATCGCGGCGCGGGCCCGCTCGTGCGAGAGGAGCGCGAACTCCTCC
>NZ_DASWVI010000290.1:0-8806 GCF_036401255.1 Nocardioides sp. | reverse complement strand
AGGCCCACCTGGTCGAGGCCGCGGTCGCGGCCGAGAGCGGCGCGCTGGCCCGCCTGCTGGCGTCGATGAGCGCCGCGGTCGCCCAGCGGACCACCCCGCAGGGGGCCCGCGGATGAGTGAGCTCGATGCCCTGCAGGCCGCGCTGGCGGCCGAGCACGCGGCCGTCTACGTGTACGGCGCGCTCGGGGGCCGGACCTCGCAGTCGGCGACCCCGGAGCTGTTCGCCGCGGTGAGCAGGGCGTACGAGGCGCACCGGGCCCGGCGCGACGAGCTCACCGCCGCCGTGCTGGACCTCGAGGCGGAGCCGGTGGCCGCGGAGCCGGCGTACGAGCTCCCTGCGCTGGAGACGCCCCGGCAGGTGGAGCGGGCGGCCCTGGCGGTCGAGCGGGCGTGCGCGTCGACCTACGCGTTCGTCGTGGAGAACTCGACGGCGGGGCGGCGGCGCAGCGCGATCGGGGCCCTGAATGAAGCAGCGGTCCGCGAGCTCGTCTTCCGGGGAACTCCCGAGATGTTCCCCGGGGCAGACGAGCACGCGGACCGCTGAGGCCTGGACAGTGGCCCTGAGCGGGCCCGCCGGGATGTGGGGGGACTGGCGGAACCGCTCTTGCAAAAGCATGCAATACGAGCGCGATCGGCGCGATACGACCCGAACCTCACGTTTTCGCATTGCACAAACCTGCAGAACCGCAGGTCAGAGCCATGTCACAGCCAGGCTGCGACGAGGCCCTCGATCTCGCTCAACCGGTGCGCGACCGCGTCGGGCGTGCCCTCCGTGTGCCCCACCTGGGCCGCCGGGATCGCGCTGAGCGGGATGTGGATCGCTCGCAGGCCGGCGTTCTGTGCGCCCCACACGTCCTCGAAGAGCCGGTCGCCGACGTACACGCAGCGCGCGGGGTCGCTGACGCCGATCGCGTCCATGGCGGCGCGGAACGCGAGCGGAGAGGGCTTGGTCCACGGGATCTCACTGGTGTAGACGTCGCCGTCGAGCAGGTGGTCGACGCCGTCGCGGCGGAACCACCCCTCGTGCCAGTCCCGCGGCCCGATCGTGTTGGAGAGCACCCCCACCTTCAGGCCGAGCTCGTGCAGCCGCTCGAACAGCGGCCCGGCCTCGGGGTCGGTGAGCGTGTGCGGCTCCCAGAACTCGTAGTAGGCGCTCAGCAGCTCCGGGTCGTGGTCGAGGCCCGCCTCGGTGAACAGGTCGGCGACCGTCGCGCTCCGGTGGTGGTCGCGCGAACGGCCCCAGACCGCGTCGCCGGCCGCGTCCAGGCGGGCGCGGGAGACCTCCAGGTCGTGGTCGGCGTTCACCACGGCCTGGGCGAGCGCCAGCGACTCGGCGTGGAAGTCGACGTCGTGCCAGGCGGTGAGCGTCCCGCCCCAGTCGAAGAGGACGGCGTCGAGCGCCCCTCCCCCGCTCACTCAGGCCCTGACGATCGCGGTGACGCGGTCGACGAGGTGGTCGGCCGGGACGTCCTGCCGCTCACCGGTACGCCGGTCCTTGACCTCGATCGTGCCGTCGGCGAGACCCTTGCCCACGACGACGATCGTCGGCACGCCGATCAGCTCGGCGTCCTTGAACTTCACCCCGGGGCTGACCTTGGGACGGTCGTCGTAGAGCACCTCGACGCCTTGGGCGTCGAGCTCGTGGGCGATCCGCTCGGCCGCGGCGAAGATGTGCTCGTCCTTGCCGGTGGCGACGATGTGGACGTCGGCGGGCGCGACCTCGCGGGGCCAGGCGAGGCCCAGCTCGTCGTGGGTGCCCTCCGCGATCGCGGCGACCGCGCGGGAGGGCCCGATGCCGTAGGAGCCCATCGTCACGGTGACGAGCTTGCCCTGCTCGTCGAGGACCTGGAGACCGAGCGCGTCGGCGTACTTGCGGCCCAGCTGGAAGATGTGGCCCATCTCGATGCCGCGGGCGGTCTCGAGGACACCGCCGTCGCCGCGCGGGCAGGGGTCGCCGTCGCGCACCTCGGCGACCTCGATGAGACCGTCGGCGGAGAAGTCCCGGCCGACGACGAGGTCGAGGACGTGGCTGCCCTCGACGTCCGCGCCGGTCACCCAGCGGGTGCCGTCGACGACGCGCGGGTCGACGAGGTAGCGCACGCCGGCGGGCTTCTTCTCACCCAAGGCGCCGGGACCGATGTAGCCCTTGGCCAGCGTCGGGCGGGCCGCGAAGTCGTCCTCGCCGAACGGTGCGAACTCCACCCCTTCGCCGAGGTGGGCCTCGAGCCGCTTGTCGTCGACCTCGCGGTCGCCGGGCAGGCCGACGGCCAGCGCCTCGGTGGTCCCGTCGGGGTGGCGGACGGTGAACAGCACGTTCTTGAGCGTGTCGCCGGCGGTCCACGGCCGGTCGCCCCGGGGGAACCGCTCGTTGAGGTGGTCGACGAGCGTCTCGATCGTGGGCGTGCCGGGCGTCTGCTCGACGTGGGCGGCGGGCGCGTCGTCGTACGGCACGGGCGCGACCGGCGGCGCGTGCACGGCCTCCACGTTGGCCGCGTAGTCGCAGAGCGTGCAGCGGACGTAGGTGTCCTCGCCCACGCTCGCCTTGGCCAGGAACTCCTCGGACTTCGAGCCGCCCATCGCGCCGGACATCGCCTCGACGATCGCGTACTCGAAGCCGAGCCGGTCGAAGATCCGGATGTAGGCGTCGCGGTGCTTCTGGTAGCTCGCGTCGAGGCCCGCGTCGTCGACGTCGAAGGAGTAGGAGTCCTTCATCACGAACTCGCGGCCGCGCAGGAGCCCGGCGCGGGGCCGCGCCTCGTCGCGGTACTTCGTCTGGATCTGGTAGATCGAGAGCGGCAGGTCCTTGTAGGAGGAGTACAGGTCCTTCACCACGAGCGTGAACATCTCCTCGTGGGTCGGGCCGAGGAGGTAGTCGCCGCCCTTGCGGTCCCTGAGCCGGAAGATGCCGTCGCCGTACTCCGTCCACCGGTTGGTGGCCTCGTAGGGCTCGCGCGGCAGCAGCGCGGGGAACAGCATCTCCTGGGCGCCGATCGCGTCCATCTCCTCGCGGATGATGTTCTCGATCCTGCGCAGCACCTTGAGCCCGAGCGGGAGCCAGGTGTACATGCCGGGGGCGGCGCGGCGGATGTAGCCGGCGCGGACGAGCAGCCGGTGCGACGGCACCTCGGCGTCCGCGGGGTCCTCTCGCAGGGTCCGCACGAACAGGCTCGACATCCGCATGATCATGCGCGCAAGGCTACTTGTTGGGCGCTGCAACCTTCCTCCGGGTTATCGCGTCATGGGGCCATGAGGACTTTCCTGATCGCCGGCGCGGCACTGCTCATGGCGGCCGCCCCGGCCCACGCCGCATCCACCGCACCCGACGCCCCGACCGTCGAGCTCAAGCCGGCCTCCGTACCTCGGGGTGCCGACATCGCGATCCCCCACCTGGAGGGCCGGGTGATCGTCGACGGCGACACCCGGATCCGGGTCCAGGGCAAGGTGGTCCACCTCCTCGGCACGTCCGGGTCGGCGTACGTCGTCCACACGAGCGCCAAGGAGGGGTACGCCGAGGGGCGGGCCGTGCGCGTGCGCCGCGACGGGTCCACCCGCGTGCTCCTGCGGCACGTGAGCGCCGCTGACCTCGTCGTCACCCAGGACGGCGACCAGGTGGTCGAGACCCGCGAGCTGCCGCGCACGCGGACCGCCGTGCACGTGGTCAGCGCCCGCACCGGCAAGACCGTGGCCACCCGCACGTTCCGCGGCCGGATGTTCAGCCTCGACGCCGCCGAGAACCGGGTCCTGCTGTCCAGCTGGTCGCCGGCGCGGACCGTGTGGTGGAACTTCGCCTCCGACGCGACGTCGGTGGCCACGCGCCGCACGGGCGGCGCCGCCGACATCGCCGCCGACCGGCTCGGCAGCTACACCGGCGACCCGTACGACGGCGGCTGCTACGTGGTCAGCTCCCTGCGCCACCCCGCCCGGACCCTGTGGCGCTCCTGCAGCGACCGGGCCGTCGTGTTCTCCCCGTCCGGCCGGCGGGTCGCGACCGTCGGGATCACCGACGACGGCATCGGCCCGGGCATGGTGACCGTGCGCCGCGTCAAGGGCGGCGCCGCGCTCGCCCGGTACACGAGCCAGTGGTTCGGCGAGCTGCGCTGGGAGTCCGCGACCGCGCTGCTGCTCGACACCAACGGCAAGCGCAAGGCCGCGACCATCCGCTGCGTGCTCGCCGACTGCGAGCGCGCGTCCGACCTGAAGCCGGTGCCGCAGTACTGAGCGGCCCTCACGACGTTCGGCCGCCGGCTGCGGGTTGGGCCACGCACCTGACGGATCTGTCGTATGCCGGCGACTTCGCCGACAGATACGTCAGGTGCGTGGAGCCGCCGGCCGATGGCTCAGCTCAGAACATGACGGTGGCGAAGCGGGCGGTCTCGCGGAAGCCGACGCGCTCGTAGGCGGCGCGGGCGGCGGCGTTCCAGTCGTTGACGTAGAGCGACACGGTGGGGGCGACCTCGCGGCGGACCAGGTCGACGACCGCGGCCATGCCCGCGGTGGCCAGCCCCTCGCCACGCCGGTCGGGCGGCACGTAGACGCCCTGGATCTGCGCGGCGTACGGCGTGGCGCAGGCGACCTCGGCCTTGAAGACCAGGCGCCCCTCGTCGAAGCGGGCGAAGGACCAGCCGCGGTTGACCAGCTGCATGACGCGTGCCCGGTAGAGCTCCGCGCCGCCGCCGTACTCCGGGGAGATGCCGACCTCCTCGGTGTACATCGCCACGCACGCGGGGTAGAGCTCGCCCAGGTCGGCGCGGACGGTACGCCGCACCTGCGGGTCGGCCTCGACCAGCGGATCCTGGGCGATCTCGAGGTGCGGCTGCTCCCAGCGGCTCTCGCGGGGCTGACCCCAGGCGGCCGCCACGCTGTTCCAGAACGCCCGCACGGCCTCCTGCGGCCCGACGATCGTCGACACCGTGCGGCTGCGCGCCAGCGCGCGCTCGGCGAAGGCGGCCGCGTCGTCCGGGGTGGCCTCGACCGGGACCAGGTTGGCCCCGACGTGGCAGGCGGCCGCGAGCTCGCCGCCCTCGAACCGGCCCCACATCTCCCCGCCGAGCCACCGGGGCTCCAGGTTCGTGGTCGTGGCGCGGTAGTCGACGAAGGCGTTGACGACCGGCCGGCGCCGCGCGAGCGCCAAGAACGCGTCCAGATCCGCCGGGCCGAGCGGGCGGACGCCGTGGCGGGTCGTGAGCACGGGCGAAGCCTACGACGTACGCCGGTCCGCGACCGCTCAGATCCCGTCGATCACGGCGCGGCGTTGTAGACGTCGAGGCCGAAGGTGTCGACGCCCGGGTCACGGGCGTAGCCGAGCTTGGGCAGTTCGAAGATCTCCTCGATCGACCCGAGCAGCGAGTAGTGGTTGTACGGCGTGGTGCTCCACGTGCCCGGTGCGACGTACCGCGAGATCAGCAGGGCGCCGATCCGCCCGCCCCCGGGACCGAGGATCCCGGGCATCGGGCTGTTCGCGGACGTCTCGGGCCCGCAGCAGGCCGTGGCGTCGGACTGCGGCCCGTCGGACTCGTCCGCCGTGATCACGAGCAGCCCGTTCTTGCGGAACGCCGGCGAGCGCAGGATCCGCGGCACCCACCGCTTCATCCAGGTGTCCACGCTGCGCAGCCCGCCGGGCCGGCCGTCGGCGCAGGGCGCGTCGTGGCCGTCGTGGCAGAGGTCGGGGGTGATGTAGACGAGGTTCGGGGTGGTGCGGGTGCGCTCCAGGTCGCGCTTGAGCCGCCCGAGGGGCACGACGTGCGCCTTGCAGTAGGCCGCGTGGTCGGTGATCGACCGGAAGTACACGAACGGGTTGTGCCGCGCGGCGTAGTTGTGGTCCGCCGTCGCCCGCTGGGTCGGGTCGAGGGTGTCGCGGTCGGGGTGCTGGCAGGGCCGCTCCATGTCGTCCATGTAGCCCTTCCACCGCAGTCCCTTGTCGGTGAGCTGGCGCGGCAGCGTCGGCACGTCGGCGGGGAACACGCACCCGGACCCGACCGCCTGGTCCGGCTCGGTCGTGCTCACCCGCAGGAACGTGGAGTAGGTCTGGCAGTCGGCCTGCATGTCGGGGTTGGGGCCCTGCCCCGAGATCTGTGCGACGTAGTTGGGCTGGGAGTTGTGCGCCGTGCCGTAGTACTTGGCGAGCAGCACGCCCTTGCGGCGCAGCGTCGTCGCGAGGTACGGCGCCTCGGACCGGGCGCCCCACGTCTCGTCGTACCCCTTGTTCTCGATGTTGATGACGAACACGTGCCGCACCGGTGGGACGTACGCCGGCCGGGCGGCCGCCCGGGCCGGCGAGGATGCCGGGGTCTCGTCGGGCCGCACGGCGCCGGCCGGCGGCAGCACCAGGCCGACCGCCGCCAACACGACGAGGGTCAGGAGCCGGGTGCGGCTCATCGCGGCAGCCTCCAGCCGAGGTCGTGGGCGAGGTGCTTGAGGGCCGCCCAGTCCGCGGACTTCGTCTCGTCCGGGCCGCACCCGGCCGGGGTGACGTCGGGGACGTCGTAGGTCGGCGCCGAGGTGTCCGGCCCGGCGGCGAGGTCGAGGGCCTCGGCCATGTTGCGTGCGTGGCGATCGCGCGGCGAGAGCGGGCGCAGACCCCAGCGCCACTCGATCATCTTGAGGACGGAGGTGTGGTCGTACACGTGGTGCGAGACGTGCCCGCGCCGCGCGTACGGCGAGATCATCAGCGCCGGCACCCGGAACCCGCGCAGTGCCGTCTGCTTCGAGGCGTCCGGCGCCCGGCGCGGCCGGACGTGGTCGAAGAAGCCGCCCCACTCGTCGTAGTTGATGACGAGCACCGTGTGCTCCCAGCCGGGTCCGGTGCGCACCGCGTCGTAGACCCGGTTGAGGAACGACTGTCCCGCTCGGATGTCGGCGAGCGGATGGTCGTCGTTGGAGGTGCCGCCCTCCTCGTTGAGGAACCGCGGGTCGACGAACGAGACCGCCGGCAGGGTGCCGGCCGCCGCGTCGAGGAGGAACTGCTCGAAGTGCAGGGAGATGTCGAGGTGCTTCTCGTACCACAGCGCCGTGAACGGGATGTCGCTGCAGTAGTACCGGCCGCTGATGCCCTTCTCGGCCAGCCGGTCCCAGATCGTCGGCAGCGTGCACCGGTCGGTGTTGTTGTGCAGACGGTCGGTCCGAGCGGCGTGCTGGTAGAAGCGGTTCGGATAGGTCTCGGCCATCACCGCGGAGAAGTACCGGTCGAACACGGTCCAGTCGCGGGCCGCGCGACCGTAGAACGACAGGTCCTCGTCGGTGTAGTAGCCGATCGCGAGCAGGTCGTTGTTGCCGGACTTGAGGAAGCCGTCCAGCTTCCCGCCGTTGAGCTGGATCCGGCCGCCCTCCCAGGAGTGGTCGGGGTCCTCGAACCCGCAGCCGTCGTACGCCGTCAGCCGGTGCGTCGGGTGCCGGACACCCTTGCGGTCCACGTAGCTGAGGCCGGCCTGCTTGCCGTCGGCGCCGGGGAGCCAGCCCAGGTAGTGGTCGAAGGAGCGGTTCTCCATCATCACCACGACGACGTGCTCGATGCCCGACGCGCCGGGGGCCGGCAGCGACGCCGACGCCGCCGAGGCGGGCAGCAGGCGGGAGACCCCTGCGGCGGCAGCCAGACCGGACACGGACGCGGCACCGAGCAGCCGCCTGCGAGAGATCGTCACAGCCGAAGTGTGAGGGCGGGGACGGCTCCCCGTCACCACCCGCGCAGCGGTGTTCGCCAGACGTTCAGGAGACGGTGACGGACGCCGCGGCGCCGTCGACGGACTCCATGCCCTCGGCGATGCGCATGGCCTCCTCGATCAGGGTCTCCACGATCTGGGACTCGGGCACGGTCTTGATGACCTCGCCCTTGACGAAGATCTGGCCCTTGCCGTTGCCCGACGCGACCCCGAGGTCGGCCTCGCGGGCCTCCCCCGGGCCGTTGACGACGCAGCCCATCACGGCGACCCGCAGCGGCACCTCGAGGCCCTCGAGGCCGGCGGTCACCTGCTCGGCGAGCGTGTAGACGTCGACCTGGGCGCGGCCGCAGGAGGGGCAGGACACGATCTCGAGCTTGCGGGGGCGCAGGTTAAGCGACTGGAGGATCTGGATGCCGACCTTCACCTCCTCGACCGGAGGCGCGGACAGCGAGACCCGGATCGTGTCGCCGATGCCCTGCGAGAGCAGCGCGCCGAACGCCGTGGCCGACTTGATCGTGCCCTGGAACGCCGGGCCCGCCTCGGTGACACCGAGGTGCAGCGGCCAGTCGCCGCGCTCGGCGAGCAGCTCGTAGGCGCGGACCATCACGACGGGGTCGTTGTGCTTGACCGAGATCTTGAAGTCGTGGAAGTCGTGCTCCTCGAACAGGCTCGCCTCCCACACCGCGGACTCGACGAGCGCCTCCGGAGTGGCCTTGCCGTACTTCTCGAGCAGGCGCTTGTCGAGCGAGCCGGCGTTGACGCCGATGCGCAGGGAGGTGCCGTGGTCCTTGGCGACCTGCGCGATCTGCTTGACCTGGTCGTCGAACTTGCGGATGTTGCCGGGGTTGACCCGGACCGCTGCGCAGCCGGCCTCGATGGCGGCGAAGACGTACTTCGGCTGGAAGTGGATGTCGGCGATGACCGGGATCTGGCTCTTCTTCGCGATGGCCGGCAGGGCTTCCGCATCGTCCTGGCTCGGGCAGGCCACCCGGACGATGTCACAGCCGGCCGCGGTCAGCTCGGCGATCTGCTGGAGCGTCGCGTTGATGTCGGTCGTCGGGGTCGTGGTCATCGACTGGACCGAGATCGGGGACTCGCTGCCGACGCCGACCTTGCCGACCTTGATCTGGCGCGTGGGGCGGCGCGGGGCG
>NZ_DASWVI010000289.1:0-4777 GCF_036401255.1 Nocardioides sp. | reverse complement strand
GCGCGCGCCGGGCCGGTTCTACGGCGGGGAGCCGGCCGCCGCGGCGCTGCTCGCCGAGCGGTTGGTCGGGCTCGGGGTGTGGGACTGCCGGGTCGGGGTCGCCGACGAGCTGTTCACCGCCGAGCAGGCGGCCCGGCGGGCCGACCCGCAGGACTGCCACGTGGTCGAGCCGGGCACGTCGGTGCCGTTCCTGCGCGGGCTGCCGGTCGCGGTGCTCGAGGACCTCCCCGGCGGACCCGACGCGGTGAGCCTGCTCAAGCGGCTCGGGTTGCGCACGCTCGCCGACCTGGCCGACCTGCGGGCGAGCGACGTACGCGACCGGTTCGGGTCGCAGGTGGCGTGGGTACGCCGGGTGGTGTGCGGCGAGGGCACCGCGCTGCTCGCCACCCGCACCCCGCCGCCCGAGCTGGCCTGCCGCGTCGACTTCGAGCCGCCGCTCGACTCCGCCGAGACGATCAGCTTCAGCGTCCGGCAGACCGCGGACCGGTTCGTCGCCGGGCTCGCCCGGCAGCGCCTGGTGTGCACCGAAGTGCGCGTCGCTGCCCGGTGCGAGGGCGAGGCCGAGCCGGCCAGCTCCCGGATCTGGCTGCACCCGCGGTGGTTCACCGCCGCCGACCTCGTCGACCGGCTGCACTGGCAGCTCCAGGGCGGGTTCAGGGCGGGGGAGGTGCGGGCGCCGGTCGACCGGGTGGTCTTCGAGCCGGTGACCGTGGTCCCGGACGCGGTGCACGCCGACGGGCTCTGGGGCGGCACCGACGAGCGCGTCGAGCGCGGCATCGCCCGGGTGCAGGGGATGCTCGGTCACGAGGCCGTCGTCCGCCCCGTGCTCCAGGGCGGCCGCAGTCCCGCCGCCCGGCAGGCGTTCGTGGCCTGGGGGGAACGACCCACCGGGCTGCGGCCGACCGGTCCTCCGTGGCCGGGCAGCATCCCGCCGCCCGCTCCCGCTCGGGTCCTGACGTCACCGTGGGCGGCCGAGGTCACCGGCGCCGGCGGCCATCCGGTGGCGATCGACGACCGGGGTGCGGTCACCTGTGCCCCGGAGCGGTTCCGAGCCGAACCCGGCTCCGGGTGGCAGCCGGTCGCCGCCTGGGCCGGGCCGTGGCCGATCGAGGAGCTCTGGTGGGAGGCCTCGGGGCCCCGCAAGGTGGCCCGCTTCCAGGTCGTCGGCGTCGACGGTCGCGCCTGGCTGCTGACGTTCGATGAGGGCGTGTGGTGGACCGAGGCTGCCTATGACTGAGCAGAGCCGACTGAGGTGATGACGTAGATGGGCTGGAACAACCCCCCGATCTCCTGGGGCGAGCTGGAGAAGCGGCTCTCCGGGCGGGTCAACACGCCCCAGGACCCCGAGGCGCCGATCTCGACCCGCAAGCGCAAGCGCACGCGCGTCGACGTGGAGCGACCGGCCGGGCCGGTGACGCCGTACGCCGAGCTGCACTGCCACTCCAACTTCAGCTTCCTCGACGGCGCCAGCGGCCCCGACCACCTCGTGCTCGAGGCGATCCGGCTGGGGCTGCACGGGCTCGCGATCACCGACCACGACGGGTTCTACGGTGCGCCCCTGTTCGCCGAGACCGCGCAGCTGCATGCTTCAGCGGGCCTGCAGACGATCTACGGCGCCGAGCTCTCCTTGGGCCTGACCAAGCCGCAGAACGGCGTCGCCGACCCTGAAGGCAGCCACCTGCTGGTGCTGGCCCGCGGGGTGGAGGGCTACCACCGGCTGGCCGCCGCGATCACCGACGCCCAGCTGCGCGGCGACGAGAAGGGCCGGCCGGTCTACGACCTGGCCGAGCTCGCCGAGCGGGGGCGCGGCCACTGGCTGGTGCTCACCGGCTGCCGGAAGGGGACCGTGCGGCAGGCGCTCCTGGCCGGTGGGCCGTCGTACGCCGCCACCGAGCTCGACCGGTTGACCGCGCTGTTCGGGCACGAGCACGTCGTGGTCGAGCTGACCGACCACGGCTACCCCACCGACTCGACCCACAACGACCTGCTCGCGCTGCTGGCGAGCGACCACGGGCTGCCGGTGGTCGCGACCAACAACGTCCATCACGCCCGGCCCGAGCAGCACCGCATCGCCGACGCGATGGCTGCGGTGCGCGCGCGGCGCAGCCTCGCCGAGATGGACGGCTGGCTGCCGGCGTCCGGCATGGCCTGCCTGCGGTCGGGGGAGGAGATGGCGCGCCGGTTCGCACGCCACCCCGGCGCCGTCGCGCGCAGTGTCGCGATCGCCGACGAGATCGCCTTCGACCTGCAGAAGGCCACCCCGCGGCTGCCCAAGGACGGCATCCCCGCCGGCCACACCCCGTCGAGCTGGCTGCGGGAGCTGACCGAGGAGGGGTTCGCGCTGCGCTACGCGGGCGGCCCGCTCGAGGAGCAGGCCCGGCGTACCGTCGAGCACGAGCTGCGGATCATCGAGGAGAAGGACTTCGCCGGCTACTTCGTGATCGTCCACGACATCGTGGCGTTCGCCCGATCCCAGGGGATCCTCTGCCAGGGCCGGGGATCCGCGGCGAGCTCGGCGGTCTGCTACGCGCTCGGCATCACCGCGATCGACCCGGTCTTCTACCGGCTGCCGTTCGAGCGGTTCATCTCCCAGCATCGCGACGAGGAGCCCGACATCGACGTCGACTTCGACTCCGACCGGCGCGAGGAGGTGATCCAGTGGGTCTACGACCGCTACGGGCGCCACAACGCCGCCCAGGTCGCCAACGTCGTCGGCTACCGACCCAAGATGGCGGTCCGCGACGCCGCCAAGGCACTGGGCCACTCGCCGGGCCAGCAGGACGCCTGGTCCAAGCAGGTCACCTCGTGGACGACCGTGGCCTCGCGCGACGGCGGCGAGCACGACGTACCCGCCCCGGTCGTGGCACTCGCCAACGGCCTCCTCGGTGCGCCGCGCCACCTCGGCATCCACTCCGGAGGAATGGTGCTCACCGAGCGGCCGATCGGCGAGGTCGTACCGATCGAGCGGGCGCGGATGGACAAGCGGACGGTCCTGCAGTGGGACAAGGACGGCTGCGAGTTCATGGGTTTGGTGAAGTTCGACCTGCTGGGGCTCGGGATGCTCAGCGCGCTCGACCATATGATGCGCATCGTCGAGCAGCACCTCGGCGAGCAGTGGACGCTGGCCACGATCCCCAAGGAGGAGCCGGCGGTCTACGACATGCTCTGCCGCGCCGACTCGGTCGGGGTGTTCCAGGTCGAGAGCCGCGCCCAGATCGGCACGCTGCCGCGGCTGCGGCCCCGCGAGTTCTACGACCTCGCGATCGAGATCGCGCTGATCCGGCCCGGCCCGATCCAGGGCGGCGCGGTGCACCCCTACATCCGGCGGGCCACCGGCCGCGAGGAGGTCGAGTACGCCCATCCCTCGCTGGTGCCGGTGCTCGAGCGCACCAAGGGAGTGCCGCTGTTCCAGGAGCAGCTGATGGACATGGCGCGGGTGCTCGGCGACTGCACCCGCGACGAGGCCGACCTGCTGCGCCGGGCGATGGGCTCCAAACGCGGCATCGAACGCATCGAGAGCATCAAGGACAAGCTCTACGCCGGGATGGCCGCCAAGGGACTGGTCGGCGAGGAGGCCGACGCGATCTACCTCAAGATCCTGTCGTTCGCGAACTTCGGCTTCGCCGAGAGCCACGCGCTGTCGTTCGCCAAGCTCGTCTACGCCAGCTCGTGGTGCAAGCTGCACTACCCCGGGGCGTTCCTCGCCGCGCTGCTGCGGGCCCAGCCGATGGGGTTCTACTCGCCGCAGTCGCTGGTCCACGACGCCCGCCGACACAGCGTGGAGGTGCTGCGGCCCGACCTGGTGCGTTCGGCGGCGACCGCCGACCTCGAGCCGCTCGCCGATCAACGTGGCCCGGGCGGGCTGGAGGAGTGCCTGGCCGACCACCCCGCACGGGTCGAGTGGGTGGACGGCACCCCGGACCCGACCCCGGCGCACCGGCGCGACGCGGCGTACGCCGTACGTCTCGGTCTCGACTCGGTGCGCGGCATCGGCGCCGTGGTCGCCGAACGGATCGTCGCGGCGCGCGCCGAGCGGCCCTTCGCCGACCAGGTGGACCTCTCGCGCCGCGCCGGCCTCGACGCCCGGCAGCTCGAGGCACTGGCGACCGCGGGGGTCTTCGACGAGGCGTTCCCCTCCGGTCCGCTCTCACGACGCCAGGCGCTGTGGAACGCGGGGTGGACCGAGAGCGAGGAGCACCTCGAGGGGGTCCGCGTCGCGGGGCCGGCGCCGATGCTGCCGGAGATGGACGACGTGGAAGTCACGATGGCCGACCTGTGGGCCACCGGCATCACCCCCGGGCAGCATCCGTTCGGCCACCTGCGCGACCGGCTGCGGGCCGGAGGCATCAAGGCGGTGGCCGACTGCGCCACCGCCGAACCGGGGCGACGGATCCACGTGGCCGGCCTGGTCACCCACCGGCAGCGCCCCGGCACCGCCGGCGGCGTCACGTTCCTCAACCTCGAGGACGAGACCGGGATGCTCAACGTGATCTGCACGGTGGGGGTGTGGCGGCGCTACCGCGGAGTCGCCAGCAGCGCGGCCGGCATGGTCATCCGCGGCATCCTCGAACGGCAAGACGGCGTCACCAACCTGGTCGCCGACCGGCTCGCCCCGATCGAGGCCGTCCACCCCGAGGCCGGCCGGGCCCTGCGCGCCTGCCACCGCTCCCGCGACTTCCACTAGGCCGAGTCGGCGCCAGTTTCCCCCCATTCCGCGCCGAGTCGGCGCCAGTTTCTCCGAGGACCGGAAACTGGCGCCGACTCGGCAGGGGTGGAC
>NZ_DASWVI010000288.1:0-2058 GCF_036401255.1 Nocardioides sp. | reverse complement strand
ACGCTCGCCCACCTGACGCCGGTGCTGCTGCTGCGCGCCGCGCACCCGCGCCAGGCCCTCCTCACGGCCGCCGGACTCGCGGTCGCGGCCGCGCTCAGCGGGCGCGCCGGGCGCGAGGTCGCCCTGGTGTTCGCGACCGTGCTGGTCGGACAGGCGCTGCTGGGCTGGCACAACGACCTCGTCGACAGCCGGCGCGACGCGCTGCGGCTGCCGAGCGGGAAGCCGATCGCGGACGGCTACCTCGACCCCGGCACCGCGTGGTTCACGTTGATCTGCGGGGTGCTGCTCGTCGTACCCCTCGCGATCGCCAACGGCGTCACCGCCGGCAGCATCTACCTCGGCACGGTCGCCGTCGGCATGGTCGGCAACGTCGTGCTGCGCCGCGGCTGGTTCTCGTGGGTGCCGTGGGTGATCGCGTACGCCGGCTACCCGGCGTTCCTGTCCTACGGAGGGTGGGGCGGCGCGACGGCCGGCGACCCGCCCGAGGTCGCGATGGTGGTGCTGGCCGCCGGGCTGGGCCTCGGGGTGCACGTGCTGTGCGCGCTGCCGGGCCTGGTCGCCGACCACGAGGACGGCTTCCGGCACCTGAGCCTGCGGATCGCGCTGCGCATCGGCGCGACCCGGCTGTTGGTGGTCGCCCTCGCGTGGACGGTGCTCGACATCGTCGGCCTGCTCGTGGTAGGCAACACCGTCGGCCTGCGCCGCTGAGCCCCCGACCGGGCACGACCGACCACCGACGCGGGCGGCCGTCGGCACCCCGGCGCCGACCGCTAGGCTGTGCCTCGCACCCCGCCGTTGACCCGTGAAGGCTCTGACCATGCAGCTTCGCCCGTCTGCCCGCCTGCTGGCCTCCGCCGGCGCCGTCCTGCTGGCCGCGACCCTGTCCTCGTGCGGGTTCGACTACGCCACCGACCGGGTCTACACCCCGACCGCGGGCGTCAACGACCGCGACGCGCAGGTCGACGTGCTCAACGCCGTCGTCGTCGCCGACCGCGAGGGCGAGGGCGCGTTCGTGGCCTCGTTCGCGAACAACGACCCTCACGACGCCCTCACCGTCGAGTCGCTGGCCGGCGCCGGCGAGTCCCCGGTGACCGCGACGGACTTCCAGCCGATCGAGGTCCCCGCGGGCGGGCTGGTCAACCTCGCCGACGACGGCGGCGTCGTCGTCACCGGCGACTTCGGGCCCGGCTCGTTCGTCACCGTGACCCTCGGCTTCGACAACGGCGAGGAGGCCGAGATGTCGATCCCCGTGGTCGCGCCGTGCAACGAGTTCGAGGGCCTGGCCCCCACCCCATCGTCCGGCTCCTCGAGCGACGCCTACGAGTGCGACGCCGAGGCCCCGGTCACCGCAGAACACTGACCCGGATCCACACCCAGGGATCCACTGCCAAGGAGTTGACCCATGACCCACACGCTCATCCTTCTGCGACACGGTGAGAGCGAGTGGAACGCGAAGAACCTCTTCACCGGCTGGGTCGACGTCAACCTCACCGACAAGGGCCGCGCCGAGGCGGTCCACGGCGGTGAGCTGATGCGCGAGGCGGGCGTGCTGCCCGACGTCGTGCACACCTCGGTGCAGCGCCGCGCGATCAACACCGCGTGCCTCGCCCTCGACGCCGCCGACCGGCACTGGATCCCGGTGCGCCGCTCCTGGCGCCTCAACGAGCGCCACTACGGCGCGCTCCAGGGCAAGAACAAGAAGGAGACGCTGGAGGCCTACGGCGAGGAGCAGTTCATGCTCTGGCGCCGCTCCTTCGACGTCCCGCCGCCGCCGATCGAGGAGGACAGCGAGTTCTCCCAGTTCGGGCTCCCGCAGTACGCCGGCCTCGGCGCGGACATGCCGCACACCGAGTGCCTCAAGGACGTCATCGCCCGGTTCCTCCCCTACTGGGAGTCCGACATCATCCCGGACCTGCGGGCCGGCCACACGGTGCTGATCGCCGCCCACGGCAACAGCCTCCGGGCCCTGGTCAAGCACCTCGACGGCATCAGCGACGAGGACATCGCCGGGCTCAACATCCCCACCGGCATGCCGCTGGTCTACGAGCTCGACGACGA
>NZ_DASWVI010000287.1:0-16217 GCF_036401255.1 Nocardioides sp. | reverse complement strand
CTGGCGCCCTCCGGTGCGAACCTCAAGAATCCGGCCTCAGGTGCCGATGTATCTCGAGACGTTGCACCGCGTTCGGGGGTTGGAGCATGACGGCTGGCGCTTCGGCGCACTATGAGGCTCAGCGCTCCCTGCTCGAGGCAGGCGAACACGAGCGCTTGGCGCAACAGGCGCGCCAGCAGGCCGCGCGGTACGAGATCGCCAGCCGCAGTGAAGCCGTTGTGGGCGCTCGCCTGCAGGGTCTGCGCGAACTGGGCTGGTCCGTCTTCGCTGACCGGCGCTGGGCTGGCTCCAAACGGGCGAATGTCGACTTCCTGCTCGTCGGACCCGGCGGCATCGTCGTGGTCGACGTGAAGGCATGGAGAGCACTCGAGGTCCGACACGGGAGCCTGTTCTGCGAAGACGAATGTCGAGACGACGAGGCTCACAAGCTGCTCGGTCTGGTCGACCGAGTGCAGGACTCGGTCGCCGCTCTGGGGATCACCGCGGCGGCCGTGCACCCGGCGCTTGTCTTCTACGGCCAACGCCTGGATGCACGCGCACAGCGGGTCAGCCTGGTCGGCGAGGAGAACGTGGCCAGCTGGGTGACGCGGCTTGGACACCGCTTCGATGACAGTCAGGTCCAGGAGGTCGCTGCGGTCCTCGCGGCCGACTTCCCTGCCTACGGCGTCGAGCGGGACGCGCCGATTGCTGCAGCTCCGGTGCACGTCGTCGTGCCGCGAGCAGTGACGAGCGACGACGCTCTGTTCGACGTCGACGAGCTGGCTTCGGCGATCCTCGAGCGGCACCTCGCCGGTCCCATCGAAGAGTGGATGACGGTGCTGCACCCCGATCAGCTACGCCTCGTCCACACCTCGTGGAGCGGTCCCGCTCGCCTGCGCGGCCCAGCGGGCACGGGCAAGACGGTCGTCGGGCTCCATCGTGCGGTTCATCTGGCTGAGCGCACAGGCATGAGGGTCCTCGTCGTGACCTTCGTCCGGACGCTGCCCGTCGTGCTGTCGCGCCTGTGCCAGCGACTCGCGCCGCAGGTCGAGGGCGAGGTGGACTTCAGCGGGCTGCACCAGCTCGCTGGGACGATCTGCGAGCGCGCGGGTGTGCGCTCACGCGTCGACGGTCGGCGCATCGGCCAGGCGTACGACGACGCCTGGGCGACGGTGGGGCGCGAGACGGTGCTGGCCAGGCTCAACGAGCGGGCGAGCTACTGGCGCGAGGAGATCGACTACGTCATCAAGGGACGGGGGCTGCGCGAGTTCGCGGACTATGCCGCCCTGGCGCGAGTCGGGCGGCGTACTCCGATGCGCGCCGAACATCGAGCGGCCATGTGGGAGCTCTACGTCGAGTACGAGCGCCGGCTGCACGACCGTGGGGTGTGGGACTTCAACGATCTGCTCCTCGTTGCGCGCGATCTCGTCAGACGGGATCCGTCTCTGGCTCCCTACGGCGCGGTCATCGTGGATGAGGTGCAGGACCTCCCTCTCGTGGGTCTCGAACTCCTGCACGCCATTGCCGGCGATGGACCCGACGGGCTGCTCCTCATCGGCGACGGTCAGCAGAACGTCTACCCAGGAGGGTTTCGCCTCAATGAGGCGGGGATCTCGGTTGCCGGGCGCGCGAACGTGCTGAGGGTGAACTATCGGAACACCGCTGAGATCCTCGACGCGGCCGCCATGCTGGTCGCCTCGGACGGCTTCGACGACCTCGACGGAGAGATCCGGCAGGGGCAGCGCGAGACGACCGCGTCGAGGCACGGCCCACCGCCGCTCATCGTGCGCAGCCCGTCGAGGTCTCGGCTCGAAGGGGCGATGATCGCGCAGATCCGTGCGACGCAAGAGCGCCTGCGCGTTCCCTTGGGCGACATGGCGGTCTTGGCCAGAACGCGTCGCGACGTTGACCGTCTGGGCCGCATCTTGACCACGGCAGGACTCGATTGGGTGGATCTCCTCGATTACGACGGCATGACCACGAACCGCCTGAAGATCGGCACGTTCAAGCGCGCCAAGGGGCTCGAGTTCAAGTACGTCCTGCTGCCCAATCTCACGGTCGGATCTGGCGGTCCGTGGGCAGGGGAGTCGGAGGACGCCTATCAGGAGCGCGTCGAACGTGACCGGCGCGAGCTCTTCGTTGGAATGACCCGCGCGCGGGACGGCCTCTGGCTGGGCTACCTCGAACCGAACCCGACGCGCTGATCGACCAGGTCCGTCACCGCAGGTCGACGACGTAGGCGTCGTGGTCGGAGAGTCGGCGCCCGTCCGCGGAGCCGATGACCCGGGACGCTGCTGTCACGGTCATGTCCGTCGGGATCGCGATGTGGTCGATCGACAGCAGCCCTTCGATGCGATGGGCGAGGCTGGCTGTCGGAACGTGCAGGTTGAGCTTCTCGAGAGCGGCGAGGAGCGCCGTTCGGCCGCCGACGCTGCCAGTCCACTCCCGCCCGCTGAGTGCATGGTTCCAGTCTCCGCCCCAGATCAGACGCTCGGTCGGCAGGGCAGGAAGGAGCCAGGACAGGCAGGACTCGGTCCACGCGGCATGGCCTGAGCCGGCCCAGATGTTGCGGGAGCCGGCGCCCTTCCACGGGAGGATCGCGCTGCAGAACGTCCAGCCGTCCACGACCGCCATCGCGCTCGCTGGGTGAGGGTCCGGGAGTGGGGAGATCGCGAGCCGGCTGGCGACACCCGCCCAGCGACGACGCCGCGCCATGAGGGCTGCGCCGAGGTGGAGGCCGTAGCCCGGGATCGACACCCGCTCGCTGACCTCGGTCAACAGCAGGACATCGCAGTCCAGGTCGACTACGAAGCGTTCGTGTTCGGGCGTCCACCGCCCGGCCAGGTTCCAGGTACCGATCCTCACGGATCGATCCCAGCGCATCGTCCGCCGCGTCGCAGGAGAACTTCGCACAGGAAGGCCCTGCGCGGCCGCGTTGTGGGCGGCATCACCCACAACCGCGACATGAAACGCACGGTGGCTCGTCTTGTACCTGGCAACAGCTGATCGAGTCTCGGGAGAGCGCGTGCGGGTGCAGGACGTCAGGACGCTGGTCGTCGGTCTGATGGGGCTGATGGTCGCGGTGGCCGGGCTGGCGACGCCCGCGGCGGCGGAGGCCGTGGACACGCAGGCGCCGGTGGTCACCATCGGGTTCCCGGTGGGGCTGCCCTACTACAGCCGCAACACCTCCCAGGCGACCTTCACCGCCACCGACGACGTCGGGGTGACGCGCACCGAGTGCGCGCTGGACAGCGCGGCGTACGTCGCCTGCACCAGCCCCTGGAGCATCTCGCGGCCCAGCGACGGTCCGCACGAGGTGCACATCCGCGCCACCGACGCCGCCGGCAACACGACCACGGCGACCAAGGCCTTCGTCGAGGACCACACCCCGCCCAACGTCTACGTGTCCGCCAAGCCGGAGTGGATCACCAAGGAGACGACCGCGAGGTTCGCGTGGCGCTTCGCTGACGCCCTGAGTGGGGTCGGGTCCTGGACCTGCGAGCTCGACTACCGGACGACCAGCTGCACGGACACCGGCGTCGAGTTCACCAACCTGGCCGAGGGCACCCACCGGCTGCTGCTGCGGGTGAAGGACCGAGCGGGGAACGGCAACACCAACAACGTCTACTTCGACTGGGACGTCGACACCACGGCTCCCAAGGTGGACGTCACCGCCGCGCCCGCCTCCACGACCCTGGACCGGTCAGCGACCATCGAGTTCACCCTGTCGTCGGAATGGACCTACGCCGCCGCCGAGTGCCAGCTGGACGACCAGCCGGCCCAGCCGTGCACGGCAGGGTCCGTGACGTACGACGATCTGGCACTCGGCGAGCACCGGGTCGTGATCCGCGCGAGCGACCGGGCGGGGAACCTCAGGGAGCGGACCGTGGCCTGGAAGGTCGTCCAGCTCCCGGACGCCCCGGCCGGAGTCACCGTGGTCCCCGGCAGCCAGGAGGCGACCGTGACCTGGACCCCGTCGGAGGCGCACGGGCTGCCGGTGACCGGCTACGTGGTGACCGCGAGCCCCGGCGGCCGCACGGTGACCGTGCCCGCCGACCGCACCGTCGCCGGGATCTCCGGGTTGGACAACGGCACCGCGTACACGTTCACGGTCGCCGCCACCACCTCGCTGTTCGGCCGCTCTGCGCCGTCCGCGCCGTCGGACCCGGTCACACCGGCCGGCTGGCCCGACCTGCCCCGTCAGGTGAGCGCGGAGCGGCGGGACCGAGCCGCACTGGTGACCTGGAGCCCGGCCGACGGCAACGGGGCCCCGGTGCTCGGGTACGCCGTGACGGTCTCGCCCGGCGACCGGACGATCGAGGTGCCCGGCGACCAGACCTCGCTGCTCGTCGACGGGCTCGACGAGGTCGGGCCGTACGCGTTCCGGGTGACGACCACGACGCGGATCGGCACGAGCTCGCCCTCCAGCCCCGTGTCGGTCGTCTTCGCCGAGGTGCCGGACGCACCGATGATGCTGAAGGCCGTGCCGGGCAACCACGCCGCAACGGTGTCGTGGGTCCCGCCGACCGAGGACGGGGGTGCGCCGATCGGCGGCTACACCATCACCGTGCGGCCCGGTGGGCGCACGATCCGCATCGGCACCGAGTCGACCTCGTGGAGCGTGTTCGGGCTGGACAACGGCGCGGCGTACACGCTCACGGTCACCGCTACCAACGCCGCCGGAGACTCCGCACCGTCGGCGCCGTCCAACACCGTCGTGCCGGCCGGGGCGCCCGACCGGGTCGACCGACCGCGCCTGGCGCGGAAGGCGGGCCGCTCCGTCGTGGTTCGGTGGACGGCTCCCGCCGACAACAGCAGCCCGATCAAGCGCTACCGGGTCATGACGAGCGCGGGCCGGTCGCGGACCGTTAGCCCCGGCGTACGCCGGGTGGTGTTCTCCTCGCTGCCGAAGGGGCGGCACACGTTCTGGGTGATCGCCGTCAACGGGATCGGGTCGAGTCGGCCGAGCCCAGCGGCGGCCATCCGGGTGCGGTAGGCGTCCTCCCGGCTCCTCGGCGGCGCGTACGAGGCATGCCACTGTGTGGTGCGTGGTACGTGCGCAAGCGAACGAAGGAGCGCCATGGAGCTGATCGAGCACCGAGCCAAGAAGATCGACCTCCTCCGTGCGGCGGCTGCGGCCGACCCGGAGGTCCAGCCCGACTGGGCGGAGCGAGACCGCCTCCGGCCGGCCCGCGCCCGAGAGCTCCGGGCCATCCTGGAGGACCTCCGCACTAACGGCGACATCGCCGCCTTCAAGGGGGGGCTGGACTCCTGGGCACGGCGGCCGGGGCCGTTCGCGGCGTTCCAGGGCTTCGGCCTGATGTGGATGAACCAGGTCGTCAACTACGCGGTCGAGGACGGTCTCGACCCTGCGCCGGTCCTGGCCGACGCTCTGCACACACCGACCAGCGTCGAGGAGGCGGAGCGGAAGCTGGCGGACCTCGAGTCGTTCGTCTCCGGGCTGTCCCGCAACGGCCATCCGGCGAAGGCGCGCATTCCCTTCGTCGTCTCATTGTTCTGGTCGACGGATCCCGACGATCCCACCTGGCCCTGCTTGTGGCCGAGTGCGTTCGACGCGCTGATCGCGCTGGGGTGGACCTTGACGCGCTCGCAGCGGGAGACGTACCCAGCCTTCCGCGAACTAGCAGCCGCGGCCTGCCCCGCGAACTACCACGAGCTGGATCGCCTGCTGTGGTGGCACCAGCACCGCGGCGCGTTCCCGGGACTCGAGGACGGTCTGACCGAGCTGTGCTCCGAGGCCGCGGCGCTGATGGAGCAGTTCGAGCTCGGACGCGGCTATCCCGATCCGCACACGGAGACCAACGCCCACGCGATGGCGGCCCACCTGCGGGGAGCGCTCCAGACGGCCGGTGCAGCCCTGCTGTCCGAGCTGGAAGCGGCCTCCCGCCTAGACCTGGAGCTGGCGAAGCTGCAGCTGCGGACGGCGTTCAGCAGCGACAAGCCCTACCGAGCCGACGCCTACGCGATGCTGAGCATGCCCGGCGGCATGGGGGCGCCCGGCTTTCGGCTGTGGGTCACCCGCTCTGGCGTCGCGTTCGGGGCCTACGCAGGCTGGCAGCAGGGTGACCACGAGTCGGGTCGCGCGGCCATCGAGCGGGCACGTGGCGAGATCCCGGAGTGGGCGACGTTCTTCGCGTTCCGACCACACCACACCGGCGACCGTCTCCAGCCGGTGGCGGACTATGAGAACGGCGAGGTCTTCGTCGGCCGGTGGTGGCCCGGTACCGAGGCCCTGGGTAGGAGCGACCTGGCCGGGGAGATGCGTGCAGCTGCCGCTGACCTCGCGCCCGTTCTCCGGGCGTTCGCCGGCAGCGGTGAAGAGCCGACGGCGTCGTTGTCGGACGAGCTCGCGGCGCTGGCCGCCGAGTTCAAGAGGTCGCGCCCGTACCCGACGGACCGCGACGAGCTGAACCGCAAACAGCGCGAAGAGATGGCCTCTGCTCTCTCCCCGGATGGGCTCGAGGTCCTCGACACTGACATGTTCCGCAAGCTGATCAACGGCAAGCGGTACGGCAACCCCGGCCCCCAGTCGGTGCTGAACTCTTCGATGGCGGGACTGGACGGGACCGGGCTCACCGACTTCTCCTCGAAGCTCCGAGAGTTCCTGTGGGGCGACGACCCGGTGGAGCTGCGGCTGGACCGAGTCCTCGACTGGAACGACCTCGGCATGCGCGGACTCGGCGAGTCGGTGGCCTTCAAGCTCCTCGCGGTCAGTCAGCCCGACCGGTTCCTCCCCGTGTTCCCACTGAAGGGCGAGATGGGGAAGCTCGCGATGCTGCAGCGTCTCGGCATCCCGCTCCCGAGCTCGGCCGGCAAGTCCGTGGGCACCCTGCACGTCGAGGCCAACGACCTCCTGCGCCGGAACCTCGAGCCCGCCTTCCCAGGCGACCCGTGGGCGATGGCTCAGTTCGGCTACTGGCTGCTCGACCGCCAGCAGGCGCAGCAGGTCGACCCCGAGCGCGACCTGCTCAAGGAGGCGGCCGACGACCTGCTCGTCGAGGTCGAGTTCCTGCGTGAGATCTACGAGTTGCTCGAGGAGCGCGGCCAGGTGGTGTTCTACGGCCCGCCTGGGACCGGCAAGACGTTCCTTGCGGACCGCTTCGCCCGTGCGGTGCAGCCCGACGCCTCCCGGCGAGCGCTCGTGCAGTTCCATCCGTCCACGTCGTACGAGGACTTCTTCGAGGGGTACCGCCCGGTCACGGACGCGAACGGGCAGCTGGTGTACGAGCTCCGCAAGGGCCCACTGGCGCTCATCGCCGAGGCGGCCGAGGCCTCGCCGAGCGTCCCGCACCTCCTGATCATCGACGAGATCAACCGGGCGAATCTGCCCCGAGCACTCGGGGAGCTGCTCTTCCTCCTCGAGTACCGGAACCACACGGTCCGCACGATCTATCGACCCGACGAGCCGTTCGAGCTGCCGAAGAACCTGTGGATCATCGGCACGATGAACACGGCGGACCGCTCGATCGCGATGGTGGACGCGGCGCTGCGTCGACGGTTCGACTTCATCCCGTTCATGCCGCACGAGGGGCCGATGCAAGGTCTCCTGCGCAGTTGGCTCGAGCGCGAGAACGAGCCGCTGTGGGTGGCCGACCTCGTCGACGCGGTGAACGAGCGTCTGATCGCACTGCTCGGCGGGCCGCACCTGCAGATCGGCCACAGCCACTTCATGAAGAAGGGCCTGACGCCGCAGCGGCTCGAGCGGATCTGGCGCTACAACGTCCACCCGATGATCGAGGACCAGCTGTACGGCCGCAGCGGCGAGCTCGCCTGGTTCGACTGGAACCGCCTGGTCAAGGACTTCGCGTCCGTCGGATCGTCCAGCCCGGTCGAGCCCGGTGAGGCGACCGAGGTCTGATGGTGTCGTCGGAAGGCGGGACCATCTGCCGGCTGTCCGAGTACTCGACCTCGGCGCCGCTGCGCGTCGACGACGAGCAACGACGACAGCTGCTGCGCCTGGCAGCGGGCCGGTTCACCGTGCTCGCCGGTCCTGAGGAAGGCTCCGTCCTCCTGCGCAGCACGTCGTTCGTGGGATCGGTGCGGGTCGGTGACCTGACGATCGAGGTGGCCCCCAAGGTGCCCATGCAGAACCTATTCGCCCTCTTCGCGGGCGCCGCGGAGGCGGTCGACTGGGCGCAGGAGCTTGGCTCCTGGGCGCGATCTGAGTTCGTGGAGGGAGTCGCGGCGTTCGTGGTCCGGTCCATCGACGAAGCGACCTCACGCGGGATGCTGCACGGGTACCGCCAGCGCGAAGAGCGAGTGCCGGTGATCCGGGGCCGCCTGCTCGTCGACGAGATCGCGCGGCGTCCGTGGGATCTGGCGCCCGCGCCGTGCCGGTTCGACGACTTCACTGCCGACACGATCGAGAACCGGATCCTCCTGGCATCACTGCGCGAGATGACGAGGTGGCCCTCCATCGACTTCGCCACGCGGCGCCGGATTCGCCGACTGGTGGAGCGATTCAGCGGCGTGGCGGCGATCCCGGCCGCGCACGCCCTCGCCGGCTGGCCGGCCGTCACGCGGCTCAACGAACACCTGTCCGTCGCGTTGGGCCTGGCCCGGCTGGTCCTCGGCAGCTCGGCCATCAGCCACCGGCCGGGTGAGCAGCCGGCGCACGCGTTCCTGGTCGACATGAACGTCGTCTTCGAGCGATGGGTCGCCTCGGAGCTCGCCCGACGACTGGCTCCCCGGGTCGAGGTCCAGGCGCAGTACGCCACCTACCTCGCGCGTGGAGCGCGCGTGCCGATCCGACCCGATCTCGTCTTCACGACGCGCCAGCAGGTCGCGCTGGTCGGCGACACCAAGTACAAGCTCGTCGAGGGGAGCCTGGCCCGGAGCGCCGACTACTACCAGATGCTCGCGTACGCCGTGTCGCTCGGGACTCGCGCCGGGCTGCTCGTGTACTGCTCGGCGGACGACCAGCGCGAGAAGGTCGTGACCGTGCGCAACATCGACAAGGAGCTGATCTGCTACCAGCTGCCGCTGTCGGGCGACGTCCACGATCTCCACCGCCGCATCGCTGACCTGGCGGACTACGTCCGTGAGCTGTGCGAGCGCTCAGAGCTCTCGGCCTGATGGAGGACGGCGAGTCCGAAGCGGTGGTTTCGAGGCTCAGGCGCTGGCGCGCCTTCGCTCCTCAACTACCGATGGGCGACGGCTCGAGGTCCTGGTCGCCGATGGTGCTCAGCAGCTCGAACTGCTCCACGGAGCGGGTCCCGGGGACGGGGGTGAACCACAGCAGCCGCTGGGTGGCGTCCTCGCTCTCCAGCGTCAGGCAGTTGACGGGGAGCTCGCCGAGGGTGGGGTGGATCAGGGTCTTGCGGTCGCGGCGGCGTACGGCGACGTCCTGGCGCTCCCACAGCTCGCGGAACTCCTCCGAGCGCGCGAGCAGGTCATCGACCAGCGCACGCGCGGTGGCGTCGTCGCCGCGGCGGCCGAGGACCGCGCGGAGGTCGGCGACGAACGAGGCGCCGGTGCGCTCGTGCTCGTCGACCGGGTAGCGCGCCCGGGTGGCGGAATCGACGAACCACTCGTGGACGAAGCTCGCCTCGACGCCCTTCGCGGCCGACGGCTCACCGAGCAGCGCGCGGGCCATCCGGTTCTGCACCAGCGTCACGTGCAGGTCGGTGATCACGCGCGCGGGGGTGTCGCCGAGACGGTCGAGCAGGTCGAGCATCGCCGGGTGCACGTGCGCGTGGGCGCCGTGCGCGGTCGGGAGCGGGCGGCCGGCGAGGTGGTAGAGGTGGTCGCGCTCGTCCCGATCGAGCCGCAGCGCCCGGGCGAGCGCGGCGACCATCTGCTCGCTGGGCTGGGCGCCGCGGCCCTGCTCGAGCTCGACGTAGTAGTCGACCGACGCGCCCGCCAGCACGGCGACCTCGTCGCGGCGCAGTCCCGCGACCCGGCGCCGCGGGCCCGCGGGCAGGCCGACGTCCTGCGGGCGGATCCGGTCGCGTCGCGACTTCAAGAACGCGCCGAGCTCGGTGAGGTCCACGGGTCCAGTCTGCCCGGGCGCCGGCGGCAAAGCCTGGGGTCGGCGTCCCCAGGGAGAACGTCCGCTTCCTCAGCCCTCGCGGCCGCGGCACCGTCGAGGCCATGGACACCAGGACAACAGACCGAGTAGCGATCGTCACGGGCGGCTCGCGCGGCATCGGCCGCGCCACCGCTCTCCGGCTGGCCGAGGACGGGTACGCCGTCGTGGTCGGCTACAGCACCAACGAGACCGAGGCCGACAAGGTCGTCGCCCGGATCGAGGAGCGCGGCGGCCGGGCCGTCACCGCGGGCGGCGACGTCTCCGACGAGGCCGTCGTACGGGCGATGTTCGACACCGCCGAGCGGGAGTACGGCGGTGTCGACGCGGTCGTCCACGCGGCCGGTCAGATGCGGCTCGCGCCGGTCGCCGAGCTCGACCTCGACGACCTCGACCGCACCCTGGACGTCAACGTCCGCGGCACGTTCGCCGTCGCCCGGCAGGCCGTACGCCGCCTGCGCGAGCCCGGCTCGCTCGTGCTGTTCTCGACCACGGTCGTGCCGCTCTCGCTCCCGACGTACGGCGCCTACGCCGCCAGCAAGGGCGCCGTCGAGGCGCTCACCCCGATCCTCGCCAAGGAGCTGCGCGGCCGCGACGTCACCGTCAACACGGTCGCCCCCGGCCCGACCGCGACCGACCTGTTCCTCGACGGCAAGTCCGAGGAGCAGGTCGCGAGTCTCGCCAAGCTGCCGCCGCTCGAGCGGCTCGGCACGGCCGAGGACATCGCGGCCACCGTCGCGTTCCTCGTCGGCGCCGACGGCCACTGGGTCAACGGCCAGGTGCTGCGCGCCAACGGGGGGATCATCTGAGATGCCGTTCGCCAACCTGAAGGTCCCCGCCGGGCTCGTCGATGCCGCGCAGAAGCAGCAGTTCATCCACACGATCACCGAGATGTACGTCGCCGCCTTCGGCGAGGACGCCCGCGCCACCACGATGGTCCTCGTCGACGAGGTCCCCGACGGTGGCTGGGGGATCGGGGACCACGTTCTCACCCTCGCCGAGCTGACCGGTTCGGAGCTGACCGGTTCGGAGCTGACCGGCTGAGCGTGGACCTAGGTCCAGGCCGCCACCGCGTGCTCGAGGTTGAGCACGATCGCGGCCGCCGCGAAGTGGTGGTCGCCGGTGGTGGCCTGGGCCCGGGCCACGCTCTCGCGCAGATCCGCGACCGCCGCGCGGGCGGTGTCGGGCTCGGTGTTGTCGCGCAGCAGCGCGGCGACGCGCTCCAGCGCCTCGGCGGTCGTGGCGCGCAGCTCGGTGGCGGTGGTGTCGTCGCGGCGGATCTCGGCCTGCTGGTTGGCCACCAGGGCGAGCACCTCGTCGACACAGCCGGTCAGCCGCTGCAGCGCCTGCGCCCGCGCGTCGTGGTGGTCGGTGGTCTCGGCCCAGCGGGCCGCCTTCCAGTTCGCGCGGCGGGCGTCGCGGGCCTCGTCCATCAGGGCGTCCGCGTCGCGGGCGGTGCGTTCCAGGGAGCGGCGCAGCGCGTTCCAGTCCTTCTCCCCGAGGATCTCCTGCACCAGCGCCTCGGCGAGCTCGTCGAGCTGATCGGCGAGCTGCTCGCGCAGCCGGTCCTGGGCGAGCACCGCGGGGGTCAGCGGCAGTTGGGGGAACACGACGTACACGCCCACACCGACCAGCGCGCCGACCGCGGTGAGCCCGCCGTACGCCGCGGTGTACTCGATCGGGTTGCCGCGACCGGCCACCAGCACGAACATCGCGGCCAGCGGGACCCAGCTGCCCATGCCGCCCGCCAGTCCGGACGCGCCGACCAGGACGCCGGCGACGATCGCCAGCCCGAGCGGGATCGGCTCCGGCAGCGGCAGCGCCTCCGCGGCCAGTGCGAGAGCGGCGCCCAGCAGGATCGCGACCACGACCTCGGTCGCGTTGCGCGCCGAGCGCACCACCGACGTGGACACGACCGACAGGGCGCCGAGCGGTGGGTAGTAGGCGTACTCGGCCACGAAGCCGCCGAAGGGTTGCACCACGAGCCACGCCAGCATCGCCGCCAGGGCGGCCTTGAGGGCGAGGAAGTACTGCGGATGGGTGCGTGCCCGCGTGCGGGCCCGGCGTACGGCGGTGGTGGTGCTCACCGGGGCCCGGTACCCGCTCCTGCCGCCGCCGTCACGCCCGTTGCGATGATGGGCGCGTGGTGAGCCTCGACGTCGACCGGGTCCGGCGGGACTTCCCCGCGCTGTCCGAGGGGGTCGCGCACTTCGACGGCCCCGGCGGGAGCCAGACCCCGCGGCAGGTGGCCGACGCGGTCGCGCGGACCATGACCGCCGGGCTGGCCAATCGTGGCACGGTCACCGCCGCGGAGCGCCGGGCCGAGGAGGTGGTGGCCGGTGCGCGGCGGGCGGTCGCCGACCTGCTGGGCTGCGACGCGGACGGGGTCGTGTTCGCACGATCGATGACCCAGGCGACGTACGACGTCTCGCGCGTGCTCGCCCGGGACTGGCGCGCCGGTGACGAGGTCGTGGTGACCCGGCTCGACCACGACTCGAACATCCGGCCGTGGGTGCAGGCGGCACAGCGGGCCGGCGCGACCGTGCGGTGGGTCGGGTTCGACCGGGAGAGCGGCGAGCTGCCGGTCGACGACGTGCGCGCCGAGCTGTCCGAGCGCACCCGGCTGGTCGCGGTCACCGCGGCATCGAACGTCCTCGGCACCCGCCCCGACGTCGCCGCGATCGCCGCGGCCGCCCACGACGCCGGGGCGCTCGTGTACGTCGACGGCGTGCACCTGACCCCGCACGCGCCGGTGGACGTCGCGGCCCTGGGGGGCGACTTCTTCGCGTGCTCGCCGTACAAGTTCCTCGGGCCGCACCACGGCGTGCTCGCGGCCGCGCCGGAGCTGCTCGAGCGGCTGCAGCCCGACAAGCTGCTGCCCTCGAGCGACCGGGTGCCCGAGCGCTTCGAGCTCGGCACGCTGCCCTACGAGCTGCTCGCGGGCACCACCGCGGCGATCGACCACCTGGCCGGCCTCGCCTCCGGCGCCTCCGACCGGCGGACCCGGGTGCTGGAGTCGATGAGCGCCGTCGAGGAGCACGAGGAGCGGCTGTTCGCGCGCCTGCTCGACGGACTGCGCTCGATCGCAGGAGTGCGGTTGTACGGCGACCCGGCCCGCCGGACACCCACGGCGTACTTCTCCGTCGCCGGGCGGGCGAGCGGCGAGGTCTCCGCGCACCTGGCGGGCCTGGGCGTGAACGCCCCCGCCAGCCACTTCTACGCGATCGAGGCGTCCCGGTGGCTGGGCCTCGGGGACGAGGGCGCGGTGCGGGCCGGCCTGGCGCCGTACACCAACGCCGACGACGTCGACCGGCTGCTCGCCGGGGTTGGTGCGATCGCGCGCTGACGCTCTCCGCTATGCCTCGACCAGTGCCGGCGAGTGATCAGCGTGCCTGGTCATGAAGTCGTACCAGCCGTGCTCGGCCGGCGCGACACCCGCGAGCTGTTCGCGATCACGGTCTCCGACAACCGCGTGACCACCGAGGTGCTGCGTCCAGGTGAGGCGTACGACGAGCCGCCGCTGGCCTACCAGGTCGCGATCGACCGACATCGCAAGCGCCGCATCCGACGCCGCCGGGACTCGCCGGCCGCCCGCGCCCGCAACGGCCAGCGCGTCGTCGAGCCGCGCGGGCGACGCGCTCCGGAGTGAAGGTGTGCGCAAAGTGCTACGATCTGCCACATGGACGCCGTGGCCAGCCGTGACCTGCGCAACCACACCGCCGACGTGCTGCGCCGGGTCGGCGAGGGCGGGGTGGTGGCGGTGACCGTCCGCGGCGAGGTGGTGGCCGAGCTGCACCCGCCGGGTGACGCCCGGCCGCGCTCCTGGCGGCGGGCCGAGCTCGCCGCCTGGCTGACATCGGAGCAGGCCGACGCCGGGCTGCGAGCCGACCTCCGGGTCCTGGCCGGTGAGTCGACCGACGACCTCGGCCCGCTGACGTGACGGCCGCCGGGCTGCTGGACACGAGCGTCTTCATCGCCTCCGAGAGCGGCCGCGAGCTCGCGGTCGACCGGCTGCCGGACGAGAGCCTGGTCTGCGTCGTCACGCTCGCGGAGCTGGAGGCCGGGGTCCTCGCCGCGCCGACGACCGAGATCCGGGCGAAGCGACTGCGCACCGCCCAGCGCGCGGCCTCGATCGTGCCGCTGCCGATCGACGCGCCCGCCGCGGCGACCTGGGCGCGGCTGCGGGTCGTCCTCCACGAGGCGGGACGCAGGATCGGGCTCAACGACCTCTGGATCGCGAGCGTCGCGGTCTCGCGCGACCTGCCGGTCGTCACCCAGGACGACGACTTCGACGTGCTCGCCGAGCTGGGGCTGCTCCAGGTCGTGCGGGTGTGACCGGCCCGGGTGCCGGCCGCTGTCGGCGCTGCGCTCTAGGGTCTTCGGCGACGGGTCGGACCACCCGTGCAGGACGAGGAGAGTGGCATGGATCTGGAGGCGGCGCGCCGGCTCGGGCGCGAGCTGCTCGACGAGCACGGGCTGACCGACTGGACGCTGGTCCTCGACCGCGCCAAGCAGCGCGCCGGGGTCTGCCGCCACCACGTCCGCCAGATCGGGCTGAGCGCGCCCCTGACCGTGCTGCACGCCGAGGCCGACGTGCGCGACACGATCCTCCACGAGATCGCCCACGCGCTGGTCGGCGCGCGCCACGCGCACGACGCGGTGTGGCGGGCGACCGCGCTGCGCATCGGCTGCAGCGGCGAGCGCTGCACCGACCCCAGCCTGCCGACCGTGGCCGGTGACTGGGTCGGCACCTGCTCGGCCGGCCACCGGATCACCCGCCACCGCCGGCCCTCGCGGCCGGGGTCGTGCGCGGAGTGCTCGCCGAGGTTCTCCGTCGACCACCTGATCACCTGGACCTATCGCGGCGAGCCCGCTCCGATGACGGCGTCCTACCGTGCCCAGCTGGCCCGCGCGTTGGCGCGGGACGCCGAACTGGACTCGGAGTCAGCGGCGGAGCCGGCGCTCTTCGAGCTCCCGGTCCGGCCCGGCGACCGGCTGCGCATCTCCTCGCCCGGCAGCAAGTACGACGGCCTCACCGGCACGCTGGTCAAGCGCGGGCGCACCCGCTATCACCTGCAGGTCGGCAGGTCCGTGCTCACCGTGCCGTTCGCGCTGGCGCGACCGGCCTGAGCGCCCGCACCACCGGCGGCCACTCCTCGGGTGGTGTGGCCGGCTTGCTGCCCTCGCACGCACCAGACGTATCTGTCCTCGAGCCGGCGTCTGCGGAACCGATACGTCAGGTGCGTGGACACCACAGCGCCACCGGTCCGACCACCCCCGCGGTTGTCCACAGGTGCCGCGGACCGGTCTTGCCGCACCCGGGATCGAGGCGTTGCCTGGAGGCATGACGTTCTCGGCCTCCCGTCCCACCTCTGCCACCGGTCCCGGCTTCCGCCGTGGCCGCCGGGTCAGCGACCTGATGACCCGCGACTACTACGCCTTCGCCGAGAGCTCGTTCGCCGCCGAGCGTGCGGGCGACGCGGCCTCGGCCCTGGAGTACCACCAGGGCGTCCCGATGTTCCGTCGCAGCAGCCATCGGGTCGTGCTCGAGCAGCTCGTCGGGCTCGCCGAGGAGATGACGCCGTGGCTGTGGGCGCGCTGGGCGGCCTACCAGTGCACCCGCGCGGAGGACCACGGCACCGAGTCCGGGGCCATCGCGCGCGCCGCGCTCGACTACACGATCAGGATGTTCCACGGGGACGACCTCGTCCACGCCTACGAGACCGGAGGAGATCCGGTGCGCGTGACCGCGCAGGTCCTGGGCGAGAGCTGGGTCTACCACCAGGTCTGCACCTACGAGCTCGGCGGCCTCGAGAGCTTCCTCGACACGCTGGCGACGGGGCGCCTGGCCGAGGAGGGCGGCCTGGCCCGATCCTGGACCGGCGCCGGCATGGGTGGCTACCGGCTCGAGTCGGCCGCGCCGGGGCGGCTGGCGGTGCGGGACCTGGCCACGGACGACTCGATCGATCTCCTCGACCTCGGCGCCCACGTCCACGCCGACGCAGGCGGGTGGCTGATCGGGCGCCTGGTCCCGAGCGGCACCGACGCCGCGCTGATGTTCGACACCCGGCCGGTGCCCGTGGACCGGCAGACCGCCGTCGAGGTCGCCGGCGACCGCAGTCGCGGCGCCTGGATCAAGGCGCTGGTCGACGGGATCGACGACGGCCGGGTCGACCCGGCCGTGCTGCAG
>NZ_DASWVI010000286.1:0-4909 GCF_036401255.1 Nocardioides sp. | reverse complement strand
CGAGAAGTCGGACTCCGACTACGACCGCGAGAAGCTCCAGGAGCGCCTCGCCAAGCTGGCCGGCGGCGTGGCCGTCATCAAGGTCGGCGCGGCCACCGAGGTCGAGCTCAAGGAGCGCAAGCACCGCATCGAGGACGCCGTCCGCAACGCGAAGGCGGCCGTCGAGGAGGGCATCGTCGCCGGTGGTGGCGTCGCCCTGGTGCAGGCCGCGGCCACCGCGTTCGACAAGCTGGACCTGTCCGGCGACGAGGCCGTCGGCGCGCAGATCGTGCGCCTGGCGACCGAGGCCCCGCTCAAGCAGATCGCGGTCAACGCCGGCCTCGAGGGCGGCGTCATCGCGGAGAAGGTCAAGGGTCTCGACGCCGGCCACGGCCTCAACGCCGCGACCGGTGAGTACGTCGACATGATCGCCGAGGGCATCATCGACCCCGCCAAGGTGACCCGCAGCGCGCTGCAGAACGCCGCCTCGATCGCGGCGCTCTTCCTCACCACCGAGGCCGTCGTGGCCGACAAGCCGGAGAAGGCCGCCCCCATGGGTGGCGACCCGTCCGGCGGCATGGGCGGCATGGACTTCTGAGCACCCCTGACGGGCGCTAGCTTGCTAGCGCCCGTCAAGCCGGGTGCCAGGTCGAGTAGCGCCGGCGCGGACCGAGGCGAAGCAAGGGACGCGCGGCGCGTATCGAGACCGAGTCGCTCAGCAGGACATCAGCACGAAGCATCGACCCGCCAGGGAAGCACCCTGGCGGGTCGGTGTCATTTACCCCGCGAGTCGTCCGTCGGCGGCACCACCAGCCGGCAGGCGCCCGGCTCGGCGAACGGCACCAGGTCCGTGCCGGCCGGGTCCGCCCCGTAGGTCGAGAGGGCACCGATGACCAGCCCGCGGTGGACCTCGCACACGACACCGGGGTAGCGGTGGGCCGCGTCGAGCAGCGGGCAGCGGGTCAGCCGGACCTGGTCGGCGCGCTCGGCGTCGACCTCGGGGGCGAACCCGAGCTCGTCGAGCATCGTGACGACCTCGTCGCGGGCGTCCTCGGGGGTGGTGGGCCGGGCCTCGCGCTCCTCGGCGAGGCTGCGGCCCCAGTGCTCTCCCGCGAACCGGGCCGTCTCGGTCGGGGCCGGGCTGGTGCGGGCGATGGAGGCGGCCAGTGCGGTCGCCAGGCCGGCGTACTCGTCGCGGGCGCGGTCCTGGAGGGCCTCGTAGCGCCACGCCGGACGTCCCCGGCCCTGGGGCTCGTCGCGGATCCGGCGCACCCACCCGTCGGCGACCAGTGCGTCGAGGTGCTCGCGCAGCGTGTTGGCGTGCAACCCGCTGGCCTGGGCGAGCGCCGCGAGCCGCGGCGGCTGCGGCTGGTCGATCAGCAGCTGCAGGACCGCGGCCCGCCCCGGAGTCAGGGGACGGGGGCGCTGTCCGGGACGGGGCCCGAGCGAATTGTTTTTCACGGGTACTACTGTAGTAAATATTGCGGCAAAGGCCAGTCCTCGGGTCGTCTCGACCCCGCACCGGACGACCGATCCCGCACCACCACACCTGAGGAGCACACCGATGAACGACCTGATGGTCGCCTCCACCGAGGCGGACGCACGCGCGGCCGAGGCGATCGTGGCCCACCACGCCGCCATGGACGGCGCGCTGAGGACCCATGTCGCCCAGCTGGCGTCCGCCGCCCGGACCGGTCGCCGCGAGGACGTCGAGCGGGCCCGCGCGGAGCTGCTGTCCTGGTGCCGCACCGACCTGGTCCCGCACGCCCTCGCCGAGGAGGCCACGCTCTACCCGGCCGCCTCCGCCCGGCCGGCGGCCGCGCTGCTCATCTCCTCGATGCTCGCCGAGCACCAGCAGCTCCTCGACCTGGTCGCCCGGCTCGAGCGGGCCGAGGCCGGCGTCGACGCGGCGGTCGCCGCCGGATCGGTGCTCACCCTCTTCGAGACCCACCTCGCCAAGGAGAACGAGCTCGTGGTGCCGCTGCTCGCGACCGCCTCCGACGTCTCGCTGGCCGAGCTCCTCGACGGCATGCACGAGGAGCTCGACCACGGCGACCACGGCGACCACGGCGACCACGGGCCCGAGGCCGCCGCGCCCGCCGGCCACGGCCACGGCGGCTGCGGTTGCGGGGAGAGCGACCCGGCCGGCTACCCCGAGCTCGACGTCCGCACGATCCCGCACGCGATCCGGCACGCGACCGTGTTCGGCGCCGTCGACGGCGTCCGTCCGGGCAGCGGCCTGGTGCTGGTCGCACCGCACGACCCGCTGCCGCTGCTCGCCCAGCTCGAGCAGCGCGACCCCGGCGTGCTCAGCGTCGAGTACCTCGAGCGCGGCCCCGAGGCCTGGAAGCTGCAGATCCTGCGCGCCGCGCGCTGACCAGACGTTGACCCGCCCGACAGTCTCGGGCGGGTCAACGGGGAGCGGGCCGGCGCACCGTGCGGTCGAGGTGCACGAGCATCGCGACGAACACGATGACCGCGGCCGCGAACGCGATCCACAGCTCGATGCTGGCGATCCGGTGCACCAGCGGCAGGTCGTCGGCGCGGCCCAGATAGATCCCCGCCGCGGCGTACATGCCGAGCGGGAAGATCATGCTCCACAGCGTGGGGTCGTAGCGCAGCGGGATCTTGCGGACCACGTGACGCCACCAGCCCGCGGCGACCAGCGGGGGGATCAGCCAGGTCGCGAACGCCCAGAAGACCACGGCCAGGCCGGCGACCAGCCCGCGCGTCGCGTCCACCATCGGCGCGTCGGCCATCTCCACGATCCGGGCCCCCGCGAGCACGGTGATCGCCAGCGCCCCCATCGACACCCAGTACGGCGGGTTCAGGTCCTCGGGGCCGAAGTCGTAGAGCATCAGCCGCAGCGCGATGATCACCCCGGTCGCGGCGTAGAGGAACACGCCGACCGACCACGCGACGACCGCCACCAGCGCCAGCGCGATCCGCCCGTCGTCGGCTTGCGGCTCGAGTGTGGCCGCCGCGGTCGCCACCGACTGGGTCGCGACCGTCCAGATGAACCAGGTGCCGTTGGCGGCGGCGACCACCGGCCGCGGCTGCGGACCGAGCACGGCGGTCCAGGGCACGACGTACCCCAGCACCAGCCAGACGCTGCCCGCCAGCGCGAACAGCACCGCGGTGGCGGTGTAGTGGCCGTCCAGTCCCAGCCGTACGCCGAGCACGTTGGTGCCCGCGACGAACGTGAAGAACCCGAAGCCGCGGCGCGGATCCATGAAGTCCTCGCTGGTCGCCGTCCGGTAGGCGACGAACCGCCACGCGGTCAGCGAGAGCAGCAGCACGAACGCCGCGGCGCAGACCACGAGCAGCAGCATCGACAGCACGTGGTGGCCCTGCAGCTCCATGCCGACCGACAAGATGCCGCTGGCCATCACCAGCGCGAAGTAGCCGGGCGTCAGTCCCTCGACGCCGACTCGGACACGGCCGCCCAGGGTGTCCCCCGGGGAGAGGCTCTGCGTGACGGGCACCCCGGCAGGGTACGGCCGGGCGGACCGGTCCGTCAGGTATGTGAGGGTGGTGTCGTGCAGAGTCGACGCGAGCGCTTCGAGGAGGTCGCGCCGGGGCTGATCGAGCCGCTGCGGCGGTTCCTGGCCAGGCGCACCGACCCCGCGACCGCCGAGGACGTCCTCGCCGAGACGATGCTGGTGTGCTGGCGGCGGGCCGAGGACCTCCCCGAGGAGCCGTTGCCCTGGGCGTACGCCGTCGCCCGCAACTGCCTGCGCAACGCGGAGCGGGCCGCCCGCCGCCAGCAGCGGGTGGCCGCGCGGCTGATGGCCCAGCCGGCGGACGCGGAGCCGCCCGAGGACCCGGCCCTGCACGAGGCCCTGGACACGCTGCGACCCGAGGAGGCCGAGCTGCTGCGCCTGTGGGCGTGGGAGCAGCTGACGCCGGCGGAGATCGCCCTGGTCCTCGGCATCACCCCCAACGCGGCCAGCATCCGGCTCACCCGCGCCAAGCAGAAGCTGGCGGACCGGCTGCGAAAGATCGGGGCCCGGGCCGGACATGAGGAGTCGAGAGAGGGGAGAAGGTCATGACCGACGAGCTGCACGACCGGCTGCACGACCGGCTGCGCGCCGCCGACCCGGCCGCCTCCCTGTCGCCGGCCGACCCCGAGCGGGTGGCCCGACTCCTGGAGGACGTCATGAGCACCGAGCTCACCACCGAGAACCGTGCCACCGGCACCCGCGACCGCGGGCCGCTGACCTGGCTGGTCGCCGCGGCCGCGGTGCTGATCATCGCGGGCGTCGGCCTGTTCGGGGTCCTCAACCACGGGGACGACCCCGCGGCGCCCCCGACCGCGGCCGACTCCAAGACGGTGACCGAGCTGACCGCGCCGAGCCCCGCGGCGTACTCCGCGAAGTGCATGGTCCCCAACGCCGACACGATCGCCCAGCAGACGGTGGCCTTCGAGGGCACCGCGACCGCGATCGCCGACGACATGGTCACGCTGAGCGTCAGCCACTGGTACACCGGCGACCCGACCGACCTGGTCCGGGTGCAGGCGCCGCCGGCCGACCTGGCCCAGCTGCTCGGCGCCGTGGACTTCGAGCGCGGCGGCCGCTACCTGGTCTCGGCCACCGACGGCCGGATCACCGTGTGCGGCATGAGCGCGCCGTGGTCGGCCGACCTGGCGGCGCTCTACGAGCAGGCCTTCGGCGGCTGACCCCGTCCCGGCGCCGCCGGCCTGGCATCCTGGGCGGGTGCACGGACTGCTGCTCGCCGCCGGTGCCGGCACCCGGATGGGGCGGCCCAAGGCGCTGGTCCGGGCCGCCGACGGCGAGCCCTGGCTGGTCCGCGGCGTGCGGGCCCTCGCCGACGGGGGCTGCGCCCAGGTGGGCGTGGTCCTCGGCGCGGGCGCCGAGGAGGCGCTGCCGCTGCTCGAGGGGACCGGCGCCACCGCGGTCGTCGCGGC
>NZ_DASWVI010000285.1:0-1599 GCF_036401255.1 Nocardioides sp. | reverse complement strand
CGCACCGGCGCGTCGAGGAGGTCGAAGAAGCGGCGGTGGATCTCGTCGGCGAGCCAGCCGCCGTACGACGTGCCGACCGCGCCCTGCTCGGCGATGAGCACCTGGTTGGTCTTGGTGATGCTCTCCTCGATCAGCTCCCAGTCGATGCTGGCCCGGTCCAGCCAGCGCAGGTCGATCACCTCGGCGTCGACCTGGCCGAACTCCTCGACCGCCTCGAGCACGAACGGCACCATCCCGAGGTAGGTGAGCACGGTGACGTCGGCTCCCGGCCGGCGGACCACGGCCTTGCCGACCGGCAGCACGTAGTCGAGGTCGTCGACCGGCCCGGGGCCGCTGGAGCCGTAGAGGTCGACGTGCTCGAGCACGACGACCGGGTCCTGGCAGGTGAGCGCGGCGTTCATCAGGCCCACGTAGTCGTACGGCGTGGACGGCGCGACGATCCGCCAGCCGGGGTTGGTCGCGAAGATGCCGGCCGGGTCCATCGAGTGCTGCGACCCGTAGCCGGTGCCCATCGCCACCTTGCTGCGCAGCACCAGCGGCACACCGGACTCCCCGCCGTACATGTGCCGCGCCTTGCCGATCTGGTTGAACAGCTGGTCGGCGGCGACCCACATGAAGTCGGCGTACATGAACTCGACGATCGGCGTGCACCGGCCGTCGAGCGCGATGCCGCCGGCCAGCCCGGCGAAGGCGTTCTCGCTGATCGGGGTGCCGAGGACCCGGCCGGGGAACCGCTCCGGCAGGCCGCGGGTGGCGCCGTTCGTGCCGCCGTTGAGCCGGTGCACGTCCTCGCCCATGACGACGACGCCGGGATCTGTCTCCATCCGGCGGCCCATGACGGCGGCGACGGCCTCGATGAACTTCGTCTCCTGCACCGGTACGGCGAAGCCGCTCGGCTCGACGACCCGCGCGGAGCCGAACTCCGAGAGGTCGCCGCGCACGCCGACGTCGACCCAGTCCGGGTCGGGCCACTCCGCGGGCCGGATCCGCCGCTGGCCGGGCTTGCCGTCGGGCAGCGGCTCGACCAGCACGCTGCCGATCTCCTCCATCGCGGCCTTGGCGCGGGCGACCGCCTCGGCGGTCTCCTCGGCGGTCATGATGCCGCGACGCTGCAGGTGCGTGGCGGTCTGGGTGAGCGGGTCCCGGGCCCGCCAGGCGCGCTCCTCCTCCTTGTCCCGGTAGCCGAAGGCGCTGCCGGCGAAGGCGCCGTTCTGGTGGAAGAAGCGGTAGGTGTCGACCTCGACCACCGTCGGGCCGCGGCCGCGGCGCATGTGCTCCACGGCCTCGGTCATCGCGAGGTGGACCGCGAGCGGGTCCATCCCGTCGACCTTCCAGCTGGCGATGTTGAAGCCGAGGCCGCGCGCGGAGAGCCGCGGCTCGGCGGTCGCCTCGTGGACGGAGGTGGAGACGGCGTACTGGTTGTTCTCGATGAAGAAGCAGACCGGCAGGGACCAGGCCGCGGCGAGGTTCATCGTCTCGAGCGTGGAGCCGATGTTGACCGCCCCGTCGCCGAAGTAGGTCACCGACACCGCGTCGGTGCCGGCCTGGCGGTGCGACCAGGCGAAGCCCGCGGCCTGGGGCACGCCGCCGCCGACGATC
>NZ_DASWVI010000284.1:0-6056 GCF_036401255.1 Nocardioides sp. | reverse complement strand
CTCGAGCGCCGCGAGCGCGGCCTCGCACCGGCCGGCGGCGCGGGTCCCGTGCACACCGGTGACCGCGATCGCCGCGGCCTGCGGCGCCATCGTGCGCACCAGCTCCTCGGCGGCGTCGACGTCGCCGTCGGTGCCCATCCGCCGGACGCGGAACCGGCGGTCGAGGAACGTGACGGTCTCGTCGTAGTCGCGCTCGCGCCCCGCGAGGCTGACGTTGAGGATGAGTGGCGGCGGTTGCGGCGCTTTCCTGGGCACGGTGCTCTCCCCTCAGACCATCGCCGCGGCGTCGATCTCCGGGTGCTCGGCCATGTAGTCCAGCAGCCGGTCGGCGTAGGACCCGAAGGACGGGCAGACCACACCGGTGCCGTCGAGGTCGGCGGTCGTGCGGGCGGTGTCGTAGGTCGTCGGCGAGGCGAAGTAGTCCAGCGACTCGGCGGGGATGCCGAGCAGCCGCTCCATCCCGGGCAGCGAGACCAGGGCGCGTGTGGGACCCAGCGGCAACGGCACCCACACGACCCGCTTGCGCAGGTGCGCGGCGAACGTGGTGACGAGCTCGCGGACCGTCGGTGGGTGCGGATCGGTGAGCGCGTAGGTGCGGCCCACCGAGCGGTCGAGCACCGACAGGGCGTCCATGGCGTCGACGACGAAGTCGCGGGGCACCAGGCAGAACCGCACCGCGTCGGCGTCCCCGACCGCCGGCACCACCGCGATCGGCGGCTGGCGGCGCAGGAACGCGGCGAGGAAGTAGGGCCCGTCGTACTTCTGCGTCACGCCGGTGCGCGAGTCGCCCACGACGATGCCCGGCCGGTAGATCGTCGCGGGCAGCCCGTCGGCCATCGCCAGGCGGACGAGCACCTCGGCGTCGTACTTCGTGGACTCGTAGTGGTTGCGGAACTCCTGGCCGACCTCGAGGTCGTCCTCGGCGAAGGTCCCCGCGTGCCGGCCGCTGACGTAGCAGGTGCTGACGTACTGCAGCCGCTCGAACGCGGGCCGGGACCGGCAGAAGTCCAGGACGCGTGCCGTGCCGTCCACGTTGACGCGCCGGGCGACGGCCTCGGGGACCGTGAGGTCGTAGACCGCCGCCAGGTGCCACACCTCGGTGACGTCGACCAGCGTCTCCCGCAGGTCCTCGGCCACGCCGAGGTCCGGCGCGGTGATGTCACCCTCGACGAGCTCGACCCGGCCCACGACGTGGGGCTGGTCGGCCTCGATCCGCGCCAGCCGCGACCGCGCCTCGGCGAGGTGCTGGGGCTGCACCAGGCAGACCGCCCGCACCCCCTCGCGCCGGGCGAGCACGCGTCCGAGCAGGGCCGATCCGAGGAAACCGGGGAACCCGGTCATCAGCAGTGCTGTCACGTACTGGACGGTAGTTTCCGCTGGGCCGGCCGACCTGAGGCGTTGGGCCGGACCTTCGGGACCTTTGGCCGATCCGGTCACTCACCGGGCTCCTGCCTCCTCCGGCCGCTGGACCCCTGCGCCCCCGCCGCCGACCCGAAGCGCGGAGCATCAGGGCTCCCGGAGGTGCGGACGCAGGTTCCTTCCGGTGATCACATGAGACATCGCGTCTCTCAGTTGCCGGTAGTCCACGTGCATGGCTCCGAGAGGCGAGTCGGTAGCGTGCGGGACGTGAGCGGACCGGAGGAGCACCTGCGCGCGGACGCGGTCCGCAACCGGGCGGCACTGCTCGAAGCCGCCGCCGAGGTCCTCGCCACCGCTCCCGACGCCTCGCTGGCCGAGGTCGCGACGCGCGCCCGGCTCGGCCGGGCCACCCTCTACCGGCACTTCGAGAGCCGGGACACGCTGATCGCGGCGATCCGCGCCGAGGCCCTCGACCGGGCCGCGACCGCCCTGGCCGCCGCCGACCTGACGCAGTGCGACACCCGGGAGGGACTGCGCCGCGCGGGCGCCGCCCTGGTCCCGCTCGGGCTGCGGTTCCGCATCCTGCTCGCCGAGGGCGCGGACACCGACCCCGAGTTCCTGGCAGCCCGCGACCGGACCCTGGCCCCCCTGGCCGCACTGCTCGAGCGGGGACGCGCGACCGGCGAGATCGCCCCGACGGCCAGCACCCCCTGGCTTGGCCTGACCCTCGCCGGCCTGCTGATGACCACCGTCCGCGCGGCCGCCGCCGGCCTGGTCGACCCGACCGACGCGGGCGAGCTCGTGGCGGCGACGTTCCTCGACGGCTTCGGCGGCTGACCCAGCCTTCCCCGGCCGCCACCGGGCCTCCGCGTGGGACCGCCGAGCTCGACGACCGCCCGAGGTGCGGTTCCTTGACGCGCGTCATGGTGGTCGCCGTACGGGCGAAATAGCGTCCCTGACATCACTCGAGCAGACCGATGAAAGGGATGATCTCCATGAGCACCACTACCGCCACCACCCACACCGTCCTGCGCGCCGAGGGCTTCTCCTGCCCGTCGTGCGTCGCCAAGATCGAGAAGCGGGTCGGTCAGCTCGACGGCGTCGAGCGCGTCACGGTCCACTTCGCCTCGGCCCGCATCGAGGTCGACCACGCTCCGTCCGTCCCCGTCGCCGACCTGGTCGCCGCGGTCGCGAAGGCGGGGTACGCCGCCGCCCCGGTGACGTTCTGATGGCGGGCCACCTGTCCGGCCACCTCTCCAGCCCGCGGGCGCGGCGCTGGGGCGTCCCGGCCGCGTCGGGGCTGCTGATCGCCGTGGCGCTCCTCGCGGGCCGCCTGTCGACGGCCTCGCTGCCGGGCGACGTCGCGATGGTCTCGGCGGCAGTCGTCGCCGGGACCCCGGTCCTGACCAAGGCCGTCCACGCACTCCTGGCGCGGGTCGTCGGCATCGACCTCCTGGTCGCCGTCGCCTCGATCGGCGCCGTGGCGATCGGCGAGTACTGGGAGGCCGCGGCGGTCACGTTCCTCTTCGCGGTCGGTCACGCCCTCGAGGCCGCCACCTTGACCAGGACCCGCTCGGCGCTGGCGGCCCTCGTCGCCGTCGCACCCGACGTCGCCGTCGTGCTGCGCGACGGCGTCCAGGTCGACGTGCCCGCGGGCCAGGTGCGAACCGGCGAGGTCGTGCTGGTCAAGAACGGCGCGAAGGTCCCGGTCGACGGCGTGGTCGTCGGCGGCACCGGCGCCCTGGACGAGGCCTCGATCACCGGCGAGTCGATCCCGGTAGAGAAGAGCAGCGGCGACCGGGTCTTCGCGGGCACGGTCTCGCGAGGTGGGTTCTTGCAGGTGCGGGCCACCGGGGTCGGCTCCGACACCACGCTGGCGCGGATCATCCACCGCGTCGAGGAGGCCCAGGACGCGAAGGCGCGGACCCAGGTCTTCATGGACCGCTTCTCGGCCTGGTACACCCCGGCGATCATGGCCCTGGCCCTCGTGGCCGGCGTGGCCAGCGGCGACGTCGTGCTGGGTCTGACGCTCCTGGTCATCGGCTGCCCCGGTGCCCTGGTGATCTCGATCCCGGTCTCGATCGTGGCCGGCATCGGCCGCGCCGCCAAGGACGGCATCTTGATCAAGGGCGGGGAGTTCCTCGAGACCTCCGCGCGCATCAGCGCGGTCGCGATCGACAAGACCGGGACGCTGACCCGCGGCCGGCCGCGGCTGACCGACGTCGTCGTGCTCGATCCGGCGCTCGACCGCGCGGAGGTGCTCACCTGGGCCGCCCGCGGCGAGGCCGGCTCCGAGCACCCGCTCGCCCGCACGATCCTCGAGGCCGCCACCGCCGAGGGACTGAGCACCCCCGGCCTGCCCGAGCACACCGAGCCGATCCCGGGCAAGGGCATCGTCGCGACGACCGGCGCCCACCGGGTGCTCGTCGGCAACCCGGCACTGCTCGAGCACTTCGCGATCGCGGACGTCGAGCTCGCCGGGCGCACCGCCGAGGAGCTCGCCGAGGACGGGCGGACCCCGATGATCGTGGCAGTCGACGACCGCGTCGTCGGCGTCGTCGCGGTGGCCGACGAGATCCGACCCGATGCGGCCACGATGGTGGCCGAGCTGCACGCCGCCGGCGTACGCACGGTCGTCATGCTTACCGGCGACACACGACGGGTAGCGGAGGCGGTCGGCGCCGCCACCGGCGTCGACGAGGTGCGGGCCGGCCTGCTGCCCGAGGACAAGCTCGAGGCGATCCTCGAGCTGCAGCGCGCGGGGCACACGGTCGCGATGGTCGGCGACGGCGTGAACGACGCCCCCGCGCTTGCCACCGCCGACATCGGCGTCGCCATGGGGGCAGCGGGCTCGGCCGTCGCGGTCGAGACCGCGGACATCGCGCTCATGGGCGACAACCTGCTGCGGCTGCCGGAGGCGATCTCACTGGCCCGGCGCACGGTCGCGAACATGCGGCAGAACATCACGATCGCGGTGGTCACCGTCGCGTTCCTCCTGCTGGGTGTGCTGCTCGGCGGCGTCACGATGGCGATCGGGATGCTCGTCCACGAGGCATCGGTGCTGGTCGTGATCGGCAACGCGATGCGGCTCCTGCGGGCGCGCCGCCAGCGCGCGGCGGCCCAGGTCGCTCCGGCGCCAGCGGTCGGCCGGACCGTCCCGCAGTCGGTGGGCGCGTGAGGACCCGAGGCTCAGTCGCGGGGCTTGGCCACCGTCAGCAGCACGACGGAGTCCTCGATCGCCTCCACCGAATGCCGCGCATCGGGCACGATGATCAGGTCGCCGGCCAGGCCGTTCCAGACGGTCTCGCCGGCGGCCAGTGCGACCCGACCCTGGAGTACGTGCAGCGTCGCCTCGCCCGGGTTCTCGTGCTCCTGCAGGACCGATCCCGCCCGCAGCGCCACCAGGGTCTGGCGCAGCACGTGTTCGTGCCCGCCGTACACGGTGTGGGCGCTGCGGCCGCTCGGTGCGGCGAGTGCGGCCTCCAGCTGGTGTCGTGCGAGTGCGAGCAAGGTGATCTTCTGCACGGTGGCGCCTCTCGGTCGATCGGTTCGCGAGACGGACGGACGGACGCCGGCGGGGGAACAGCCGGCCGCTGGCCGCACGTTGTCCCTGATGGGTGGACGATAGCCGTGGAGGAGGGTGGTCGTCGTGGCCGGTGAGCGCCGCACCACGCCGCTGGCGGACGGCTGCGCCGCGCCGCACGCCTGTCCCCGACCGCTTCGGCTCGACGTGCTGGCGCACGCACCGTACTTCGCGACCCTCAGCCGCGCCGAGATCGTCGCGCTCGACGAGCGGGCGCAGGTCCGCGGCTACGCCGAGGGCGAGGCGATCTACCACGCGGGCAGGCCCGCGGAGCACCTGTTCCTGCTGGCGTCCGGACGCGTCAAGGTGCTCCGGCCGGCCCTCGACGACTCCGATGTCCTCGTCGAGGTGATCACACCCGGCGCGACGTTCGGCTCCGTGGCCGCGCTGGGCCACTCGACGTACCCCGACACCGCCGTGGCGCTCACGGTCAGCTGCGCCCTCCGGATCTCCGCGGCGGACCTGCGCGCGGTGATGGGCCGCCATCCCGCGGTCGCCCTCGCGGTCCTCGACGAGGTCTCCCACCGCCTCGAGGAGGCCCAGGAGCACGTGCGCCGGCTCTCCGGCGGGACCGTCGAGCAGCGCATCGCGGCCGCACTGCTGGTGCTGGCCGCCAAGCTCGGGGAGCCCCGCGGGACCAGCACCCTGCTCCAGCTGCCGCTGAGCCGGGAGGACCTGGCCGCGATGACCGGCACCACGACGGAGTCGGTCAGCCGGACGCTGAGCAAGTGGCGCCGGGCCGGCCTGATCGAGACCGGTCGCCGCTGGACCTCGCTCTCGGACCGTGCGGCGCTCGCCGCGATCGCGGGGACCACGCTCGCGCCCGGCCCGGTGCGCCCCCGCTGAGCTCACCCGGGCGCCCTCGACAGCGGGCCCCGCCGGTGCTATAAACACAAATACTTCGTTTAAATCAGAGGAGCATCGCCATGCGCCGGCACCGTCACCCGTCCGTTCCGCTCGACCTGCAGCGCCGGGTCACCACCTGCCTCGCCGAGGTCGCCGCGGCCGAGGCCGACCTCGCCCGGGTGCCGTCCGACGCCCCCGTGCTCGCCCGTCGCGCCGCGCACGCCGCGCTCACCCGGGCCTTCGACGCGGCCGACGAGGCGCTGCGGCG
>NZ_DASWVI010000283.1:0-19417 GCF_036401255.1 Nocardioides sp. | reverse complement strand
TCTGCTGGTTTCAGGCTGCAGGAGTGACGGCTCGAGGGGTCTGGAACCCTCGCGAGTGACGGCTCGCGCTCAGGTGAGCTTCTCGAGGATGAGCTCGCGGACCCGGGCGGCGTCGGCCTGGCCGCGCATCTCCTTCATCACCGCGCCGATGAGGGCGCCGGCGGCGGCGACCTTGCCGTCGCGGATCTTGTCGGCGACGTCGGGGTTGTCGGCGATCGCCTTGTCGACCGCGGCCGAGAGCGCACCCTCGTCGGAGACGATCGCGAGGCCGCGGGCGGCGACGATCTCGTCCGGGGTGCCCTCGCCGGCGAGCAGGCCGTCGAAGACCTGGCGGGCCAGCTTGTCGTTGAGCTTGCCCTCGTCGACGAGCACCTGCACGCGGGCGACGTCGACCGGGGTGACGCCGAGCTCGCCGACCTCGACGCCGGCCTCGTTGGCGCGCCGCGCCATCTCGCCGAGCCACCACTTGCGGGCGGCCTGGGGCGAGGCACCGGCGGCGATCGTCTGCTCGACGATCAGGAGCGCGCCGGCACCGACGGTGTCTCGCATCTCGAGGTCGGAGAAGCCCCACTCGGCCTGCAGCCGGGCGCGCTTCTGGGTGGGGTTCTCGGGCAGCGTCGCGCGCAGCTCCTCGACCCACTCCCGTGACGGCGCGACCGGCACCAGGTCGGGCTCGGGGAAGTAGCGGTAGTCCTCCGCGTCGGACTTCTCCCGGCCGCTGGTCGTGACGCCGGTGTCCTCGTGCCAGTGCCGGGTCTCCTGCAGGATCGTCCGGCCCGACTCGAGGACCGCGGCGTGCCGGGACATCTCGTAGCGTACCGCCCGCTCCACCGAGCGCAGCGAGTTGACGTTCTTGGTCTCGGTGCGGGTGCCGAGGGTCCCCGAGCCCTTCGCGGAGAGCGAGAGGTTGACGTCCGCGCGGATCGAGCCCTGGTCCATGCGCGCGTCGGAGACCCCGAGGGCGATGATCAGGTCGCGCAGCTGCGCGACGTACGCCCGCGCCACCAGCGGCGCCTTCTCCCCGGCTCCGACGATCGGCTTGGTGACGATCTCGATCAGCGGGATGCCGGCGCGGTTGTAGTCGACCAGCGAGTGGTCGGCGCCGTGGATGCGGCCGGTGGCGCCGCCGACGTGCAGCGACTTGCCGGTGTCCTCCTCCATGTGGGCGCGCTCGATCTCGACGCGGAAGGTCTCACCGTCCACGTCGACGTCCATCCAGCCGTCGAAGCAGATGGGCTCGTCGTACTGCGAGGTCTGGAAGTTCTTCGGCATGTCCGGGTAGAAGTAGTTCTTCCGCGCGAACCGGCACCACTCGGCGATCTCGCAGTTCAGCGCGAGACCGATCCGGATCGCCGACTCGACGGCCTTGCCGTTGACGACCGGCATCGCACCGGGGAGCCCCAGGCAGGTCGGGCAGACCTGGGTGTTCGGCTCGGCGCCGAACTCCGTCGGGCAGCCGCAGAACATCTTCGACGCGGTGTTGAGCTCGACGTGGACCTCCAGGCCCATCGCCGGGTCGTACGACGCGAGCACGTCGTCGTAGGCCACCAGGGTCTCGGTCATCGTGCTGCTCCGTTCAGCTCAGGGGCGCGGTCCAGCAACGGGCCGCCCCACTGCGCGGTCAGCGCGGCCTCGAGGGCGGCGCCGACCCGGTAGACCCGGTCGTCGGCGAGTGCGGGGGCCAGGATCTGGAAGCCGGCCGGGAGTCCGTCCTCGTCGGCGAGGCCGCTGGGGACCGAGATCCCCGGCACGCCGGCGAGGTTGGCCGGGATCGTGGCCAGGTCGTTGAGGTACATCGCCAGCGGGTCGTCGAGCTTCTCCCCCAGCCGGAAGGCCGTGGTCGGCGCCGTGGGCGAGACGAGCACATCGGCCTTGGCGAAGGCCGCCTCGAAGTCTCGCGCGATCAGCGTGCGCACCTTCTGTGCCTGCCCGTAGTAGGCGTCGTAGTAGCCGCTGGAGAGCGCGTAGGTGCCGAGGATGATCCGGCGCTTGACCTCGTCGCCGAAGCCGGCGTCGCGGGTCGCGCGCATCACCTCCTCGGCGCTCGCGTCGGGACGGCCCTCGGGCCACACGCGCAGCCCGTAGCGCATCGCGTCGAACTTCGCGAGGTTGCTCGACGCCTCCGCCGGCAGGATCAGGTAGTACGTCGCCAGCGCGTGCACGAACGTCGGGCACGAGACCTCGACGACCTCGGCGCCGGCCTTCACGAGCAGGTCGACCGACTCCTGGAAGCGGGTCATCACACCCGGCTGCCAGCCGTCGCCCGCGAGCTCGGTGATCACGCCGACCCGCAGGCCCGCCAGGTCGCCCTCGGCGCCGAGGCGCGCGGCCGCGACCAGTGACGGGAGCGGCTGGTCGATGCTGGTGGAGTCGAGCGGGTCGTGGCCGCCGACGACCTCGTGCAGCAGCGCCGAGTCGAGCACGGTTCGGGTGACCGGTCCGACCTGGTCGAGGGAGTTGGCGAGCGCGACGAGTCCGTAGCGGGACACCCCGCCGTACGTCGGCTTCACGCCGACCGTGCCGGTGACCGCACCGGGCTGGCGGATCGAGCCGCCCGTGTCGGTGCCCAGCGCCAGCGGTGCCTCGAAGGCCGCGACGGCCGCGGCCGAGCCGCCGCCGGAGCCGCCGGGGATGCGGTCCAGGTCCCACGGGTTGTGGGTGGGACCGTACGCCGAGTGCTCGGTGGACGACCCCATCGCGAACTCGTCCATGTTGGTCTTGCCGAGGATCGGCAGGCCGGCCTCGCGGAGCCGCCGCACCACGGTGGCGTCGTAGGGCGGGATCCAGCCCTCGAGGATCTTCGACCCGCAGGTGGTCGGCAGGCCCTGGGTCGCGAGCACGTCCTTGACCGCGATCGGCACGCCGTCCAGCGCCGAGGCGGGGGTGCCGGCGGCGCGGCGCGCGTCGGCGGCCCGGGCCTGCTCGAGCGCGCCCTCGGCATCGACGTGGAGGAACGCGTGGACGGCGCCGTCGACCTCGGCGATCCGGTCCAGGTGGGCCTGCGTGACCTCGACGGAGGTCGTCTCGCCGGCGGCGAGCGCGTCGACGATCTCGGCGGCAGTGCGGCGGGTGATCGACATCAGGCGTCCTCCCCCAGGATCCGCGGCACCGAGAAGCGCTGCTGCTCGACCTCGGGGGCGCCCGACAGCGCCTGCTCCGGGGTCAGCCCGGGGACCACGACGTCCTCGCGGAACACGTTGGTCAACGGCAGCGCGTGGGAGGTCGGCGGGACGTCCTCACCGGCGACCCCGCTGATCGACGCGACCGACTCGAGGATCACGGTCAGCTGGGGAGCGAGGTGGTCGAGCTCGGCGTCGGACAGGTCGATCCGGGCGAGGTCCGCCAGGTGTGCGACCTCGTCGCGGGTGATCTCAGGCATGGCGTCCATCCTAGGAGAGCCGGTCAGCAGGGCCGCCGCTGGCTGCTAGCCTCGTGCCCGTCACGAGTACTGGCGCGAAGCCCCGGCTGGCCAGTCGGCAACCCTCCTCCGCGGTGGGGTGCCCCGGGTGAGGACACGGTCGGCTGCAACCGCAGCCGGCAAGCGCGGACTCGACGGGTCGGGTCCCCGACCGGACGGACGTGCCGACATGCCCACCACCCACCGCTCCACCGCCACCACCCACACCGCCCTCACGCACCCGCTCGCGGCCCTCGTCGGCGCCGACCAGCACGTGCCGCTGGTCACCGGCGGGACGGTCCGCTACGCGAACCTCGACATCGCCGCCAGCGCCCCCGCGCTGCAGGCGGTGGCCGACCGGGTGGCGGAGTTCCTCCCCTACTACTCGAGCGTGCACCGCGGCGCCGGCTACGCCTCGGCGGTGAGCACGGCGGCGTACGAGACCGCCCGGCGGAGCATCGGCGCGTTCGTCGGCGCCCGGGCCGACGACGTCGTCCAGGTCGTCCGGCACACCACCGACGCGCTCAACCTGCTGGCGTCGGCGGTGCCCGGTGACGTCGTGCACCTCGACGTCGAACACCACGCGAACCTGTTGCCGTGGCAGGGCCTCGGCGACCGGGCCCGCGCGGTCACCGCGCGCGAGACCGTCGCCCTCACCCTCGCCGCGGTCGAGGCCGAGCTGGCCCGCACCCCCGCAGCTCTCCTCGCTGTCACCGGCGCCTCCAACGTGACCGGCGAGATCCTCCCGCTGGCCGACCTCGTCGAGATCGCGCACCGGCACGGCGCACGCATCGCGATCGACGGCGCCCAGCTCGTCCCCCACCACCGGGTGCACCTGGAGCGGCTCGGCGTCGACTACCTCGCGTTCTCGGGGCACAAGCTCTACGCGCCGTACGGCGCCGGGGTGCTCGTCGGGCGGCGCGACTGGCTCGACGCGGCCCCGCCGTACCTCGCGGGCGGCGGCGCGGTGCGCAGCGTCACCGTCGACCACACCACGTGGGCCCCGGTGCCCGCGCGACACGAGGCCGGCACCCCGAACGTCGTCGGCGCGGTCGCGCTGGCGGCCGCGTGCGAGGCGATCGCCGCCTTGCCCGACAGCGAGCTCCGCCTCCACGAGGAGGGCCTGCGCGACCGGCTGCTGGGCGCGCTCGAGGCCCTCGACGGCGTGCGCACCCTGCAGCTGTGGCGCGGTGAGGTCGAGGCGATCGGCGTGGTGACGTTCACGGTCGATGGCCACAGCGCGGAGCTCGTGGCGCAGTACCTCTCCGCCGAGCACGGCGTGGGCGTCCGCGACGGCCGGTTCTGCGCCCACCCGCTGCTGGCGCGTCTCAACGACGGTCGCACGGCGGTGCGGGCCAGCCTCGGACTCGGGTCCACCGCCGACGACGTCGACCGGCTGGCGTGCGGCATCGCCGAGCTCGTCGCGCACGGCCCGGCGTGGACGTACGACGGGGAAGGCCGTCCATCCCCCGACCCGCGGCCACTCCCGGCCTGGGTCACCGAGACCGGCGCCGGGACCGCCTGCGCGTAGTCTCCGTCGGGCGCCCAACCGACGGCGCACCCACCGCGTCTTAACCGTCGACCGCTCGAGGAGGATCGATGGCGAGACAGCTGACGGACGACGAGTTCACCGAGCTCGTCCATGCCGTGTGGCCGGGCCTGTACCGCACGGCGTACCTCATGCTCGGCGAGCACCAGCTCGCCGAGGACCTGGTGCAGACCACGCTGGCCAAGACCTACGCGTCCTGGCGGCGGGTCAAGGACCCGGCCGCGGCGCCGGCGTACGCCCGGGTCGTGCTCGCCAACACCGCGGCGTCGTGGTTCCGCAAGCGTGGCTGGCGCAACGAGCACCCCACCGAGATCCTTCCCGAGCTCACGAGCGAGACGGACCCGAGCATGCGCCCCGCGGTCGTCGATGCTCTGCGGCAGCTGCCGCCGCGCCAGCGCGCGGTCGTCGTGCTGCGCTACTACGACGACCTCGGCGTCCGCGAGGTCGCCCAGGCCCTCGGCATCAGCGAGGGCACCGTCAAGAGCCAGACCTTCGACGCGCTCGCCCGCCTGCGCACGCTGCTGGGCGATGCCGTCGTTCCCGCCGACCTCGGGAGTGCCTCATGACCGAACGACTCAGCACGCTGCTCCGCGACGAGGCGGCCGCCCTCCATGTCCCCGCCCCGGATCTCACCGGAGTCCTGGTCACCGGGCGTCGGCTCCGGCGTCGCCGGCGAGTCGCCGCCGCGGTGGCGGCCGGCGCGGTCGTTGCCATCGTCGCCACTGCCACCGTGGCCGGTACGTCCCTCACCGGCGGCGACACCGGGGCACGCGACATCGACCCCGCCGGACCGAGCACGGGCCACGGGGCGGTCTTCACCCTCGGCACGACGGTCTTCTACGACGGCGGTACCGCGCACGTGCAGATCGACGACAAGGCGATCAAGTCGACCTACTACACCTCGGCGGGCCTCCTGGTCCGCCACGGCGACAACAACTGGAGCGACGGCGGCGGCCCCCAGCGCTACTCGCTCGTCACCGAGGACGGCACCGTGCGGCCTGTCTCCGTGACGACCGAGGACGTCGTGCCCGGCGTCGATCCGACCCAGCCCTACCTGGCGTACGCCGAGGTCACCGGCGGCACGGTCGAGGTCGTCGTGCACGACCTCGCCACCGACGAGGAGGTCGCCCGTGTGCCCGTGCCCGACGCGACGTCCTGGGGCGGTTGGACCGCGCCCCCCGTGGCCCTCAGCGGCGACACGGTGTACGTCGGGACCGACGACATCATGCGCACGGTGAACTGGCGCACCGGCGAGGTCGCCGAGACCGACGAGATCGCCCCGGGCTATCCCAACATCGCCGGCGGCCGCGCGGTCGAGCCCGCCGACGGCCAGATCACGGTGGTGGAGGTGGCCACGGGAGAGGTGCTGCTGACGGTTCCCCGTGGCGAGAGCTACCTGCAGCTCTCCCCCGACGGCCGGTACGCCGCCATGAATCTCCCCGACGGGAGGTCGGTCGACGTCTACGACATCGACGCCGGCACCAAGGTCACCGTCGACGGTCAGTCGTGGGACTACGGCTGGTCTCCGGACGGCGACCTCTTCAAGGTCGTCAAACACCGCGTCGTCACCTGCTCGACCTCGACGGGCGAGTGCACCACTGGCGACGTGACCGTCCCCAAGGAGGGCGGCGGCGTCGACCCGACCGATCTGCGCTACGGCAACCAGACCTTCGAGTCCTGACCGGCGAGGCCCGGCCGAGGATTCAGTGCTGGTAGGTGTGCTCGAGCAGGTGCCGGACCCGTTCGGCGTCGCGCGGGGTCGGGCAGGCGACGAGCAACCGGTCGGGTGCGTCCTCGACGACCACGTAGCCGGCTCCCCGGATCACGCCCATCAGGACGGCCGGATCCTGCCCGGGCGGTACGGCGAACGACGCGGCATGGGCTCCCGGCTCGTGCAGCTCGGCCTCGGTGTGGCTGACGTCCTGCCCCCAGGTGCGCAGCAGGACGAACACGGCGACGGTCACGGCCAGGATCCCGCCGACCACCATCAATGCGATCACGACCATGACGACCTCCAGTGCGCGCGGTCCGATGCTTCGATGCCCCGAGCATGAGCCCGGTGAGACCCAGGTCACGAGAGGCGTACGTCCCGAGCGCAGGGCCACTGGTCACAGACCGGTCGGGCCGCCCTCCAGCAGCGCCTTGAAGCCGGCCTCGTCGAGGATGGGTACGCCGAGCTGCTCGGCCTTGTCGGCCTTGGACCCGGCGTTGTCGCCGACCACGACGTAGTCGGTCTTCTTCGACACCGACCCCGCCGCCTTGCCGCCCCGGGCCAGGATCGCCTCCTTGGCCGAGTCGCGGCTGAAGTCGACCAGCGAGCCGGTCACCACGACCGTGAGGCCCTCGAGGGTGCGCGGCACCGACTCGTCGCGCTCGTCGGCCATCGTGACGCCGGCGCGCTCCCACTTGTCGACGATCTCGACGTGCCACGGCTCCTTGAACCACTCGATCACCGCCTCGGCGATGGTGGGGCCCACGCCCTCGGCCGCGGCGAGCTCCTCCTCGCTGGCCGCGCGGATCGCCTCCATCGAACCGAACTCGCCCGCCAGCGCCCGGGCGGCGGTCGGGCCGACGTGGCGGATCGAGAGCGCGACCAGCACCCGCCACAGCGGCACGTCCTTGGCCTTGGCGAGGTTGTCGAGCAGCCGCTGGCCGTTGGCGCTGAGCTGCGTCCCCTCCTCGTTCTTCTTCGGCGCACGGGTGAACAGCGGTGCCCGGACGAGCGCGGCGGCGTCGAGGTCGAAGACGTCGCCCTCGTTGTCGATCACGCCCGCCTCGAGCAGGGCGACGGCGGCCTCGTAGCCCAGCCCCTCGATGTCGAAGGCGCCCCGGCCCGCGACGTGGAAGACGCGCTCGCGCACCTGGGCCGGGCAGTGCCGGTGGTTGGGGCAGCGGCGGTCCTTGTCGCCCTCCTTCTGCTCGACCAGCGTGGTGCCGCACGCGGGGCACTCGGTCGGGCCGACCCACGCCGGCAGGCCGTCGGGCCGCAGCGCCAGCACCGGCCCCAAGACCTCGGGGATCACGTCCCCGGCCTTGCGCAGGATCACCGTGTCGCCGGGCCGCACGTCCTTGCGCTCGACCTCGTAGTAGTTGTGCAGCGTGGCGTTCTCGACGGTCGAGCCGGCGACCTTGGTCGGCTCCATGACGGCGTACGGCGTCACGCGGCCGGTGCGGCCGACGTTGACCCGGATCTCCAGCAGCTTGGCGTTGACCTCCTCGGGCGGGTACTTGAACGCGATCGCCCAGCGCGGCGCCCGGCTGGTCGAGCCGAGCCGGCGCTGGAGCGCGACGTCGTCGACCTTGACCACGACGCCGTCGATCTCGTAGGGCACGATCGAGTGGCGGTGCTCGCCGGCGTGGGCGATGTAGGCCTCGACCTCGGCCAGGGTCGCCACGACCCGCACCTGCTCGCTGGTCGGCAAGCCCCAGGCGGCGAGCGCGTCGTAGGCGTGGGACTGCGCCTGCGGCTCGAAGCCGCGGCGCTCGCCGATGCCGTGGCAGACCATGCCGAGCGCACGGGAGGCCGTGACCCGGGGGTCCTTCTGGCGCAGGGAGCCCGCGGCGGAGTTGCGGGGGTTGGCGAACGGCGCCTTGCCCGCCTCGAGCAGCGACTCGTTGAGCCGCAAGAACGCCTCGACCGGCAAGAACACCTCGCCGCGCACCTCGACCAGCTCGGGCACCGGGAACTCGTCGGTGCCGGTCAGCCGGTGCGGCACCGCGTCGATGGTCCTGACGTTTGGCGTGACGTCCTCGCCGGTGGTGCCGTCGCCCCGGGTGAGCGCCCGGACCAGGCGGCCGTGCTCGTAGAGCAGGTTGATCGCGAGCCCGTCGACCTTGAGCTCGCACAGCAACGCGGGTGCGTCGATGCCGTCGCGACCCAGCCGGGCGTACCACGCCTCGAGCTCCTCGAGGGAGAACGCGTTGTCGAGGCTCTCCATCCGGCGCAGGTGGGCGTGCGGGGTGAACTCGGTCGAGACCGCGCCGCCGACCTTCTGGGTCGGCGAGTCGGGCGTGCGCAGCTCGGGCAGCTCGGCCTCGAGCTCCTCGAGCCGGCGCATCAGCCGGTCGAACTCGGCATCGTCGATGGTCGGGCTGTCCAGCACGTAGTAGCGCCAGCGGGCCTCCTCGACCTGCTCGGCGATCAGGCGGTGCTCCTCGCGCGGGTCCGTCACGGGGTCGGTCACGGGGGCCATTGTGCCGGGGGCCGCCGACACCTCACGCCGCCACGCTCCGGTCTAGACCGGATGCAGGCGTGGCGGAAGAAGTTCGAGGAATCTCGGTTGGTCCGGAATGCGGGGCCGACCTACGCTGTTCGGGATGAAACGAAACCGTTTCGTTTCATGTGTGAACGGCAGGTGAACTCCCCCGATGACCCCGATCGAGCGCCCTCGCGTCGAGGGCGACCGCGAGCTGCAGATCCTCGAGGCCACCCTCGAGGTGCTCGCGGACGTCGGCTACGACCGGTTGACGATGGATGCCGTCGCCGCACGGGCGAAGGCCTCCAAGGCCACCCTCTACCGGCGGTGGAACAACAAGGTCAGCCTGGTCATCGAGGCACTGCAGCACTCCAAGGGGCCCAGCGAGCTCCCCGACACCGGGAGCCTGCGCGGAGACCTCCAGGGCATCTTCTGCGGCATGGGCGGGCTGGTCGACCAGCAGACCGTCGCCACGTTCGCGAGCGTGCTCACGGCCATTGCCCGCGACGCCGACTTCGCCGAGGCCTTCCGGCGCGAGGTGGTCGGCCCCAAGATCGCGCTGTCCCAGCAGGTCTGGCAGCGCGCCCGCGAGCGGGGCGAGCTCCGCGAGGACGCCGACCTCTCCCTCCTCGAGCCGGCCCTCGCCGGCATCGTCTTGCACCGCGTCTTCGTGATGGGCGAGCAGCCCGACGAGGACCTGATCACCCGCGTGATCGACCAGATCATCCTGCCGGCCGCGACGTGCGTGCCGGTGCCGCTCCAGACGAACCCGTCCGACCCCGCGTCCCACAAGGACTCCCCGAAGGAACAGGAAGACTCATGACCGACGTCGCCAGCGCCGGGAGCACGGAGACCACCGCTCCTCCCGGTAAGAACCTCCACCTGGGATGGGCGCTCGTGCTCATCTCGGTGGCACAGCTGATGGTGGTGCTCGACGGCACCATCGTGAACATCGCCCTCCCCTACATCCAGGGCGACCTGGGCATCTCGGACGCGAACCTCCGCTGGGTCGTGACCGGGTACGCCTTGGCCTTCGGCAGCCTCCTGCTGCTCGGCGGCCGCCTCGGCGACCTCTACGGTCGCCGCCGGGTCTTCATGCTCGGCCTGATCATCTTCGGCATCGCCTCGCTGCTCGGCGGCATCGCCACCAACGAGCCGCTGCTGCTCGCCGCCCGGGGCCTGCAGGGCCTCGGTGCCGCGCTCGCCTCCCCCGCCGCGCTCGCGCTGATCGCGACGACGTTCCCGGCCGGGCCGGCCCGCAACCGGGCGTTCGGTGTGTACGCCGCGATGTCCGGCGTGGGCGCCGCCGTCGGCCTGCTGCTCGGCGGCTGGCTGACCGGCATGGACACCTTCCTCGGCATGGACGTCGAGGGCTGGCGGCTCACGCTGCTGATCAACACCCCGATCGGCGTGCTGACCGCCATGCTCGCGCCCCGGTTCCTCGCCGAGTCCGAGACGCACCCCGGTGAGCTCGACCTGCCCGGCGCGGTCACCGGCACGCTCGGCGTCCTCGGGCTGGTCTACGGCATCAGCCGGGCCGGCACCGACGGCTGGGGCGACACCTGGACGATCGCCAGCCTTGCGGCCGGTGTCGCGCTCGTGGGCCTGTTCTTGAGCCTGGAGCGCCGCGTCGAGCACCCGCTGCTCCCGGTGCGGGTCTTCACCAACCGGACCCGCGCGGCCAGCTTCGTGGCGATGTTCTTCGCGCCCGCGGCGATGTTCGCGATGTTCTTCTACCTCAGCCAGTACATCCAGACGGTGATGGGCTACAGCCCGATCAAGGCCGGCGTCGCGTTCCTGCCGTTCGTGTTCGGCCTGGTCGCCGCGGCCGGCATCTCCTCGAACCTCGCCAACCGCGTCGACCCGCGGTACCTGGCCGGCGTCGGCACCCTGCTCGCCGCGATGGCGCTGTTCGGGTTCTCCCGGCTGCCCTACGACACCTCGTTCCCGGTGGATCACGTCCAGGGCAACTACGCCACCGACCTGCTGCCGTTCATCGTGATGATGTCCTTCGGCATGGGACTGGTGTTCGTGCCGCTGACGCTGACCGCCGTCCACCACCTGCGGTTGGAGGACTCGGGCATCGGCTCCGGCGTCTTGAACACCATGCAGCAGGTGGGCGGCGCGCTCGGCCTCTCGCTGCTGGGCACGATCGCCACGCAGACGATGGACGACCGCACGGCGAGCCTGATGCCGAAGGTGATGCAGGGCGTCGCCGACCTGGACCCGACGCAGGCCGGGCTGGCCCAGAAGGTCGCGTTCACGCAGATCTTCACCGAGGGCGCCACCGACGCGTTCTTGCTCGGTGCGGGTCTGATGATCATCGCCTCGCTGGTGACGTGGGTGTTCCTCAACGTCAAGCACCAGGAGCTCGCCACCGACGGACCCGAGGCCGTGCACGTCGGCTGACCCGTCCCCTCCCACTCGGTGGCACAGACGATGCCCACCTCCGCCTCGGCGGGGGTGGGCATCGTCGCGTCGTACGCCGTCGTACGCCGTCGTGTCGCCGGTCAGGTCAGCGCATCCTCCAGCGCCTTGACGAAGGCGGGGAGGTCGCCGGGGTCGCGGCTGGTGATGAGGTTGCCGTCGACCACGACCTCCTCGTCGACCCAGGTGCCGCCGGCGTTGCGGACGTCGTCGGCGAGGCTGGCGTAGCTCGTCAGGCGCCGGCCGCGCGCCAGGCCGCCGGAGACGAGCAGCCAGGGCCCGTGGCAGATGACGGCCAGCGGCAGCCGCCGCTCCATCGCCTCGCGGACGATCTCCTGCGCCCGCGGCTCGGTGCGGATCCGGTCGGCGTTGACGGTCCCGCCGGGCACCACCACCGCGTCGACCGAGCCCACGTCGAGGTCGTCGAGCGTCCCGTCCACGTCGACCTTCTGCGTCGGCGTGGTGTCGCCCTCGACGGCCTGGATCGGGTCGGTGCCGGTCGAGTGGACGCGGACGGTCGCCCCCGCCTCGCGCAGCGCGTCTCGCGGCTGCACGAGCTCGGCCTCCTCGAAGAAGTCGGTCGCGATGATGGCCACGGTCTTGCCGGTCAGGTCGCTCATGGCCGGCCGGTACCCCGGGGCCCGTGGTCCGAATCAGAGGTGGCCGGCGCTGGCCCGCAGCACCGACAGCGCGGTGCGCACCCAGCCGGGCGAGGCGCCCGCCAGGCCGCACGCCGGGGTGAGCACCAGCCGCGCACCCACCTCGGCCGGGTCCAGGCCGACCAGGTCGAGCCAGCGCAGCACCGACTCGGTGACCTGGGTGTCGGTGGGCGTCGTGGCCGGGTCGGTGCCGGGGAGTACGCCGAGCGCGACGGTCTCCCCCGCCTCCAGCGCCCCCGCGAGCGTGTCGTGGTCGGCCGCTGACAGCATCGCCAGGTCGACCGACAGGCCCCGGGCGCCGGCGTCGCGCACCAGGTCGAGCGGCGTGCGCGGCGCGCACGAGTGCACCCACGGCTCGGCCCCCGAGGCGGTGACGGCCTCGAGGACCCACGCGAGCGCCTGGGCGGCCTCGGGCAGGTCGACACTGCGGTGCCGGTGGAACCCGGACGCGGTCGGCACCTGGCCGGCGACCACCCCGGCGAGCGCCGGCTCGTCGACCTGGACGACCAGCCGGTCGGCGCCCGGGAGGCGCCGGCGGACGTCCGCGACGTGGCTGCGCACGCCCTCGGCGAGCGCCTGCGCCAGTTCGCGGCGGGCGCCCTGGTCGGCCAGGACCTTGTCGCCGCGCGGTCTCTCGACGGTCGCGGCCAGCGTCCACGGACCGGCGACCTGGATCTTGAACGCCCCGGCGTAGCCCTGCGCCTGCTCCTCGAGCGCGTCGAGGTCCTGGGCGAGCAGGCTGCGGGCCCGGCGGTGGTCGACCCCGGAGCCGCCCCCGGTGAGCCGCCACCCGGCGGGCTGGAGGTCGGCGCCGAGCTCGGCGAGGACCGCGAGCCCGCGGCCGGTCATCGTCGCCGTGGCCCCGCGAGCCGGGAGCTCGGGCAGGTGCGGCAGGCCGGGCAGCTCGCCGAGCACGATCCGCAGCGACTCGGCGTAGTCCTCGCCCGGCAGCGACCCGACGCCGGTGGCGAGCGTCATGGCTCGACCCGCTCGGTGGCCGCGATCGTGGCCGAGCCGACCACGCGGGTGCCGTCGTAGATCACCGCGGCCTGCCCGGGCGCGATGCCGTACGCCGGCTCCAGCAGCTCGATGTCGACGGTCTCCGTCACGCGGAGCCGTGCGGGCAGCTCCTCGCCGTGGGCGCGCAGCTGCACCGTGCCGTCGAGCCGGTCCGGGACGGTGCCACACCACCGCGGCCGCACGGCCCGGAGCCGGTGGACCGCGAGCCGCTCCCGCGGGCCGACGGTGACGGTGCCCGAGACCGGCTCGATGTCGAGCACGAAGCGGGGCTTGCCGTCCGGGGCGGGTCGGCCGAGCCGCAGCCCCTTGCGCTGACCGATCGTGAAGCCGTAGGTGCCGGCGTGCTCGCCGAGCACCTCGCCGGACTCGTCGACGATCGACCCACCGTGGTTGGGGGCCCGGTCGCCGAGCTTCTCGCGCAACCAGCCGGCGTTGTCACCGTCGGCGACGAAGCAGATGTCGTGGCTGTCGGGCTTGTCGGCGACGAGCAGCCCGCGCTCGGCGGCCTCGTGGCGCACCTCGTCCTTGGTCGAGCCGCCGAGCGGGAACAGCGAGTGCCGCAGCTGCTGCTGGTCGAGCACGCCGAGGACGTAGGACTGATCCTTGCCGTGGTCGACCGCGCGGTGCATCTCCACGACGCCGTCGCGGCCGGTGCGCAGCTGCGCGTAGTGACCCGTCACGACCGCGTCGAAGCCCAGCCCCAGCGCCCGGTCGAGCACGGCCGCGAACTTGATCTTCTCGTTGCACCGCAGGCACGGGTTGGGCGTCCGCCCGGCGGCGTACTCGTCCATGAAGTCCTCGACGACGTCCTCGTGGAACCGGTCGCTGAGGTCCCAGACGTAGAACGGGATGCCGATGACGTCGGCGGCGCGGCGCGCGTCGTTGCTGTCCTCGATCGTGCAGCAGCCCCGGGCGCCGGAGCGGTACGACGCCGGGTTGCGCGACAGCGCGAGGTGGATGCCGGTGACGTCGTGACCCGCGTCGGCCGCGCGCGCGGCGGCCACGGCGGAGTCGACGCCGCCGGACATGGCGGCGATGACTCTCATCGTGAGGTCACCGGCGCGCCGCCCGGGCGCGTTCGACGACCGGCCCGATCGCCTCGACGACGGCATCGATGTCGGCCTGGGTGGTGGTGTGGCCGAGCGTGAAGCGCAGCGAGTGGCGCGCCTGGTCGGGGTCGCAGCCCATGGCGAGGAGCACGTGCGACGGCTGGGGTACGCCGGCCGAGCAGGCCGAGCCGGTCGAGCACTCGATGCCGCGGGCGTCGAGCAGCATCAGCAGCGAGTCGCCCTCGCAGCCGGGGAAGCCGAGGTGGGCGTTGCCGGGCAGCCGGCGGAGCTCGCGAGGATCGAGCGGGGCACCGTGCAGGTGGGCGTCGGGGACGACCTCGATGACCCGGCGGACCAGGTCGTCGCGCAGCGCGCCGACGCGCCCGGCGTACTCGGGCTGGTGCTTGACCGCCAGCTCGACGGCCGCTGCGAAGCCGGCGATCGCGGGGGTGTCGAGCGTGCCGCTGCGGATGTCGCGCTCCTGGCCGCCGCCGTGCACGAGCGGGCGCAGCGCCAGCTCCTTGCGCACGACGAGCGCGCCGACGCCGTACGGCCCGCCGACCTTGTGACCGGTGAGCGTGAGGGCGTCGACACCGCAGGTCGCGAAGCCGACCGGGACGTGCCCGACCGCCTGCACGGCGTCGGTGTGCACCGGGATGCCGTGCTCGCCGGCGATCGCGACGACCTCCTCGACCGGCTGCAGCGTGCCGACCTCGTTGTTGGCCCACATCACCGAGATCAGCGCCACGGAGTCCGGGTCGCGCTCGACCGAGGCGCGCAGCGCGTCGAGGTCGAGGCGGGCCCGGTCGTCGACCGGCAGCAGCTCGACGTCGGCGCCGGCGGCCTCGCCGAGCCAGCGCACCGGGTCGAGGACGGCGTGGTGCTCGATGGCCGTCGTCAGCACGCGGGTGCGGCGCGGGTCCTCCTCGCGGCGCGACCAGTAGATGCCCTTGACCGCGAGGTTGTCCGACTCGGTGCCGCCGGAGGTGAACACGACCTCGCCGGGGCGGCAGTCGAGCGCCTGCGCGATGGTCTCGCGGGACTCCTCGACGACCCGGCGGGCCCGCCGACCCGAGGCGTGCAGCGAGCTCGGGTTGCCGACCTCGCGCAGGTGGGCCGTCATCGCCTCGACGGCCGCGGGGACCATCGGGGTCGTCGCGGCGTGGTCGAGGTAGACGGTCGGGGCAGGGTCGGGCTGAGTCATCGCACCGTCCAGGGTACGGCGCGGTGCGACGACCAGCCCAACCCGCTCGGCCGGCGGCCGAGCCCGTCGAGCGGCGAGTGCTACCGGACGACCTTCAGCACACCGAGCTTGGTCGGAGCGCCCTCGGCCACGGCGCAGGGGAACGGCGAGCTCGGGACCGGCTGGCCGTCCTGGTTGTCGGCGTTGAACGTGAACGAGCTGGGGATGCGGATGACGTACTTGCCCGGCTTCTTCAGCCTGAAGCCCTTGGCGGTCCCGCTGGCCTTGAGCGTCATCGCGCCGCTGGCGGGCACGTCGGTGCGCGGGATCGTGACGTTGGCCAGCGGCACCTTCTTCGCGCCGACCCGGTAGGCGATGTCGCTGGCGGAGCCGGACAGGGCGGTGATGCCGAGCACGTCGCGCATCGGGGTGACCAGCGACTCCGGCACCACGACCTTCATCTTCACCGGACGGCTGGCCACCGCCTTGTTGCGCCTGACCTTGGTCGGCAGGTCGATCTTGACCGTCACCGCCATCGTCTGGTCGCCGAGCGCGGTCGTGCAGGTGTAGCTGCTCTTCAGCGACACCGGCTCGGCCTCGGCGGCCGGGGCGGTCGCGACGACGGCGCCGGCGACCAGCGCGGCCGAGGCGCCGAACGCCCCGAGGCGGGCGGACAGGGACCTGGGGACAGACAGGGGCATGGACATGCGGACTCCTCCCGAGAATCGCGCCCCTCCCGGGCGCGAACGTGATCGGGACGATAACGGTCCGGCAAACGGGGGTGCAACCCCCTGTTACACCCGCCGGTAGCCCTGCGTCCGGCTGGCGGTCAGAGCAGCACCAGGTCGTCGCGGTGGACGACCTCGCGCTCGTACTCCGCGCCGAGCTCGCGCTTGAGGTCGCGTGAGGAGCGCCCGAGCAGGGCCGGCAGCTCCTCGGCGTCGAAGTTGACCAGCCCGCGCGCGACCGGCGTGCCGTCGGGGGCGGCGAGGTCGATCGGCTCACCGGCGTGGAAGGTGCCCTCGACCGCGGTGATCCCCGCGGCCAGCAGCGATGCGCGCCGCTCGACCACGGCCTTCACGGCACCCGCGTCGAGCACCAGCGTGCCCTTCGGCTCGGTGGCGTGGGCGAGCCAGAGCAGCCGGGTGGGGCGGCGCCGGCCCGTCGGGTGGAACAGCGTGCCGACCCGCTCCCCCGCCAGCGCCGCCGGGGCGCGGTCGGTGGCGGTGAGCACGACCGGGATGCCGGCGCCGGTGGCGATCCGGGCGGCGTCGACCTTGGTCTGCATCCCGCCGGTGCCGACGCCCGAGGCGCCGGCCTTGCCGACGCGCACGGCGTCGAGGTCGTCGACCGACATCACCTCGGGCAGCAGCGAGCTGTCCGGGTGGGTCGGGTCGGCGTCGTAGAGACCGTCGACGTCGGAGAGCAGCACCAGCAGGTCGGCGTGCACGAGGTGCGCGACCAGCGCGGCGAGGCGGTCGTTGTCGCCGAAGCGGATCTCACTGGTCGCGACCGTGTCGTTCTCGTTGACGATCGGCAGCACGCCGAGCTCGAGCAGCTTGGCGAAGGTCTGGTAGGCGTTGCGGTAGTGCGAGCGCCGGGTGACGTCGTCGACGGTGAGCAGCACCTGGCCGGCGATCACGCCGTGCCGGGCGAGCTCCTCGGTGTAGCGGTGCACGAGCAGGCCCTGGCCGACCGAGGCGGCCGCCTGCTGGGCCGGCAGCGACCGCGGCCGGCGGCGCAGACCCAGCGGGGCGAGCCCGGCGGCGATCGCCCCCGACGAGACCAGCACGACCTCGGTGCCGCCGGCGCGGAGCTTCGCGAGCACGTCGACGAGGTCCCGGACGCGGCCGGGGTCGATGCCGCCGGCGGCGGTGGTGAGCGAGGAGGACCCGACCTTGACGACGATGCGCTTGGCCGCGGTGACCTCCCGACGCGGTGCGGACGTCATCGGCCGGGATCCTCCTCCGCCCAGTCGGGGTCGTCGGCGCCGCCGATCTCGTAGGACTGCGGGCCGTGGGTCTCAGGACGGTCCAGACGACGCGCCACGTCCGCGCGCGTCTCGCCCTCGGCCCGGTCGCCCATCGCCTCCTCGATCGCCCGCCGGCGGCGGGCGGCCGGCCTCGACTCGTCGAAGCGCTGGTCCTCGCCGCGCCGGCTGAGGATCTCCGCGGCGGCGTCGAGGCCGGGCTTGAAGTCGAAGACGACCGCGTTGTCGGGGTCGCCGATCAGCACGGCGTCGCCCTCCTGGGCGCCCAGCTCCGCCAGCCGCGTCTCGACGCCGAGCCGGTTGAGCCGGTCGGCGAGGAAGCCCACCGCCTCGTCGTTGCTGAAGTCGGTCTGCCGGACCCAGCGCTCGGGCTTCTCGCCGCGGACCTGCCACCCGTCGGCGGTCTCGGTGACCGTGAACGTGTCGCTGCCGTCGGCCGACGGCGGCCGCAGCACGATCCGCGTCGCCTCGACCACGGGCTTGGCGGCGCGCGCCGCCTCGACGATGCCGGCCATCGCGAACGTGAGCTCGCGCAGGCCCTCCCCGGAGGCGGCGGACACCTCGAAGACCCGCAGGCCGCGCTCGCGCAGCTCCTCGACGACGAACCCGGCGATGTCGCGGCCGTCCGGGACGTCGACCTTGTTCAAGGCCACGAGACGGGGCCGGTCCTCGAGGCCGCCGTACCGCGTCAGCTCGTTCTCGATGACGTCGAGGTCGTCGACCGGGTTGCGGCCGGGCTCGATGCTGGCCGTGTCGACCACGTGGACGATCGCGGCGCAGCGCTCGATGTGGCGCAGGAAGTCGTGGCCCAGCCCGCGGCCCTCGCTGGCGCCCTCGATGAGGCCCGGCACGTCGGCGACGGTGAACGTCGTGTCGCCGGCGGACACGACGCCGAGGTTGGGCACCAGCGTGGTGAACGGGTAGTCCGCGATCTTGGGCCGGGCGCGGGAGATCGCGGCGATCAGGCTGGACTTGCCGGCGCTCGGGAAGCCGACGAGGCCGATGTCGGCGACGACCTTGAGCTCGAGCACGATCTCCAGCTCGTCGCCCGGCTCGCCGAGCAGTGCGAAGCCGGGCGCCTTGCGCTTGGCCGACGCGAGCGCGGCGTTGCCCAGTCCGCCCCGACCGCCCTGGGCGACGACGAGCTCGGTGCCGGGCCCGACCAGGTCCGCCAGGAGGTGCCCCTGCCGGTCGGTCACCACCGTGCCGTCGGGCACCGGCAGCACCAGGTCGGCGCCGTGGGCGCCGTTGCGGTGGGCGCCGGCGCCGTGGCCGCCGTGCTCGGCGCGCCGCTTGGGGCTGTGGTGGTAGTCGAGCAGCGTCGTCACGTCCGGGTCGACCCGGAGGATCACCGAGCCACCCGGGCCGCCGTTGCCGCCGTCGGGGCCCCCGAGGGGCTTGAACTTCTCGCGGTGCACCGAGGCCACACCGTTGCCGCCGCGGCCGGCGCTGACGTGCAGCGTCACCCGGTCGACGAAGGTCGGGACTGCCATGGTGCCTACTCTCTACGAGGAGCCTCTGGGAGGAATCTGCCGCAAATGCAGAACGGGCGCCCCGTCAGGGACGCCCGTGCTGAGGTGGATCCTGGGTGCGAGCGTCAGGTCACTCGCCCGGGACGACGTTCACGACGCGACGGCCACGACGCGTGCCGAACTCGACGGCACCGGGGACCAGCGCGAACAGGGTGTCGTCACCGCCGCGGCCGACGCCGCTGCCCGGGTGGAAGTGGGTGCCCCGCTGGCGCACGATGATCTCGCCGGCGTTGACGACCTGGCCGCCGTACCGCTTGACGCCGAGCCGCTGCGCGTTGGAGTCGCGGCCGTTCTTGGTGGACGCCGCGCCCTTCTTGTGTGCCATTTCGTGTCCTTCTCGGGTGCTCGAGCGGTGCTCAGAGGGAGATGTCGGTGACCTTGACCTGGGTGTACTTCTGGCGGTGACCCTGGCGCT
>NZ_DASWVI010000282.1:0-1722 GCF_036401255.1 Nocardioides sp. | reverse complement strand
GACGCCGGCGGATCCGACGTACGAGCGACGCTAGGAGCGCGGACGGACGGTCCCGGCCACATCGCTGGTGCCCTGGGGAGAACGCCGCCGCACGCCGCCCTGTGGACGACGAACGGGCCGATCAGCGCGCGAGCGTCACCGTGATCGTGCTGTTGGTGCAGCCGGAGGCCAGCGAGGTCATCGCGCTCTTCTCCGCGCTGTCCACCGAGAGCCGCCAGCGGTGCTTGACCGCCACCCACTCCCGCAGGTAGCGGCACTGCTGCTGGGCCGGCAGCCACTCCGCGACGTCCTGGTCGCCCTTCGACCGGTTCACCGAGGAGGTGACGCCGACCAGGGTGCGGTAGTCGCCGAGGTCGTTGGCGTAGGCCTGCCGCGTGGCGTTGGACCACGAGCCGGCGCCGGAGTCCCACGCCTCGGCCAGGGGCACCAGGTGGTCGATGTCGAGTGCCGAGGCGGAGGTCTGGGACACGCCGTCGTAGTAGGAGTACCACCGGCCGCCGGAGAGCGCGCAGCTCGCGCCGACCGTCGGCGCCTCCTCGGCCTCGGCGATCAGCACCTCGTCGCGGGTGTCGCACCCGTCGCCGTCGGCGTCGACCCAGTGCCGGAACAGGTCGCGGGAGTAGCCGCTGCGCGACTCGGCCGCGGTCGGCAGGTCGGCGATGGCCTGGGTGAGCGAGGCGGAGTACCCGGCGGCCTGGGCCGGCGCGGGCGTCGCGACCAGCACGGTGGCGATCAGCCAGACGTACAGCAGGAGCAGGCCGAGGGTGGGCAGGGGACGACGAACCATGAGGACTCCCGAGACGGTCTGGTCGATGGTGGTACGACGACCCTCGCCGCCGGGCGCGACGGTGGCAAGGAAACGACCGCGGAACTCTCCGGGACGGTTCGGCGTGCGACCGGGTGGGTACCGCCCGCGCGTGGACACACGTGAGCTCCTCGGCGGCCGGTACCGGCTGGTCGAGCGGATCGGCGCGGGCGGGATGGGGGCCGTCCACCGTGCGCACGACACCCGACTCGACCGCCCGGTGGCCGTCAAGATGCTCCACGAGGGGCGTGAGGTCGACGAGGTCACCCGCGAGCGCCTCCGCGCCGAGGCACGACTCGCGGGCACGCTGCGCCATCCCGGGATCGTCCAGGTCTTCGACTACGGGGAGGAGCCGGGCGCCGACGGGCCGTCGCCGTACGTCGTGATGCAGCTCGTCGAGGGCACGCCGCTGTCCCAGGTGCTGCGCGAGAGGGGCCCGCTGCCGGCCGACCGGGTGGCCGCCCTGGTCGCCGACGTCGCGCGGGCCCTGGACGCCGCGCACGGCGCCGGCATCGTGCACCGCGACCTCAAGCCGTCGAACATCCTCATGACGCCCGAGGGCCGGGCGGTGCTGCTCGACTTCGGCGTCGCCCGTTCGGACGAGATGGAGCCGCTCACCGAGACCGGCCTGATCATCGGCAGCGCCGACTACCTCAGCCCCGAGCAGGTCCGCGGCCAGCGCGCGACGTCCGCCTCGGACGTCTTCGGCCTCGGCGTGGTGGCACACCAGAGCCTCAGCGCCTCGTCGCCGTTCCACCGCGACACCCAGGCCGCCACGGTGCTCGCCCGCCTGCACGAGGACGCCCCGCCGCTGCCTGAGTCGGTGCCCGCGCCACTGCGCGCGCTGGTCGGCTCGATGCTGGCCCGGGAGCCCGCGGATCGCCCCTCGGCCGCCGAGGTGGCCCAGCGGGCGGCCG
>NZ_DASWVI010000281.1:0-23694 GCF_036401255.1 Nocardioides sp. | reverse complement strand
ATCAAGGTCGACGCCGGCACCTCCCCGCTGGCCGGGTTCCCCGGCGAGGTGGTGACCGAGGGGCTCGACGGGCTGCGCCGCCGGTTCGCCGAGTACGCCGACCTCGGTGCCCGGTTCGCGAAGTGGCGGGCGGTCATCGGGATCGGTGAGGGCCGGCCGGCGCGGACCTGCATCGAGACCAACGCCCACGCGCTGGCCCGCTACGCGGCGCTCGCCCAGGAGGCCGGGCTCGCGCCGATCGTCGAGCCCGAGGTGCTCATGGACGGCCCGCACGGGATCGACCGCTGTGCGGAGGTGACCGTGGCGGTGCTGTGGGCGGTCTACGACCAGCTCGCCGAGCACCGGGTGCTGCTCGAGGGCACGCTGCTCAAGCCCAACATGGTGCTGCCGGGCACCGAGTGCCCCGACGAGGTGGATGACGAGACGGTCGCCGCGCGGACCGTCACGGTGATGCGGGAGTCGGTGCCGGTCGCCGTACCCGGCATCGTGTTCCTCTCCGGCGGCCAGAGCGACCGGGAGGCGACCGCCCGGCTGGACGCGATCAACCGGCACGGCTCGCAGCCGTGGCAGCTGAGCTTCTCCTTCGGCCGGGCCCTGCAGGCGCCCGTGCTCGAGGCGTGGCGCGGCGACCCCGCCCACCGGGAGGCGGCGCAGGCCGCCCTGCTCGACCGCGCGGCGCTCAACGGGGCCGCGCGCTACGGCAGCTACCGCCCGGAGATGGAGCGGCCGGCCTGACGGCCGGCCGGCTCGGGGTCAGTCGCGCGAGAGCAGGAACCGGCGTCCGGTGACGACGGCGGGCGCGAGCGCGACGTGGTCGTACTTCAGCGACGGCACCCACGGGTGCTTCTGGAGGTCGGAGAGCCGGTCCTCCTCGGACTCGTCGAGGTGACGCAGGTGCCCCCGCGCGAGCACCGACCAGGCGCTGTCCTCGCCGACCCAGTCGATCTCGAAGGCGACCTCGGACTCCATCTCGGCCGCGAGCAGCTTGTTGCCGGCCGCGGTGCGGAACAGGATGACCCGGTCCTCGACGGCGTAGTTGATCGGCACCAGGTGGATCTCGTCCACCAGGCGGTAGGCCAGGCGTCCGACCTCGGCGCCCGCGAGCAGGTCCCAGCACTCCTCGACGGTGAGCTCCACCATCGGCTGGTCCTCGCTCAGCTGCTGCTCTGTCATCTGCCGCCTCCGTCCGTTGCGTCGCCTTGCTGGGTCAAGCACACCCGCCCGGCCGTCCGAAAGTCAGGGCCCAAGGTCCCTGGCCGCCGGCCGACGGTCACGATCGGGCGCGATCAGTCCAGCCGGACCCGCTCGCCGAGCCGCGGCACCACCGTGCACCAGCCGAGGTCGTCGCGGATCCGGGTGGCCAGGGCGTGCGACGCGGACGGCTCGCCGTGGACGACGTACGCGACCTGCGGCGCCTCGGGTGCGCGCGCCAGCCAGGCGACGACCTCGTCGGCGTCGGCGTGCACGGAGAAGTGCGGTACGTCGACGATCTCGGCGCGCACCGGCACGTACCGCCCGTACATCTTGAGCTGGCGGACGCCGTCGAGCAGCTGGCGTCCACGGGTCCCGACGGCCTGGTAGCCGGTGAACACCACGCTGTTGCGCGGGTCCGGCAGCTGGTGCGCCAGGTGGTGCACGACCCGCCCGCCGGTCGCCATGCCCGACGCCGACACCACGATGCAGGGGTGGTCGGGCCGGTTGAGCCGCATCGAGCCGGCCGCGTCCGGCACCGCCTGCACCTGCATCGCGTGCAGCGCGGCGCGGACCCGGTCGAGGTCGGGGCGCAGCTGGGCCGACCCGGAGTCCAGCGCCTCGCGGTAGACGGCCAGTGCCCGCAGCGCCATCGGGCTGTCGAGGTAGACCGGGACCCGCGGCACCGTTCCCTCCGACATCAGCCGGTGCAGCTCGAGGAGCACCAGCTCGGTGCGGTCCACCGCGAACGCCGGCACCAGCACCGTGCCGCCCCGGCTGATCGTGCGGCGCAGCACCGAGGCCAGCAGGTCGGGGTCCCGGTCGGGGTGCCGGCGGTCGCCGTACGTCGACTCCACGACGATCGTGTCGGCCGCGGGCGGGTCGTCGGGTGCGCGCAGGATCGGGTGCTCGCCGCGTCCGAGGTCGCCACTGAACAGGGTCCGGCTCCCCGCGCTCTCCACGAGCACCGTCGAAGAGCCCAGGATGTGACCGGCGGGCCGCAGCCTCACGCGCGCGTCGGGCGCGAGGTCGACGGTCGTGCCGAACTCCGTCGGCACCAGCAGCGGCAGCGTGCGCTCGACGTCCTCGAGGTCGTAGAGAGGGAGGGCGGGGTGGTGCTTGGTGTAGCCGCCGACGTTGGCCTGCCGGGCGTCCTCCTCCTGCAGGTGCGCGCTGTCGCGCAGCACGATCGCCACCAGCTCAGCGGTGTCGGGCGAGCAGATGATCGGGCCGTCGAAGCCCTCCTTGACCAGCCGTGGCAAGAACCCGCAGTGGTCGAGGTGCGCGTGCGACACCACGACCGCCCCGATGCCGCCCGCCGGCACAGGGAACGGATCCCAGTTGCGCCGCCGCAGCTCGGCCAGGCCCTGGTAGAGGCCCGCGTCGACCAGGGTCCGCGACGCGCCGGTGTCGATCAGGAACTTGCTGCCGGTCACCGACTCGGCCGCGCCCAGGAACGTCAGGACGGAACTGCTCATCGCGGGCCTCCTCATCCCTCACCCCAGTGTTCTCCCGACGGTCACCACGCGGCAGGGTCCTTCGGCCCAGCGGTGGTCTCGCTCACCGACTGTGCTCCGGCCTGCGGGTGGTCTCGGGTCGGGGTTGCTTTGACGGGGGACGTGGTCGCCGTCCGCTGGGGTTGCGCGCGAGGTGGTCACCGCGTTCGGTGGTCTCTCTCGCCGTCGCGAGGAACGAGCGGCTGCGTATCGGGACCGCCGCCGACTGTGCTTCGGCCTGCGGGTCGCCGGTGGTTGCGGTGGTTGAAGGACGGGGGACGTGGTCACCGTCCGCTGTGGTCGAGCGCGAGGTGGTCACCGCGGTCACGGACCTGACGGTCGCCGGTGGTGGACGTGCTTGTGGTCACCGTCGTCGACCCGGGATTCCGGCTAACGACATCACCCACCCAGCGACTCCGGAAGATTTTGCTTTCGAAGTCGTCTGAGCCCTGTGGAACAAGCCGATTCCGGGGCTGCGATGTCGGTGCCGAGTGCTGGGATGGATCCATGGCAGCCCTCCCGCTCACGCACCCGGACCCGGGCCCGGACCTGGATGGTCCCGGCGGGGTCCTGGCTGCCCTGGAGACCACCCAGGCGGTGCTCATCGACGCCGAGATCGCGAGGTTCCGGCTCGCGGTGGAGTGGGCGATCATGCATCCGATCGAGTCGGTCGCCGACATCGCCACCGTCGAGGGGACCGAGGGGGAGCTGGCGATCGCCGGCCCCGGGGCGCCGCTGGTGGCGGAGTTCTGTGTCGCCGACTTCGCCCTCGCCGTGGGCATGTCCACCGACGCGGGACGTGACTACCCCGGGGACGCGGTCGAGGTCCGTTACCGCCTCCCGCGGCTGTGGGAGCGGGTGCTGGCCGGCGAGGTGGCGGTGTGGCGGGCCCGCAAGATCGCCCGCCAGACGATGTCGCTCCCCCTCGAGGGCGCCGAGCACGTGGACCGGCACCTCGCCCCGATCGCGCACCGGCTCACCTGGGCGCAGCTCGAGCGCACCGTGGAGGCCGCCCGCGCCACGTTCGACCCCATCGAGGCCGAACACCGCCGGCTGCTGGCCGCCGAGGGCCGGTTCTTCGACGTCGACACCCACAACCCCTCCCTGGAGGGCACCACCACCGTGCGCGGTGAGCTCGACCTCGCCGACGCCCTCGACCTCGACCACGCCCTCACGGTCGGGGCGCAGCAGCTGGCCGACCTCGGCTGCGCTGAGACGCTGGACGTGCGCCGGGCGATGGCCGCCGGGGCGCTGGCCCGCGGCGACCTGCCCCTCGACCTCGGCGAGACCCAGCAGCCGCGACGCCCACGCCGTCAGCTGACGATCTACGCCCACCTCTCCGAGGAAGCCCTGGCCGGTGTGGGGAACACCCGCTCCCACGTGCTCGTCGGCCAGGTCGAGGGCTGGTGCGCCACCGCCACCGGCCCCGTCAGCCTCCGCCCCGTTGTCGACCTGGGCGAGCACCTCGAGGTGCCCGGCTACACGCCCTCACCCCGCCTGCGCGAACAGGTGACTCTGACCCATCCGACGTGTGTGTTCCCGGGCTGCACGAGACCATCGCGGTCCTGCGACCTCGACCACGTCATCCCCTGGGACCAGGGCGGCCCCACCTGCTCGTGCAATCTCGTGCCCGCCTGCAGATTCCACCATCGCCTGAAAACGCACGGCGGATGGCGCCTCGAACGGACCGGACACCGGCTGTTCACCTGGACCAGCCCCCACGGCCGCACCTACACACGACATACCTGAGCACCCGACCCCGCCGGCACCGTCGGCGGGGCCACACCCATGCCTGGGGCCGGTGATCCCACCCCGAGGCGGTGGTTTCGAGACAGGCGCCAGCGCGCCTTCCTCAACCACCGTGCGCCAGGCCTGCCCAGAACGACCCGCCACCCGACCCCCTCGCCTTCGACGGTGACCACAGCACGACCACCCCAGACCACCGCACGCCGAGCGCCGACGACGACCACGCCTGCGCAACCACAGCGAACGGCGACCACGTCACCTCGCCGACCGCCACCGCCACCACCGACGTCAGCGGCTCGGTCGGAGTCGCGAGCGGCCGTCAGTGCGCCCGGTCGACCACCAGGACGGGGCACTCGGCGTGGTGCAGGACGCCGCGGGTGATCGGGCCGAGGTGCGCGGCGAGCGGGTGCTTGGCGCGCCGGCGGCTCAAGACGAGGACCGAGGAGCGCTGGGTGGCCTTCACGAGCCCTTCGACCGGGCGCGCCCACCGGACGTCGAGGGTGACGTCGACGTCGGTGGCGAGCTCGGCGAGGGCGGTGCGGAGCTCCTGCCGGACGTCCTCGAGCCACTGCTGGCGCGGATAGCTGGTGAACGCCACCGCCTGGTAGGGCTCCGCGAGCCACGCCGCGTGCAGGACGACCAGCGGCCGGCCGGTCGCCCGGGCGAGGTCCAGGGCCGGAGGGATCTCCTCCGCGGCGTCGGCGGCGGCCTCGAGCCCGACGGTGACCGGCAGGTCGTCGGCGACCCGGACCGTCCAGGACGGTGGGACGACCAGGACCGGGACCTCGGCGTGGGCGGCCACGGCGCTGGAGATCGAGCGGGTGACCAGCCGCTCCACGGGCCCGGCGTCGCGGACCTCGAGCAGGATCGACCGGGCCCGGTTGCCGTGCTCGACGATCGTGCGCGGCACCGGCCCGAACACGATCTGCGTGCGGACGGGCACCCGGTCCTCGACCACCACCCGCAACCGCTCCTCGGCATCGGCGAGCGCGGCGCGCCCGACCGTCGTCAGGGCCCGTTCGACCTGGCGATCGGCGTCGAGCCGCTCCGGCACCACCGGCACCAGCGAGTGGACGACGTGCAGCAGCTCGATCCCGAGGCCCAGGCGCACGGCCTCGGCGGCAGCCGCCTCGAGGGCGCCGTCCCCGATGCCGTCGGGACCCACCGCCACCAGGACACCGATCTCGATCTCGTCCACGACCGACCTCCTCCGTGCTCTGCCCCCACCATGCTCCGAGGGATCGCGGCCCGGGGAGAGACGTAGGTCCTCGGGCCGGTGGGTCGTGGTACCCGAGCATCGGACCAGGTTCGTCTGGTTTCCTCCGTCGGGTTTACTCGGACTACCTGCCCCGAGGCGAGACCGGAGGAGACATGGACCAGGCAGCCCACGGACAGCTGACGGATCTCTCGACCGACGAGTGCTGGGAGCTGATCACCACCACCCCGGTCGGCCGGATCGCGTGGACGTCCCCCCACGGCCCGGTGGTCGTGCCGGTCAACTTCGCCGTCAACGGCCGCGCCATCAAGATCCGCACCACGGCGTACTCGTCGATGGTGCAGGAGGCCGACGGCGAGCGGGTGGCCTTCGAGGTCGACCGGGTCGACGAGCCGACGCGCAGCGGGTGGAGCGTGCTCGTCCGCGGCCGCGCCGAGGTGCGGTACGGCGAGCCCGACGACGGGACCCTCCCCGAGCCCTGGCCGCGCGGCCCGCGGCCCGCGACGGTCGTCGTCGACGCCGACGAGATCACCGGCCGGTGGCTGAACTCTCCCGGTCAGTGACCGGCTCCCCGACGGGTTCCCCGGCCGGGCCCTCGGCCGCATCCTCGGCCGGGCCGTCCCGGCGATCCACGATCCGCTGCCATACCCCGAGGACCAGCCCCGGCGCCACGCTCAGCGCGAGCACCAGCAGCGCGTCGTCCAGCGGCACGGTGTCGGTCTTCAGCAGGTCGCGCAGCGGCGACCAGAGCACGGCGGCCACCTGCAGCGCCGCCGCGATCAGCACGGCGGCCTCGAGGCCACGCGAGCGCCACTGGAGCCCGTGCCGCGGAGCACGCAGCGACAGCGCCACCCCGAGCTGGGCGAGCCCCAGCGTGAGGAACACCCACGTCTGCCGGTGCGAGTCGGGGGCCAGCAGCCCGGCGACCAGCGCGACGAGCCCGATGAGCGAGCCCGCGACGAGGATCTGCCGGAGCAGGCCCTGACCCAGCACTGACTTCTCCGGCGAGGGCGAGGGGCGCTTCATGTCGGCGGGGTCCGGCGGCTCCCCACCGAACGCCACACCCGGGAGCCCGTGGGTGATCATGTTGATCCACAGGATCTGCCCGGGGCCCAGCGGGATCGGGATGCCGACGAACGGGCCGGCGACGAGCACCGCCACCTCGGCGAAGCCGCCGGACAGCCCGTAGCGCAGGAACCGCCGGATGTTGCCGTAGATGCGCCGGCCCTCGCCGACAGCCACGACGACCGTGCGGAGATCGTCGTCGGCCAGCACCAGGTCGGCCGCCTGCCGCGCCACCTCCGTGCCGCGATCGCCCATCGCGATCCCGATGTCGGCGCGCCGCAACGCGGGGGCGTCGTTGACGCCGTCACCGGTCATCGCGACGACGTCACCGCGCCGCTGCCAGGCGTCGACGATGTGCACCTTGTGCTCGGGACGCACCCGCGCGTAGACCCCGATCCGGTCGACCCGGTCCGCGTGCTCGCCGCGTCCCACCTCCGGCCCTTCGGCGAGCTCGGGGCCCTCGCGGGTCAGCGTCAGCTCGTCCGCGATCGCGCGCGCGGTCGCCGGGTGGTCGCCGGTGATCATCACCGTGCGGATGCCGGCGTCCCGGCAGGCGCGGACGACCTCCTCGGCGGTCTCACGCGCCGGGTCCGCGAGCGCTGCCAGCCCACGCAGCACCAGGCCTCCGTCGGGATCGTCGGGGCGCGTGACGGCCGTCCGGTCCGCGACCGCGAGCACCCGGAACCCCCGCTCGGCCAGCCGCGTGGCCGCCGACTGCGCCGCGGCCGCGACGTCGCGGTCGCCCAGCAGGCCGATCACGGCCTCGGGCGCCCCCTTGCAGACCACCAGCCAGCCGTCTCCCGAACGGTGCACGGTGGTCATCCGCTTGGTCTCGCTGTCGAACGGCGTCTCGTCGACGCGCTCCCACACCGCGGACGCGTCCAGTGCGCCCCTGTCGTGCTTCGCGGCGGCGACCAGCAACGCGGCCTCCATCGGGTCGCCGACGATGTCCCAGACCCCGTCGTGCGGACCGTTGATCCGGGCGTCGTTGCAGAGCACCAGGTCGCGGGCGAGCGCGTCGAGCTCCTCGGGTACGACGCCGTCGTCGCGCGCCACCAGCTCCCCGGCCACGTCGTACCCGTGCCCGGTCACCCGCCACGTCCCGTGCAGGGACCAGAGCTCCTGCACCACCATCCGGCCCTCGGTGAGCGTGCCCGTCTTGTCCGAGGCGAGCACGGTGACCGACCCCAGCGTCTCGACCGCCGGCAGCCGGCGTACCAGGGCGGACCGGCGCGCCATCCGGTAGGCGCCCAGCGCGAGGGCGATCGTCACGACCGCCGGGAGCGACTCCGGGATCGCGGCGACCGCGAGGCTCACCGAGAGGATGATCATGTCGTCGAGCGGCTCGCCACGCAGCAGGCCGAGGACCAGCACGAGCAGCGCCACCCCGACGGTCAGGACCACCAGCTGGCGCGAGAGCCGGGCGAGCCGCAGCTGCAGCGGGGTCGGCCGCACGCCGGCGGAGGCGATCTGGGCCGCGATGCTGCCGAGCCCGCTCGTCGCGCCGGTGCGGGTGACGACGGCGAAGCCGCGACCCCGGGTCAGCACCGTCCCTGCGAGCAGCTCCTCGCCCGCACCCCGGGTCACCGGCACCGACTCCCCCGTCATCGCCGACTCGTCGACCTGGAGACCCGCGGCCTCGACGATCTCCCCGTCCGCGGGGACGACGTCGCCGGCCTCGAGCCGCACCAGGTCGCCGGTCACGACGTCGGGCGCGGGGATCCGTGTCAGCTGGCCGTCACGCCGCACGGTCGCCCACGGCGCGGCCATCCGGTCCAGCGCCGCGAGCGCGTTCGCGGCCCGCACCTCCTGCACGACGCCGATCGTGGTGTTGAGCACGACGACGGCCGCGATGATCGAGGCGTCGGCGACGTCGCCCAGGGCGATGATGACGACGAAGGCACCCAGCAGCAGCAGGATCATCGGGTCGCGCAGCTGATCGAACACCCGGCCCACGAGCCGCCGTGGCCGGGCTCGCGGCGGCAGGTTCGGACCCTGCTCGCGCAGCCGCTCGGCCGCCTCCGCGGCGGTCAGCCCGTGGGCGTCCGCCCGCGGGTTCACTTCCGGATCGCCCCGGCCTGCTCGAGCACCAGGCCCGGCACCGGGCCGACGGCGTCCGGGGGCACCACCCGCACGGGGCAGTGCGCCGAGCGCAGCACGGCACGCGCGGTCCCGCCCAGGTGGGTGGCGGCGGGTACGCCGTGGGCCCGGCGTACCAGGACGACGACGTCGGCCTCGGTCGAGCCCTCGACGAGCGCGAAGCTGGGGTGGTCGTGGACGACGCGGATCTCGACCTCGACACCGGGGAAGGAGAGCCGCCAGTCCTTGAGCAGCGCCTCCATCTCCTCGATGGACTGCCGCCGCCAGTCATCGGCGGCCACGCGGGACTCGATGATGTCGTCGTACCCGCTCGGCAGCTTCCAGGCGTGCACGACCACGAGCTTGGCGTTGCGCTCGGCCGCGAGCGCCATCGCGTCGCCGAGCAGCGCCGCGGAGTGAGAGGGCGACTTCACGCCGACCAGGACGACGCCGCGGGCGGGGCCCGGCGTCCAGTCCGCCGGCACCAGCACCATCGGCACCGAGGCCCGGGCCGCGACCCCCGCCGCGGTGTCACCGCGCAGCAGCCGCTCGAGCAGCGGCCGGTTGTCGCGGCCGACCACGATCACCTGGGCGTGCTCGGCGGCGTTCGCGAGCTGCACCGGCCGCGTGCCGTGGTGCAGCCACCCCTCGACCACCACGTCGGGGGCCATCTCGCGGACCTGGGCCTCCGCGTGCGTGAGCACCGCGGTGCCGGTCTCGGTCAGCTCCGAGGGCGTGAGCGGCATCATCGGCGAGATCGGGACGTAGTCGGGCACGACGTGGACGAGCTTGACCGTCGCTCCGGTCCGCCTGGCCTCCTCGACGCCGTAGCGCAAGGCGCCGGCGTTCGCGTCGGTCCCATCGACTCCGATGACCACGGGGCGCGGCTGAGTGGTCATGTCCTGACCTCCCTGTGTTCGGCTCTGGCGAACCTGACGGTCGTTCCGTCCCTCTCATCGTTGCCGCGGGGCGAGCGGGACAGCAGGGCCGAGCGCCCGCCCGACCCGGGCCCTTCGGCCCTGCGAGCCGGACGAGCGCCGGACCCGCGCCGAGAGCGAGGTCCTACTCGGTCTCGGCCGGGGCGGGATCGACCACGAGCACCGGGCACGCCGACTCGCGCAGGACCGCGCGGACGACCGAACCCAGGTGCGGCCCCCACGGGATCGAGGAGCGGTGCCGGCCCAGCACGACCACGCCCGCGGTCCTCGACTGCGCGACCAGCGCGTCGGCCGGGCGGTCGCGGGTCGCGATCACCTCGACGGGGACGTCGGGGTGCTCGGCGAGCAGCGGCGCGAGGGCCGCGTCGAGGTCTCGACGTACCCGTTCCTCGTGCGCCGCGCCGGCGGCTCCGGCGGACACGACGTCGTCGTAGGCGTCGGTGTGGTGCCAGGCGTGCACCAGGCGAAGGCTCCCGCCGCGGCGCGCCGCCTCCTCCAGCGCGGTGCGCACGACCTCCGGGGACACCTCGACGTCACCGAGCCCGGCGACGACGGTGCGGTCGCGCACGGCGTCCGGATGCCAGCCCGCCGGGACCGCGACCACGGGCACGTGCGCGTGGGCGGCCACCCCGTTGGTGACCGACAGGGTCGGGATCCGGCCCGGCCGACCCATCCGCTGCCGCTGAAGCACCACGACCCCCGCGTGCCGGCTGGCGCCGGTGAGCGCGGTGACGACCGGTCCGCTGTGCAGTTCCGTGCTGACCGGCAGGTCGCCGAGCTCGTGCTCGAGCCGGCCGGCCACGGCGCCGATGGTCCTGCCGCCCTGGGCGGCGAGCGAGTCACCCTCGATCACCATCGCGGTCGGGTCGCCGCCGACGGTCAGACCGGGTACGACGTGCAGCAGGTGCACCCCGACCGACCGGCGTCGCGCCTCGGCGACGGCGTACGAGAGCGCACCCTCGACGTCCTCGTCACCGACGCCCAGCAGGATCTTCCGGGGCAAGGTCTCGAGCATCGCGACTCCTCCTGCTGCCAATCTCCGCGCGCGCGGGCCCGGACAACAGGGACCTATGACCCAGGGCCGGTGGTCCCTCGGCCCGTGCCAGCCGACGGGGGCGGAGTCACATTGAGCAAAGACGCACACCACCGTCGGCAGGAGCCACGCGATGAGCACTCAATCCAGCCCGACGCCCGAGCCGGATCGGGTCGCCGCGTCCCTGCGGGCCCTGCTCGTCTACGAGTCGATGTTCGGGTGCACCCGGAGCGTGGCCGCGGCCGTCGCCGACGGCCTGCGCGCGGCCGGCATCGAGACCGAGCTCGTGGACGTCCGCGAGGCGCCCACGCCGCGCGACGCCACGTTCGACCTGCTGGTCCTCGGCGCACCGACCCACGCGTTCTCGCTGAGCCGGCCCTCGACCCGCCAGGACGCCGTCCGGCAGGGCGCGCGGCCCGAGCTGGCCAGCACCGGGATCCGGGAGTGGATCGCCCAGATGGGTCCGCGCGACGAGGCCCGCGGCCGGCCGGCCGCGGCGTTCGACACGCGGGTGACCAAGGTGCGCAGCCTGCCGAAGGCGGCCTCGACCCGGGCGTGCCACCTCCTGGCCCGGCGCGGCTACCACCTGGTGTCCCGGCCGACGCCGTTCCTGGTGCACGACGTCAAGGGACCGCTCGTGGAGGGCGAGCTCGACCGCGCGGCCAGGTGGGCCCAGGAGGTGGCCGAGGCCGCGCACCGCTGGCAGGCCGGCAACGCGGACACCGCAGCAAGCTGAGGAGGCGAGTCGGATGCGGGAGCTGCTCGTGCTCGGCGGAGGAACCGCCGGGACGATGATCGTCAACAAGTTGCGCCGTCGGTTGGACCCGACGCTGTGGCGCATCACCGTCGTCGACCGCGACGACGCCCACCACTACCAGCCGGGCTACCTGATGGTGCCGTTCGGCACCGTGAGCCCGACCGGCATCACCCGGTCCCGGCACGCCCAGATCGCCGACGGCGTGCGGTTCATCACCGGGGAGATCGACGTCGTCGACCCCGAGCGCAACGAGGTCCGGCTCCAGGACGGGACCGTGCTGGAGTACGAGCAGCTGGTGATCGCGACCGGCACCACGCCGCGCCCGGAGGAGACGCCGGGCGTCACCGGCGCGCTGTGGCGCCGCTCGGTCCACGAGTTCTACACGCTCGAGGGCGCGACGCTGCTGCGCGACGCGCTGGCGCACTTCGACCGCGGCCGTCTGGTCGTGCACATCACCGAGATGCCGATCAAGTGCCCGGTGGCGCCGCTCGAGTTCACGTTCCTGGCGGAGTCGTGGCTGCGTGAGCGAGGCGTGCGCGACGCCGTCGAGGTCGTCTTCGTCACTCCTCTCTCGGGGGCGTTCACCCGGCCGATCGCGGCCGAGCGACTGGGACACCTCCTCGAGGAGCGCCACATCGTGGTGGAGAACGACTTCGTGGTCGAGCGCGTCGACGACGAGGCGGCGACGCTGGAGTCCTACGACGGCCGCAGCGTGCCCTTCGACCTGCTGGTCACGATCCCCCTCAACATGGGCGCGGACTTCGTCGGCCGTTCGGGCCTGGGCGACGACCTCAACTACGTTCCGGTCGATCCCAAGACGTTCCTGGCCCGCGGGCACGACGACATCTTCGCGCTCGGCGACGCCTCCGACATCCCGACGTCGAAGGCGGGCTCCGTCGCGCACTTCGCCGTCGACGTGTTCGTCGACAACTTCCTCGACCACATCGCCGGCCGGCCGATGACCCACGAGTTCGACGGGCACGCGAACTGCTTCGTGGAGAGCGGCGACGGCAAGGCGCTGCTGATCGACTTCAACTACGAGGTCGAGCCGCTGCCCGGGCGGTTCCCGGTCCCGTACGTCGGGCCGATGGCACTCCTCGAGGAGTCCCGGCTCAACCACCTCGGCAAGCAGGCGTTCCCGTGGATCTACTGGAACGTGCTGCTGCCGGGACGGCCGCTCCCGCTCCCCGCCGCGATGAGCATGGCCGGCAAGCACGCACCCGCCTGACGCGGGGCGACACCGAAGGAGGACCGATGAGCACGACGACGATCGGCGGCCACACCCTGTCCGTCGACCAGGAGGGGTTCCTGACCGACCCCACCGAGTGGAACGAGGAGGTCGCGGTCGCGCTCGCCGAGCAGATCGGGGTCACCCTCGAGAGCGAGCACTGGACCGTCCTCGGCTTCCTTCGCGCCGAGCACGCCAAGACCGGCGAGACACCGACACTGCGCCGGGTGAGCACCGGCCTGGACGTGCCGGTCAAGCGGCTGTTCGAGCTCTTCCCCGTCAAGCCCGCCAAGAAGATGGCATACGTCGCGGGCCTGCCCAAGCCGCGCGGCTGCGTGTGAGGAGAACGCCGTGACCACTGACATGAGCCCCGAGACCCGCCCGCTCGTCCCGTCCTTCGACACCGAGGACTCGGGGCGCAAGCTGGCCATCATCTGCTCCAAGGGCAGCCTCGACATGGCCTACCCCGGCCTGATCCTCGCCAACGCGGCGCTCGGCGAAGGCGTCGAGGTCCACCTGTTCTTCACGTTCTGGGGCTTCGACATCATCAACCGCAAGCACATGGCCGACCTGAAGTTCACCCCGCTCGGCAACCCGGCCACGCACATGCCCCAGGGTCTCGGCGGCCTGCCCGGCATGACCGCGATCGCCACCCACCAGATGCGCAAGGCGATCGCGGACCTCGACGTGCCCGACGTACCGGAGTTCCTCGAGCAGATCGTGGGCTCCGGCGGGCACCTGTGGGCGTGCCGGATGTCCGCGGACATGCAGCACCTGACCGAGGCCGACCTCTACGAGGAGGTGGAGGGCATCATCAGCGCCTCCGACTTCATCGAGAAGACCGAGGGCGCCCAGCTGCTGTTCATCTGACCACCGCGTCGACCCGCCCGAAAGTTTCGGGCGGGTCGACGTGCGTCAGGCCGGGACCCACCACTCGATCGTCGTGCCCTCCCCGGGGCGGGAGGTGATCGTGCACTTCCCGCCGCGCCGCTCGGCGCGCTGGCGCATGTTCGACAACCCGCTCTGGGGCACGTCGTCGGGCATCCCCTGCCCGTTGTCGGTCACGGTCAGGCGGATGCCGTCGGTGGCCGTCAGCTCCACCGAGACCGCACGGGCGTGCGCGTGGCGGGCGGCGTTGGACAGCGCCTCGGTCAAGACGGCGAGCACGTCGGGCGCCACGTCGGTGCCGACGCGGGTGCGGACCGGGCCCTCGAACCGCAGCGCGGGCCGGAACTTGAGGGTCCCGGCCGCCCGGTCCACCATCCGGGTGACCTCGGCCTGGATGTCCGAGGCGTTCTCGGCGGACCCGAGCGCGAAGATCGTGCGCCGGATGTCGCGGATCGTCGCGTCCAGGTCGTCGACCGCACTGTCGAGCTTCTCGGTCAGCTCGGGACGGTTCTCGCTGCGGGCGGTGCTCTGGAGGCTCAGGCCCAGCGCGAACAGCCGCTGGATCACGAGGTCGTGCAGGTCGCGGCCGATCCGGTCGCGGTCCTCGAAGAGCAGGAGGCGCTGCCGGTCCTCGCGCGCCCGCGTCACCTCGAGCGCGAGGGCCGCCTGCTCGGCGAAGCTGGCCGGCAGCGACGGGTCGACCGCGTGGAAGTCCGCGAGCCGCTCGGGTGTCCACCCCAGAGCCAGCACGCCCTCGACACCGGCGGCGCCGCGGAGCGGGACGATGATCGCCGGCCCGATCCGGGGCCAGCCCAGGGCCCGGGGCACGTTGACCGCGCGCGGGTCGGCGGAGATGTCCTCGACCGCCGCGGGTGTTCCGGTGCGCACCACGCTGCTGGTCAGCGACGACGACAGGTCGACGCCGTCCATCCGCTCGGCGTCGGCGGGCTCCCCCGACACCACCCGCAGCCGCAGGCCCTCGATGTCGGGCCCGGCCACGATCCAGGCCACGTCCGCGGCCGCGAGCTCCCGGGCGTGGTCGGCGATGACCTGCAGGGCGTCCTCGTGGCCGCCCGGCCCGGCGAGCCGGGCGATGATCTCGGCGGTCGCCTCGAGCCAGCGCTCGCGCCGCGCCGCCTCCTCGTGGAGGCGGGCGTTCTCGATCGCGACACCGGCCGCGGCGGCAAGCGCCACGACGATCGCCTCGTCCTGCTCGGTGAAGTCCCCGTCGCCGACCTTCTCGGTCAGGTAGAGGTTGCCGAAGACCTTCTCGCGGATGCGCACGGGCACGCCGAGGAAGGAGCGCATCGGCGGGTGGTGGGGCGGGAAGCCGTAGGACTCGGGGTGCTCGGCGATGTCGTGCAGGCGCAGCGGCGTCGGCTGGTCGATGATCAGACCCAGGAGGCCGTGGCCGGTGGGCAGGTCGCCGATCGCCCGGTGCTGCTCGGGGGTCACGCCGTGCGTGACGAACGTCTGCAGCCGACGGTCGGATCCGACGCCGAGCACCCCGAGCGCGGCGTACCGGGCGCCGGCGAGGTCGGACGCGATCTCGACGATGCGCCGCAACAGGTGGTCGAGCGTGAGGTCGGCCGCCATCGTGACGACGGCGTCGAGCAGCAGCCGCCAGCGCGCCCGGTCGTCGAGGACGCCGTGCACGCGCAGCAGCACCTCGCGCAGGAGGTCGTCGAAGTCGGTCTCGGCGAGCCCGGATCCGAGATGTGCGGGGTCGGCGTCGGGCCCCGCGTGCCGCGGCGTCTGCATGCCAGCCTCCCTCTCAGATCCAGCTCACCGAGGACGCTACCAACTCCGGGCACCGGTAGGACCAAGGTCCTGCAAGACGGGGTCGCTACGTCCTGGGAGGCGTGGATCACAAGGGGGAGCGTGGGGGGAACCACGAGGCGGCCCCGCCACGGATCCGAGCGACGAAGGGACCCAGATGACGACACGACCGGACTCCGAAGGCCGGCTGGCGACGCTGCTGTCCTACGACTGCTGGAACCTGCTCGAGACCGCCCACATCGCCCGCGTGGCGTGGGTCGGCGCCGAGGGCGCGGCCGTGGTCCCCGTGAACTACACGGTGGTCGCGGGAGCCGTGTGGTTCCGCACCACGGGCGACTCGACGTTCGCGCGCGAGGCCAGCGGCCAACGGGTCGTGGTCGAGGTGGACCAGATCGATCCCGCGACCCGGGCCGGTTGGAGCGTGGTCGTGGTCGGCACGGCCGAGCTGGTGGAGTCTCGCGACGTCCCGGACATGCTGATCGGCCTCGAGGTGTGGCCCAACGGGACGCGCTCGCTGTTCGTCCGCGTGGACGTCCACGAGGTCAGCGGCCGACGGCTCTACGGCGTCGACGGCAGCTGACGCGCGCCGTCCCGCCGGTCGACCCGGCCGGTCACGGAGCCTGGCCGGGTCGACGCGGGGGTGGTGCCTCGGCTCAGACGCCGAGGTGCTTGGTGGCGAAGATCGCCGCCTGGGTGCGGCTCTCGAGCCCGAGCTTGGCGAGCATCGAGGACACGTAGTTCTTCACGGTCTTCTCGGCCAGGCACAGGTGGGCGGCGATCTGCCGGTTGGTCATCCCCTGGCCGATCAGCTCGAGGATGCGCTGCTCCTGCGCGGTCAGCTGCTCGATCGAGGGGTCCATCCGGGGCCCGGCTCGCAGCCGGTCGAGGACGTGCGCGGTGACCGCCGGGTCGAGCATCGACTGACCGGCCGCCACGCGCCGGACGGTGTCGACGAAGTCGGTGCCCTTGACCTGCTTGAGGATGTAGCCGGCAGCACCGGCCATGATCGCGGCGAACAGCGCCTCGTCGTCGTCGTACGACGTGAGGATGAGCGCGGCGATGCCGGGGTCGACCGAGCGCACCTCGCGGCACACGTCGATGCCCGAGCCGTCGGGCAGCCGGCCGTCGAGGATCGCGACGTCGGGACGGAGCGCGGGGATCCGCCGGGCGGCCTCCGAAGCCAGGCCGGACTCGCCGATGACGACGATGTCGCCCTCGCTCTCCAGCAGCTCCCGGATGCCCCGGCGCACCAGCTCGTGGTCGTCGAGCAGGTAGACCGTGATCTGCCCGCTCGCGCGCTCTGCCTCCTCCATACCCCTCAACCTAGGTGGAGACGCGCTCGCTGTTGCCTGTCGATGGCCCCCGGTCCGGAGGACCTTCGTCCCTGGGGTGCGACGCGCCGACCGAAGAGGCTGGGAGCAGACCGGCGAAGGGCGTCGGCAGACGACCAACGCGGAGGGAGAGCACGATGCTGGTGCAGGACCTGATGACACCGGAGCCGATGACGGTGCGTCCCTCGACCACGGTCAAGGAGGCGCTCTCGCGCCTGGCCGAGTTCGGCATCACCTGCATGCCCGTCGTGGACGGCTCCGGCCGCCTGCAGGGTGTCGTCAGCGAGGCCGACCTGATCCGTGACGTCGTCGCTCCCGACCCCCGGGCCCAGGAGCGGCCGGTCTCGACCGAGCCGGTGTTCCCGCCACGGACGGTGGAGGAGGTCTACACCCGCCACCCCGTGTCCGTGCGGGCCAAGGACGACCTCGCCCGTGCCGTCGACGTGATGACCTCGACGGCCGTCAAGAGCCTGCCGGTCGTCGACGAGGACGGCCACCTGGTGGGCGTGGTCAGCCGCAGCGACGTCGTCCAGGTGCTCGCCCGCGCCGACGACGTGATCGCCGCGGACGTCGACGAGCTGCTCAGCTCCCTGGGACACCCGGACTGGCTGGTCGAGGTGACCGACGGCATCGTGAGCGTCTCCGGACCCACCGGCGCCCCCGAGCGTTCGCTGGCCCACGTGGTGGCCCAGACCGTGCCGGGCGTGATCGAGGTCCGCGTCAGCTGACCGCGCCCGGCACAGTGGCGGGGGTCACCAGTCTCGGGACCTAGGTCTCTGGTCCCGGGACCCCCTCTCCGCTCATCGTGGAGCACTCCAACCGCTTCCACACCATGTCAAGACCGTGCTGAGAACAAGGAGACCGATGTGACGCCAGGGGCCACGGACCTCGCGCGCCCCGCCACCGCTCCCGGGCTGCGGATCGCCGAGCTCGCGCTGCGCGCGCCCAGCATCCACAACACCCAGCCCTGGCAGTGGCGCGTGCACGGCGACCGGGTCGACCTGTTCGCCGACCGCAGCCGGATGCTGGCGGTCGCCGACCCCGAGGGGCGCAGCATGGTGATCAGCTGCGGTGCCGCCCTCCACCATGCGACCGTCGCCGCCGCCGCGCTCGGGTGGCCGGCCGAGGTGACGCGGATGCCCGACCCGCGCAACCCCGACCACCTGGCCACCCTGCACATGCGCGCCGGCCACCAGCCGCCCCGGGCGGTCGCGGACCTCGAGGCGCTGCAGCAGCGGCGTACCGACCGCCGACGCTTCACGTCGTGGCCGATCCCGCCGGAGCGGCTCGCCCGGTTGGCCGCCTCGGTCGCGACCGACGAGGTCCGGGTGGTCCCGGTGACCGCCGCGCCCGACCGGGTCCGCGTCGAGCTGCTGGTCAGCCGCGCCGCGACCATCGAGCGGGCCGACCGGCGGTTCGCGGCCGAGCAGCGGACCTGGCTCGACCACAGTGCCGTCGACGGCATCCCGAGCGAGCTGCTGCCCGAGCCCCGCCAGGGCGCGTCGGGTCGGGTGTCGCGGTTTGTCGACGAGCCGGCCACCGAGGACACCCGAGGGTCGATCGAGAACTCCGACGGCCTGCTGGTGATCGGCACCGACACCGAGGGCCCCGCGGCCTGGCTGCGGGCGGGCGAGGCCCTGAGCCAGCTCTGGCTGCACGCGATGAACGACGGCCTGTCCGTGGTCCCGCTGAGCCAGGTCATCGAGGTCGACGAGACCCGCGAGGCGCTCCACCACGAGGTGCTCGGCGGCCTGCTGCAGCCGCAGCTGCTGGTCCGGATCGGGTGGCAGGAGATCGCCCGGAGCCCGCTGCCGCGGACGCCGCGCCGGCCTCTCGCCGACGTCCTGCTGCCGAACGGCCGTCGCCGCTGAGCGGGCTGAGCCCAGGCAGGCCGTAGGTCCCCGGCCATCCGAGCCGTCCGGCCGTGGCCGGACCCGGGGTCTCGCGGGATGGTGAGGACATGACCAGCATCGTCCCCGGCGGTGCCGTCGTCGTCGGCGTCGACGGCTCCGAGTCCGCCACTCACGCCCTCGCCTGGGCGGCCGAGCAGGCCGCCGCCGAGCAGCGCCCCCTCGTCCTCGTCCATGCCGGCCCCGGAGCCGCTCCCGGCGGACCGGGCTGGATGGAGGCCAGCGGTCTCGACCACCATCGGCTGACCCTGCTGCTCAAGGACGACGCACGGGCGCTGCTCGATCACGAGGATGCGCCGGTGCGTGCGCGGCACCCCGACCTGGACATCCACCACGTGGTCCGGCTCGGCGATCCGCGCCAGGTGCTCCTCGAGGCCACCACCGACGCGCACCTGCTCGTGGTCGGCACCCGCGGCCTGGGTCCGGTCCGGCACCTGCTGCTCGGCTCGGTCAGCAGCGCGCTGGTCAAGCACGCGACCTGCCCGGTCGTCGTGGTCCGTCCCGAGCCCGAGACGGCCGCCGAGCCCGGCCACGGCGGGGTGCTGGCCGGCGTCGCGGGAGACGCCGGCGACGCCGCGGTGCTCGAGCTCGCCTTCGGCATCGCCGAGTCGCGCCGGCTGCCGCTGCGCGTCTTCCACTGCTTCTGGGACGCGGTCAAGATCGCGGAGGGCGCCCTCGACGTCGCGCCCGGCGAGACCGGACTCGACGACGAGTGGCTCGTGCTCGACCAGGCGACCCGGGAGCCCATCGCCGCCCACCCCGAGGTCGAGGTGCACCTGCAGCTCACCCGGGGCATGGTCGACGAGCGGCTGATCCGCGCGTCGCGCCAGGCCGCGCTCGTGGTGATCGGCCACCGCCGCAAGCCCTTCTTCAACGAGCTCGTCTACGGCTCGATCGCGCCGGTCGTGGTCGAGCGCGCCGGCTGCGCCGTCGCCGTCGTCCCGCTCGGGAGCTGACGCCGGCGGGCCGGGACGGGCCGGGACGGGCCAGGATCAGGCCGGTTGCGGGTCGAGGTGCCGCAGCCGGCGTACGCCGCTCGGGCGCCGCGGGGTGGTGAGCAGCACCGGGCACGCGGCCTCGGTGAGCACCGACCGGGCGATCGGTCCGAGGTGGGAGTCCCGCGGCAGCACCGGGTCGTGCCGTCCGAGCACCAGCAGGCAGGCGTGGCGCGAGGCGTCGATCAGCACCTCACCGGGGCGGGCCTTGCGGACGTGGATCTCCACCGGCACGTCGGCGAACTCCGCACGCAGGTCCGGCAGCACCCGGTCCACGGCGGCGCGCAGCCGCTCGGGCCAGTCGTGGTCCGCGGTGAAGCCGTCCGGGTCGTGCACGTAGGCCGCCGGATCCCACCGGCTGCTCACCACCGTGAGGAGCGCGTCCCGGTCGCGCGCCGCCCGGAACGCCTCCCGGAGGACGGGGACGCTCTGCTCCGGGTGGTCGATGCCGACCACCACGTGGGCCGGCGCGCCCTCGTCGGACCAGGTGTCGGGCACGGCGACCACCGGGACATGCAGCCGCGCCGCGACCCCACCGGTGACCGACCGCACGTAGGGGTGCGTCATCCGCGACTCCGGATGCCGGCCCACCACGACCAGGGGAGCGTCATGGGAGGCGGCGTACACCGCCGGCACCGCCGCGGCCCGCGACAGCGACGACGTCACCGGCACCAGGCCCCCGACGACCGCCGTCGCGTGGCGCACGGCCGCTCCGAGGGCGTCGCTCGCGGCGTCCTCCCACGCGGCCAGCTCCGCCGCCTGCTCGGCAGGCGGGCGCCCGCCCGGCGTCGTGACGTCGATGCCGTGCACCAGGTGCAGGCCGCGATGCTGCCGCAGGGCCTCCGCCGCGGCGAAGGCGATCAGCGCGGTGGCGTCTCGGCGGCCGACCGCCACGACGATCGAGGCAGGGGTGGTGTGCATCGGACTCCGATCTGTCCCGTCCACGGTCGGGCACATCGGACCGGTGGCCGTAGGGACCAAGGGCCCGGTGGCAGGGGCCACGGGTCACGACCGCTACGCCCCAGGACCTTCGCCCCTCGCTTTACTTCCGCGGGCAGGTCCACCCTCGGTCCATGACAACGTTCGTCTACGACTTCGCAGAGGGAAACAAGGAACTCAAGGACCTGCTGGGTGGCAAGGGCGCCAACCTGGCCGAGATGACCAACCTCGGTCTGCCCGTTCCCCCCGGGTTCACGATCTCGACGGAGGCCTGCCGCGCCTTCCTCGTCGAGGGCAAGGAGCCGGACAGCCTGGCGGCCGAGGTCGCCGAGCACCTGCGAGCGCTCGAGGACCGGATGGGCCGCCGCCTCGGTGATCCCGCCGACCCGCTGCTGGTCTCGGTCCGCTCCGGCGCGAAGTTCTCGATGCCGGGCATGATGGAGACGGTCCTCGACGTGGGGCTCAACGACGAGTCCGTGGTCGGCCTGGCCAACCAGAGCGGGGACGAGCGGTTCGCCGCGGACTCCTACCGCCGGTTGCTCCAGATGTTCGGCGGCACGGTCCTCGGCATCGAGCACGACGCGTTCTCCGACCGGCTCGACGCGCTCAAGAAGCGCCGCGGCGTCATCGCCGACACCGAGCTCGGCGTGGACGACCTGCGCGAGCTGGTCGACGAGTACAAGGTCGTGATCCGCGAGCACACCGGTGAGGACTTCCCCCAGGAGCCCGCCGAGCAGCTGCGCCTGTGCATCCTCGCGGTGTTCAAGTCCTGGAACACCCCGCGGGCCGCCCTCTACCGCCGCCAGGAGCGGATCGCCGACGACCTCGGCACCGCGGTCAACATCCAGGCGATGGTGTTCGGCAACCGCGGCGCCAGCTCGGGCTCCGGCGTCGCGTTCACCCGCGACCCGGCCAGCGGCGCTCCCGGCGTGTACGGCGACTACCTGACCAACGCGCAGGGCGAGGACGTCGTGGCGGGCATCCGCAACACGGTCCCGCTCGCCGACCTGGAGCAGATCGACCCCACGTCGTACCGCGAGCTCATGGAGATCATGGCCAAGCTCGAGAAGCACTACCGCGACATGTGCGACATCGAGTTCACCATCGAGGACGGCAAGCTCTGGATGCTGCAGACCCGCGTGGGCAAGCGGACGCCGGAGGCCGCCGTGCGGATCGCCGTGCACATGGCCGAGGAGCTCCTCATCGACCGCGACGAGGCGATGCTGCGCGTGACCGGCCACCAGCTGGCCGCGCTGATGTTCCCGCGCTTCGCCCCGGACCCCGAGCGGCGCGCGGTGGCGAGCGGCATGAACGCCTCGCCGGGCGCGGCCGTCGGCCGCGTCGTCCTCGACTCCGCGACGGCCGTCGAGTGGGCCGGCCGCGGCGAGAAGGTGATCCTGGTCCGCAAGGAGACCAACCCCGACGACCTGCACGGCATGGTCGTCTCCCAGGGCATCTTGACCAGCCGCGGCGGCAAGACCTCCCACGCCGCCGTCGTCGCGCGCGGCATGGGCCGCACCTGCGTGTGCGGCGCCGAGGCGCTCGACGTCGATCCGGAGAACCGCCGCTTCATCGTCCGCAACGGCCCGGTCGTCAACGAGGGCGACGTGATCTCGATCGACGGCAGCACCGGCGAGGTGTTCCTCGGCGAGGTGCCGGTCAGCGACTCGGCCGTGGTGCGCAAGCTCGAGGGCGAGGACGTCGACGACCCGGTGGCGCACGCGGTGGCACGGCTGCTCATGCACGCCGACGAGGTACGCCGCCTCGACGTCCGGGCGAACGCCGACACCCCCGAGGACGCCCAGCGGGCGCGCCGATTCGGGGCCTCCGGCATCGGCCTGTGCCGCACCGAGCACATGTTCCTCGGCGACCGGCGCGAGCTGGTCGAGCACCTGATCGTCGCCGAGGACGAGGCCGGCCAGGCCGCCGCGCTCGACAAGCTGCTGCCGCTCCAGCGCCAGGACTTCACCGAGATCTTCGAGGCGATGGACGGTCTGCCGGTCACGATCCGCCTGATCGACCCGCCGCTGCACGAGTTCCTGCCGGACCTCACCGAGCTCGCCGTGCACGTCGCGCTCGCGGACGAGCGGCACATCGAGGACGAGCACGACCGCAAGCTCCTCCAGGCCGTGAAGCGGCTGCACGAGCAGAACCCGATGCTCGGCCTGCGCGGCGTACGGCTCGGCATCGTGATCCCCGGCCTGTTCCTGATGCAGGCCCGGGCGATCGCGGAGGCCGCGGCGGCACGGGTGCTGGCCGGTGGGGACCCGCGACCGGAGATCATGGTGCCGCTGGTGTCGACCGAGCGCGAGCTCGCCCTCGTGCGCGCCCAGCTCGAGGAGATCGTCGCGGCGGTGCTGGAGGAGCAGGGCGTCGACCTGCACATCCCGATCGGCACGATGATCGAGATCCCGCGTGCGGCCGTGACCGCGGACAAGATCGCCCACTGGGCGGACTTCTTCTCCTTCGGCACCAACGACCTGACCCAGATGACGTGGGGCTTCTCGCGCGACGACGTGGAGTCGGAGTTCTTCGCGGCCTACCTCGAGAAGGGCGTCTTCACCGCCTCGCCGTTCGAGTCGATCGACACCGAGGGCGTCGGCGCGATGGTGCGTACGGCGGCCCAGCTCGGCCGCGGGGCCAAGCCCGAGCTGCACCTCGGCGTCTGCGGCGAGCACGGTGGCGACCCGGAGTCGATCCACTTCTTCCACGAGGTCGGCCTCGACTACGTGTCCTGCTCGCCGTTCCGCGTGCCGGTCGCCCGCTGGGAGGCCGCCCGCGCGGTCCTCGCCGAGCGGGCGTCGGGACCGGGGTCCGACGTCCGGTGACCTAGGACCCTGACCCGCCACGCGGGTTCCGGGATGGAATGAGGCCGTGCTCGCCTCCCGGACCCGCGTGGCGACGCCGTACCGCGCCTGGGTGCTGGCCTGCGCACTCGCCGAGACGGTCGGCATGACCGCCGCGGCGGGCGCGGCCCGGCTCGCGGACCCGGTCGGCGTCGCCGCCGGTCTCGCCATCGTCGTCGCCGGCGGCCTGGTCGAGGGCAGCGCACTGGGCTGGGCCCAGTCGCACGTCCTGGTGCGCGTGGCCCCGGCGCTGGTCC
>NZ_DASWVI010000280.1:0-1626 GCF_036401255.1 Nocardioides sp. | reverse complement strand
CTCGGGACGCTCGCGGTCCCGGCCCTCACGAGCGCCCGGGAGCGGGTGCTCGGGGCGCTCGAGGAGCTGTGCGCCGGCGACCCGGCGGTCGCCGCCACCACCCTCGGGCTCGGCGGCACCCAGCTCGACCTCGTCGACCTCAACGCCCGCCTGCGCACCGCGCCCACCGCGCGCGCCGACCGGGTCTACACGGGGGTCCTGTACGACGCGCTCGACGTGGCGACGCTGTCGGCCGCGGCGAAGCGGCGCGCCGCGACCCGCGTCGCGGTGACCTCGAGCCTGTTCGGCCTGCTGCGCACCGCGGACCGGATCCCGGCGTACCGTCTCTCCGGCGACACGACGCTGCCCGGCCTCGGCCCCGTCGGCGGCGTGTGGCGCGAGCAGCTCGGGCCCGTGCTCACCGAGGCGGTGGGCAGCGGCCTGCTGGTGGATCTGCGCAGCGGGACGTACGTCGCGTTCTGGCGGCCGGCCGGGGTGCGCACGGCGACCGTCCGGGTGCTCCACGAGTCGGGCGGGACACGCAAGGTCGTGAGCCACTTCAACAAGGCGACCAAGGGCCGGATCGTGCGGGCCCTGCTCGAGGCCGGGGCGGACCCCCGCACGCCGGCCCGGCTCGCCGAGGCCCTGCGCGACCTCGGGTGGGTCGTGGAGCAGGACGGTGACCGCCTCGACGTGGTGGTCAGCGAGCTGTAGTCACCACTTGGTGGGCGCGGCGTCGAACACGTCGTTGCCGGGCGGCAGAGCGTTGTACATCCGCAGCGAGGGTCGGTCGTCGTAGTAGGAGACGACCGTCACCGACGCGGGCGTGAGCTCCATCCGGAACACCGCCTCGAGCGGCGCGTCGAGGGCGTGCGCCACGAGCGTCTTGATCGGCGTCACGTGGCTGACCACCACCACGGTCTTGCCGGCGTGGCTCGCCAGCAGGCGCTCGAGGCCGGCCAGCACGCGCGCCTGCACGACCCGGAACGACTCGCCGCCGCTGCCCTCGCCCCCGGGCGCGACGTCGAGGGAGCCCAGCCACGCCTCGAGCTCCGTGGGGTGGCGCTCCCCCACCTCGGCGAACGTCAGCCCGTCCCACGAGCCGAACTCCATCTCGGCGAAGCCGGGCTCGGTCTCCACCTCGTGGCCGAGGACCTCGGCGATGATCTCGGCGGACTCCTGCGTGCGGCGCACGGGCGAGGCGACCACGGCGTCGACGCGCTCGGCCAGCGGCGAGAGCCACTCGGCGGCCGCCCGGATCTGCGCCTTCCCCTCGTCGCTGAGCCCCGGGTTGGCGCTGGCCAGGCCGCCCGAGAACCGCTTCTCGGTCGTGTGCGGGGTGACCCCGTGGCGCACCAGCACCACGGTGGTCGGCTCGCTGCCGGCACCCCAGCCGCGCGCCTGGCTCTGGATCGACGGCGGCGCCTCCACCTCCTCGATCAGCGACTCGGGCTCCTGCGCCTCGCCGGCGACCGTGACCCCGCTGCGGAGGCCGTCGAGCGCCTCGTTGGCGAGGCGGTCGGCGTGCCGGTTCTGCTCGCGTGGCACCCAGGTGTACGTCGTGCCGAACGGCGCCAGCCCGCTCGCCTCGGCGGCCAGCGGACGCATGTCGGGGTGCTTGATCTTCCAGCGCCCCGACATCTGCTC
>NZ_DASWVI010000279.1:0-4340 GCF_036401255.1 Nocardioides sp. | reverse complement strand
CTGGCGGCACCGCCGCCCCTGGTGCGCGAGGGTCCGACCGCGGCCGAGCGGCGCCGCGCCCGGCTCGCGGAGGCGGCGGAGAAGCGGGCCGAGCAGCGCCGCAAGCGGGCGGCCGCGCCGACGACCTCGTTCCGGGTGGCGACGATCAACACGCTCGGCGACTCCCACACCCGCGCCAGCGGCAACAAGGCCCGCTATGCCTCCGGCATCGACCGCACCCGCAACCTGATCGGGATCTTGACCTCGCAGGGGATCGACGTCGCCGGACTCCAGGAGTTCGAGGTGTCACAGCGGGCGTCGTTCAACCGGCTCACGAGCCAGTGGGCCGTCTTCACCGGCACCGAACGCGGCCACGACTCGATCGCCTACCGCACCGACGTCTGGGAGCTCGTGACCGGCGGCACCGGCACGATCCCGTACTTCCACGGCAACCCCGTGCCCATGCCCTGGGTCACCCTCCGCCACCGCGACACCGGCCGCGAGGTGTCCTTCATCAGCATCCACAACCCGACGAGCAACCCGCAACGCGGCAACAACGCCGCCCACCGGGCCGAGGCCACCCGCCGGGAGATCGCGATGGTCCGCACCTTGGCCGAGGGCGGCGACCCGGTCCTGCTGCTCGGCGACTTCAACGAGCGCGGGGAGGCCTTCTGCGCCGTCACCGGCGGGGGCGACATCGGCGCGGCCAACGGCGGCAGCGTCGGCGGGGCGTGCGCCCCGCCACCCGGGGCCGGGATCGACTGGATCTTCGGCACCACCGACATCGCGTTCTCGGACTACCTGCGCCACCAGGACGCGCTGGTCGCCCGGACCACGGACCACCCGGTGATCGTGGCCCGCGCCACCATCACCGAGCCGCTGCCCTGATCGTCACTCGTCCACGCCGCCGCTGGTGAGGGGCGCGCCCTCGGCGAAGTGCGGCCGCAGCTTGTTCTCGAACATCGAGAGGGCCGAGCCGATCGCCATGTGCATGTCGAGGTACTTGTAGGTGCCGAGCCGGCCGCCGAAGAGCACGAGCGGCTCGCGCTTGGCCAGCTCGCGGTAGCGCAGCAGCTTCTCGCGGTCCTCGGCGGTGTTGATCGGGTAGTACGGCTCGTCGCCCTCCTCGGCGAAGCGGGAGTACTCGTGCACGACGATCGTCTTGCCGGGCAGGTAGGTCCGCTCGGGGTGGAGGTGCTTGAACTCCAGCGTCCGGGTGTACGGCACGTCCTGGTCGTTGGCGTTCACGACCCCGGTGCCCTGGTAGTCGTCGACGTCGACGGTCTCGCGCTCGAGGTCGATCGTGCGCCAGGAGAGCCGGCCCTCGCTGTGCCGGAAGTACTCGTCGACCGGTCCGGTGTAGACGATCGGCACCTGGCCCTTGTACTGCTCGGCGACGTCGAAGAAGTCGGTCTCCAAGCGCACCTCGATGTTCGGGTGGTCGGCCATCCGCTCCAGCCAGGCGGTGTAGCCGTCGGTGGGCAGACCCTCGTAGGTGTCGTTGAAGTAGCGGTTGTCGAACGTGTAGCGCACCGGCAGCCGCGTGATGATGTCGGCCGACAGCTCCGTCGGATCGGTCTGCCACTGCTTGGCGGTGTAGCCCTTGACGAACGCCTCGTAGAGGGGACGGCCGATCAGGCTGATCGCCTTCTCCTCGAGGTTGGTCGCGTCCTCGGTTGCGATCTCGCTCGCCTGCTCGGCGATGAGTGCGCGGGCCTCGTCGGGTGTGTGGCTCTTGCCGAAGAACTGGTTGATCAACCCCAGGTTCATCGGGAAGGAGTAGACCTGCCCCTGGTACTTCGCGAAGACCCGGTGCTGGTAGTTGGTGAACGACGTGAACCGGTTGACGTACTCCCACACCTTCTCGTTCGAGGTGTGGAACAGGTGCGTGCCGTAGACGTGCACCTCGATGCCGGTCTCCTCGTCGAACTCGCTGTAGGCGTTGCCGCCGATGTGCGGTCGGCGCTCGAGCACGAGGACCTTCAGGTCGAGCTCGGTGGCACAGCGCTCGGCGATGGTGAGGCCGAAGAAGCCGGAGCCGACGACGACGAGATCGGGGCCGAGATCAGGGGTGGTGGCAGAGGTGGACACGGTCGGTCAGTCTACGGATCGCGGCGGCACCGACCGCATCCCACGCGCGTCCCGCATGGCCCGGATCACGTTGCGTGCCTCCGCGCGGCCGCCGCGCACGGGGCTCAGCAGCACGACCGCGGCCGTGATCAGCCACGGCTTGAGCCGCACGAGGACGTTCTCGCCGTACCGCAGGTGCACCACGAAGAGGTTGCGGTACATGAAGTAGCCCTTCCAGCCGCCCAGGTCGTGCTGCTGGTCGAAGTCGAGCTGCCGGACGAGCACCGCGTCGCGGATCGCCCAGATCCGGAACCCGGCCCGCCGCGCCCGGACCGCGTAGTCGACGTCGTCGTAGAAGATGAAGTACGCCGGGTCCGGCAGGCCGATCGCGTCGATGACCTCGCGGCGGAGCATGAAGCCCTCGAACGCGACGTTCTCGAGCTCGACCCGCTCCGGCATCCGCTCCCGGCTGCCGTACTCCGTCTCGACCATCGCGGTCTTGGGCCGCACGGACAGGGGGTTGTGCAGGTCGAACCGGGTCGCGGCCTTCTCGACCAGCCGGCCGTGGGTGTCCTGCCGGACCGACATCAGGCAGGCCTCGTCCTGGGCGAGCAGCGTGGCCAGGCAGTCCGGCGCCGGGACCACGTCGTCGTCCATCAGCCAGATCCGGTCATAGCCCGCGGCGTGGGCCATCCGCACGCCGAGGTGGAAGCCGCCGGCACCGCCGAGGTTCTCCTCCGCGTGGGTCACCCGCAGCGGCAGCCCGGGGCGTGCGGCCGCGACCTGCTCGGTGAGCAGCGCCCGGGTGTGGTCGCTGCTGGCGTTGTCGATCACGAAGATCGCGTCGGCCGGCCGGGTCTGCGCGGCCAGCCCGTCGAGCATGTGCGCGAGCAGGTCGGCCCGGTTGTAGGTGACGACGACGACCGCGACGCTCTCGCCGCTCATCGCAGGTACCTCGTGTGGCCGGTGAAGTCGCCGCGGAGCCCGGCGTACATCGCCCGGACGCTGAGCAGCAGCCGCCGCGGGTCGGGACGGGTGAAGGTGTAGAACCACGCGGTCTTGGCGACGAACGCGAGCGCGTGCGGCCAGCCGCGGTACTCGCGCAGGTTGAGCAGGTTGTTGCGTGCCATGCAGTAGTGCTTGAGGTCGCTCGGGCTGTGGTTGTACGTCGTCCGCCCGAACGCCATCGGCGTCCCGAGGCTCCCCACGGCGGGATGGTGGACCCGGGCGTCCACGACCGTGGCGATCCGCGCGCCGGCCGCCTCGGCGCGCAGGCGGTACTCGTGGTCGTCGCCCCAGATGAAGTACTCCGAGCGCGGCAGGCCGATCCGGTCCACGAGCTCCCGGGTGACCAGGACGCCGTTGAACGGGATCACGATGTCGTCGATGCGGCCGCCGGTCGCCGCCCGGCCGGCGTCCACGACGTCGTGGACCATCCGGGAGCGCCCCGGCAGCCGGATCGGGAACACCAGCCGGTCGGGGCGGTCCTCGTCGACCACGACGGGACCCCAGAAGTCGAGACCGGGCTCGGCGAGCAGGCGGCCCAGACACCGCACTTCCGGCAGGCCGTCGTCGTCCATCAACCAGGCGAGGTCGGCACCCCGCTCCATCGCCCACTGCAGGCCGTCGTGGAAGCCGCGCGCGCCGCCGCCGTTCTCGGCGAGCGTGCGCCCGAGGACCGGTGTGGTCGGGCGGGCCTCGCCGGGGTCGCGGTCGTCGAGGCCCGCGAGCCACTCCCCCGTGCCGTCGGTCGAGGCGTTGTCGACCACGAGGATCTCGCTCAGCTCCGGGACCTCGTCCAGGCGGGCAAGCAGCCGCTGCAGCAGCGAGAGCCGGTTGAACGTCACCACGACCGCCACGACGCGTCGCTCCGGGGGCTGCTGACTCACGTCGCCCACCCTAGGTGCCGAGTCGGCGCCAGTTTCCGCGAGGGGCAGGTCGAGTCGGCGCCAGTTTCTGGAAACTGGCGCCGACTCGGCATCAGCAGGCGGTGTCGAGGTCGCCGGCCTCGTTGGCGGCGTAGCCGGTGCTCAGCGAGCCGATCGAGCCTCCGGTGACCGGGTCGTCCCGGTGCGACCTCTGCTTCCCCGGCGGTGGGGCGGTGCCCTCGGCCCGATCGATCGCGGTCGCGACCTTGGCCTTGATCAGCTTGATGTCGGGGTGCGCGGTGTCGATCATCGGCGGCACCAGCGACAGTGAGGAGACCCGCTGCCCCCGAGCCTTGAGCGCCAGCTCGGCGAAGTGCCCGAACTGGCTGGCGGGGATGTTCGTGGACACCATCGCCGAGCTCG
>NZ_DASWVI010000278.1:0-10328 GCF_036401255.1 Nocardioides sp. | reverse complement strand
GGCCGGCGCCGCGCCCGGTGCCGCGGCCGGCGAGAGCCCCGGCCGGCACGCCGCCGACCGGCATCCGGCCGGCTACGCCCGACACGCGCCGCGGCCGGGGGTGACCGGGCAGGACTTCTACTTCGTGATGGGCGACCGGTTCGCCAACGGCGACCCCAGCAACGATGAGGGCGGGTTGACCGGCGACCGACTCACCACCGGCTTCGACCCCACGTCCAAGGGCTTCTACAACGGCGGCGATCTCGAGGGCCTGCGCTCGCACCTGGACTACATCCAAGGCCTCGGCACGGACGCCATCTGGCTGACCCCGATCTTCAAGAACAAGCCGGTGCAGGTCGAGGACGGGCCGTCGGCGGGCTACCACGGCTACTGGATCACCGACTTCACGACCGTCGACCCGCACCTGGGCACCAACGCGGACCTCGCCGCCCTGGTCGACGACGCCCACGACCGCGGCATGAAGGTCTACTTCGACATCATCACCAACCACACCGCCGACGTGATCGGCTACGACGAGGGCGACCGCACGGCGTACGTCTCCAAGGACGCCGAGCCCTACCGCGACGCCGCGGGCAACCCGTTCGACGACCGGGACTTCGCCGGCACCTCGAGCTTCCCCGCCCTCGCCCCGGCCACGTCGTTCCCCTACACGCCTGAGCTCGACCCGGACGAGCAGGACCTCAAGGTGCCGGCCTGGCTCAACGACGTCACGAACTACCACAACCGCGGCAACACGACGTTCACCGGCGAGGACAGCCAGTACGGCGACTTCTTCGGCCTCGACGACCTGTTCACCGAGAAGCCCCAGGTCGTGGACGGGATGATCGACATCTACCGCACCTGGGTCGAGGACTTCGACATCGACGGCTTCCGCATCGACACGATGAAGCACGTCGACGACGCCTTCTGGCAGCGGTTCGGCCCCGCGATGGAGCGGATCGCCGCGGCCGACGGCAACCCCGGCTTCTTCATGTTCGGGGAGGTCGCCCTCGACGGCAGCGACGCCGCCGCCAAGGCGTTCACCTCGCACTACACGACCGCCGACAAGATGCAGGCCGTGTTGGACTTCCCGTTCCAGGACGCCGCGCGCACCTTCGCCTCGCGCAGCGGGAACAACCAGGCGCTGGCCCGGTTCTTCGCCAACGACGACTGGTACACCGACGCCGACTCCAACGCCTACGAGCTGCCGACGTTCCTGGGCAACCACGACATGGGCCGCATCGGGCACTTCCTGAAGGCCGACAACCCCGGGGCCGACGACCTCGAGCTGCTGCGCCGCGATCGGCTCGCGCACGAGCTGATGTACCTCTCGCGGGGCAACCCGGTGGTCTACTACGGCGACGAGCAGGGCTTCACCGGCGACGGCGGCGATCAGCTCGCTCGGCAGTCGATGTTCGCGAGCCAGGTGCCGGAGTACCAGGACGACGCCCAGATCGGCAGCGACCGCACGGGCGCCGACGACAACTTCGTCACCGACTCCGAGACGTACGAGATGATCAGCACCCTCGCCGACGTCACGGCCCCGCGCCCCGGTCTGAGTGACGGCGCGCAGCAGGTCCGCTTCGCCTCGGACGGACCGGGGATCTTCGCGTTCTCCCGGTTCGACCGGCACCGCGACGTGGAGTACCTGGTCGTGCTGAACAACAGCGAGGAGACCGCCAGCGCGACGATCCCGACGTACCTGCACTCCGGCGCCTTCACCAGGGTCTACGGATACGGGGGGCCCTACACCCCGCGGACCCGGGCCGACGGCACGCTGGAGATGCGGATGCGCGGGCTCGCAAGTGCCGTCTACGTCTCCACCAGCCGGATCCCCCACCCGCAACGGGCCCCGCGGATCACGCTCCGGCGCCCGGCGCCGTCACCGGTCTCCTGGGGCCGGATGCACGTGAGCGCCCGGGTCTCCGGGTCCGCGTTCGCCGAGGTGACCTTCCAGCGGCGGGTGGGCAGCCACGGCCGCTGGCGCACGATCGGCGTGGACGACTCCAGGCCGTACCGGGTCTTCGACGACGTCACCGCGCTGTCCCCCGGCCGGCGGGTGCAGTACCGCGCCGCGGTCCTCGACACCGCCGACCACCGGCGCGGCACGGGCGTGCGCACGACCCGGGTGCCCCGCACCCAGGTCCGGATCAGCGCGCCCGCCGACGGTGGCACCGTCACCAGCATCGACCCGGTCGCGGTGGCGGCGACGCTCGACCCCGAGCGGCCACTGCAGGCGGTGGAGTTCGAGCGCAGCGTCGCCGGCGGGCCCTGGACGAGTCTGGGCACCGACAGCTCGGCCCCGGCGTACACGGTGACCGACGACGTCTCGCACCTGCCGCTCGGCACCCAGGTGCGCTACCGCGCGATCCTGAGCGAGCGGGGCGTCGTGCAACGCACGAGCGCGCCGGTGACGGTGACGACGGCCGAGCCGGCGCCGGCGGTCGACTCGGTGACCGTCGCCGGCGACCTGCAGTCCGAGCTCGGCTGCCCCGGCGACTGGCAGCCCGACTGCGCCGCCACGCACCTGACCTTCGACAAGACCGACGGGCAGTGGCACGGCACCTTCACGCTGCCGGCCGGCGACTACCAGTGGAAGGTCGCGATCGACGACTCCTGGGACGTCAACTACGGCGCCGGCGGCGCGGCGGGTGGGAGCAACCTGCCCCTCAGCGTCCCGGCCGGTGGCGGCAGCTATGTCTTCACCTGGGACCAGGTCACCCACGAGCCGTCGGTGGCCCCCGCCGGCTGAGCCTCCGCAGCCAGGGCCACTTGACCGGTAAAGCCGGACGCGCTACTGTATCGGTACAGAACCGAAACCTCCCGTCCCCAGGATTCCCTGATGAACGACCTGATGGCCGGCGACCTCGCCACCCGCCTCACCCAGCAGCACCTCCACAGCGCCCGGCCGGACGCCCCCGTCGTGGCCGAGCACGCCCCCCGCGCCGCGCGCGCCCGCACCCTCCGGGCCGGGCTGGCCGCCGAGCTCCGGACCGTCGCCCGGTGGGTCGAGCCCCGCCCCGCCAAGGCCTGCCAGCCGAGCTGACCGCGTCGTGAGCGCACCGGCTCGGCCGACCCGCGATACTGGGTCTGCCATGGCCAAGGTGACCCTGCAGTCGATCGCCGACCGAGTCGGCGTCAGCCGGATGACGGTCTCGAACGCGTTCTCGCGCCCCGACCAGCTCTCGGCGGAGCTGCGCGAGCGGATCCTCGCGGCCGCCGACGAGCTGGGGTACGTCGGCCCCGACCCGGCCGCCCGGGCGCTCGCCCGGGGCCGCAGCGGCTCGGTCGGGCTGCTGCTCAACGACCGGCTGCGCCAGACCTTCGAGGACGCGATCGCCTCGGAGTTCTTCGCCTCCGTGGCCGACGCGCTCGCCGACAACGGCCTCGCGCTCACGCTGCTGACGCCCAGCTCCCGCGCCGGGTTCGTGCCGTCCCGGGACGTGGCGATGGACGGAGCGCTGGTGTACATCTGCGAGCCCGACTCGACCGACCTGGCCTGGCTCGACCGTCGGGGCCTGCCCCAGGTCTCGGTCGACCAGAACAAGCGCGAGGGCGTCGCGAGCGTCAACGTCGACGACCGGAGCGGCGCCCGCGCCGCGGCCCAGCACCTGGTCGACCTGGGCCACCGCTCGGTCGGCATCCTCACGCTCTCGACGTCCGAGGGCGACCTCTCGCACAACTTCCCGGCGCGAGAGCGCATGCTCGGTTGGCGCGCGGCCCTGGACGCGGCCGGCATCGAGCCGATCGTGGCGAGCTGCCCCTACCAGCCGACGACCGCCGCCCGCGAGGCCGCCCGGGAGCTGCTCGAGCGGCCGGACCGCCCGACCGCCGTCGTGTGCTTCTCCGACGCGTTCGCCGCGGGCGTCCTGCAGGCCGCCGAGGAGCTGGGGCTCGAGGTGCCCGCGGACCTCTCCATCGTCGGCTACGACGACAGCCCGCTGGCGTCCTACAGCCGACCGACGCTGACGACCGTCCGCCAGGACGTCGCCGTCAAGGGACGCGCCGCCGTCGACGCGATCATCGCGACGATGGCCGGCGAGCCGGCCCCCGACGTACTCCTCCCGACCTCGCTGGTCGTCCGCGAGAGCACCGCCCCGCCAGCCTGAGCCTCGAGGCTGAGCTCGGGACGGCCGGGAGCGCCGTCAGGTGGCGATGAACAGGATCTCGTCGCGGCCGTACTCCATGCCGGGGTGCTCGGCCGCGAGGTGCTGCTGGGTGAGCTCGACGAGCTCGTCCTCATCGGCGCCCGTGATCGTCGTGCCGCACGGGCAGGTCAGCCGCGTCTTCATGCCCCCACGATAAGAGCGGGGTGCCCGCGGCGCCCACCCCTCGTCGCGGTGGTGGTACGCCGTCAGGCGGCCCGGGCCCCGCGGGCGAGGACCGGCAACCGCACGACGAACTCGCTGCCCCGGCCGACCTCGCTGGCGACGTCGATCCGTCCGCCGTGACTCTCGACGATCGTCTTGGAGATGCTCAGCCCGAGGCCGACGCCCTGGATCGCCGACTCGGTGGCCGCCCGGGTCCGGTAGAAGCGCGTGAACAGGCGAGCCCGCTCGGCGGCGGAGATGCCGATCCCGTTGTCGGCGACGCGCAGCTCGGCCCAGGCGCCGTCGGTGCGCAGATCGACGTTCACCCGCCCTCCGGAGGGCGTGTACTTGATGGCGTTCGAGAGCAGGTTGTCGATCACCTGCCCGATCCGCTCGCCGTCGGCGACCAGCAGGACCGGTCCGCCGACCTCGTGCGTGAGCTCGAGGCCGCGCGCTGCGGCCTCCGGGCGCGCCGTCTCGACACTCGCGCAGGCGATCGTGGCGAGGTCGACCTCGGTGCGGCTGAGCCGCAGCAGGCCGTCCTCGTGGTGCGCCTCCTGCAGGAGTGCCTCGACCAGCGCCGTGAGCCGGACGGTGTTGCGCTCGACGACGCGCAGCTGGGCGGCCGCCTGCGCGGGCAGCGCGGTGTCGTCCTCGAGCAGGATGCTGACGTACCCCGCGATGGAGGTCAGCGGGGTGCGCAGCTCGTGCGACACCGTCGCGACGAACTCGGCCTTCACCTCGAGCGCCCGCATCAGCTCGGTGATGTCCGCGCTCGCGAGTGCCGCACCCACGAACTCGCCGGCTTCGTTCTCGGCGCGGCGCGCCGAGACCGAGAGGGCGCGCCGCGTGCGCGGGTCCGCCCCGGCCCAGACGCGCAGGTCGTCGAACTCCTCGCCACGCGCCGCGCGGGCGCTCGGCACCTCCTCCGGCAGGAGCCGGGTCCTGCCGTCGGCCGCGAAGAGGTCCCCGGGCCAGGGCCGGCTCCGGTCGGGGAAGCTCAGGGAGACGAGCTCCTCGAACCGGCGGTTCATGCCCACCAGCTCACCGTCGGCGTCGATCAGCATCAGCCCGACGTTGACGGCGTCGAAGACCTCCTGCGAGGTCTGGCGCTCGGCCTCCAGCATCCGGAGCGCGCGGGCCAGGCTGCGCTCCCCCTCCTCGGCCCGCTGCCGGGCCCGGCTCGCGAGGTCGAGGCTCGCGGAGATCGCGAGGGCGCCGAGCCCGGCCACGATCGGCAGCGGGATCAGGCGGGACAGGGCCTCGCCGTCGAGGCCGTGCGCCAGGAGTGCGGGCGCGGTGACCAGCGCGAACGTCGCCGCCACCGCGAGGTACACGCCACGGATCCGGTGCTGGCTGCCGAGCCAGAGCGCCGGGAGGACCACGAGCAGCCCGACGCCCCCGTCCTCGGGGCTCAGCGAGCTGACCCCGACCGCCACGAGGTCGGCCAGGGCGAGCAGGGTGATCGCCCGGTTCGTGCGCTTCCGCTCGGGCAGGCAGAGGATGACGATCAGCAGCAAGATCGCGAGGGTGGCACCCCGCAGCGGCCAGTTGCCGGGGCCCAGCGGCACCCCGCCAGCGCGCCGCAGCAGCCGGTCGAGCACGACGAGGAGCGTGAATCCAGCCTGCAGCACGCGGGGGTCCGGCTCGCCGTCGATCCACAAGAGGATGCGCAGCGAGCGTCGCAACGCCTCCCTGCGGTCCATCGCCACCCCCTACGCCCAGGCCGCACGGGCCCACCTCACGCGGGACCTATCGGCGCGCGGAGTGCGGACCTGAGTCCGCGCTCACCGACTGCGGAGCCTCGCCGCCACCACCTCGGCGGCGGCGTCCGCGTCCTCGCGGGTGCGGACCTCGACGACGACCGGCAGCAGTCGGCCGGTCAGGTCGGCGCTCGAGGCGCGCACCGCCTCAGGCACGGGGAGCGCCGCGAGGGCGGCGCGGTGCCGCTCGGCGAAGTAGCAGGTCACGGTCGCGCAGTCGTCCCAGACGGCCAGCCAGGCGACGTTCTTGCCGCGACGGATCGCCGGACAGAGCCAGCCGCCGTCGCGGTAGTGCCGCCACGACAGCTCGAGGCCGAGGCCGGGGTCGCCGAGCAGTCCCTGGAGGCGCTCCCAGCCCGGAGTGGCGGCTCCCAGCGTGGCAGCGATCAGGTCGGCATCCGGCGTGACCCCGGGATCGATCAGGACGGGAACGCGACGTTCCGGCACGCCGCCAGCCTAGTGACGTGCCCGGTCGCGGTGTCCGCCGGTCAGCGCGGCAGCGGCCGGTAGAACACCAGCCCGTTGCCCTTGTTGTCGTAGACGACGGCGCGGCGCTCGTGCGCGTCGTCGTACGGCGCTTTGACGATCGCGCCACCGCTCGCCTCGACGGCCTGCGCGGCACCGTCGACGTCCTCGGTCCGCACCCCGACGACGGTCGAGCCGGGCAGCGGGTGGTCGATCGCGGTGGCCAGGGCCAGGGTGATGGAGCCGCCGTCGAGCGCCGCGTAGTGCGTGCCGTCACGGAACTTCAGCGCGAAGCCGAGCGCCTCGTAGAACGCGATCGACGCGTCGAGGTCGTCGGTCGACAAGATCACGGTGCGCACCTGGCGCTCGGTCATGGGCCTTCCCTCCATCCGGGCATCGCTCGGCGCATCGCGGGGCGCCGGGACCACCGCGCGCAACGTAGCAGGTCGGACGTGTGCCCCTGCGCGGCGGCGGCGCGGTCCCACGACCAGTCACGGGCAGGTCCGCGGCGACCCGGTGGGCTCGATCCGCTGTGCCAGCCCGTGCAGCGCTCGGGCCGCTCGGAGACGGATCGCGGTGCTGCGTGGAGGACGGATGCGGGTGTCGGGTACGACGGGGGCGTCCGGCCGGGCGCTCTCGAGCTCGTGGCGGGTCAGCGCCAGGGCGAGGATGGCGGCGTTCGGGTCCAGGTTCATGATCTCTCCTCGGGCGCCGGGTGTCCCGGCACCGGTCTCGGGCAGCGGAGTGCTGCTGACGTGCCGCAGGAGCTCGTCGGCTCGGCCCAGGCGTGGGATGCGGTCGCGCCGAGACGTGACCGCGTCCGGCTGGGCCGGCGGCTACATGTCCTCCGCGATCTCCTTGATCGCGGCCAGTCGGCGCTCCCAGGCGGCGCCGACGGCGTCCAGCCGTCGTGCGGTGGCACTGAGCTCCGAGCCCAGCACCCGGTAGCGCAGCTCACGCCCCACGCGCACCGGCTCGACCAGCCCGACCCTCTCCAGGACGGCGAGGTGCTTGGCGATGGCCTGCCGACTCACGGGGAGCCGGGTGGCGAGCGACGAGGCCGAGGCGTCGCCCTCCCCGAGGGCGGTCAGGATGCTCCACCGGGTCGAGTCGCCCAGCGCGGCGCACACGTCGACCAGCGTGTCGGTCATCGGGACGCCTCGAGCAGGACGACCAGCTTGTCGAGCTCGCCGTCCCAGCCTTCACGATGGTCGTCCAGCGTCGTGGCGGGATCGGACAAGGCCTCGAAACCGGACTCGACCACCGTGAGCTGAGTGCCCTCGCCGACCGGCTCGAGGGTGAAGGTGAACACGGTGGACGGCCTGGCGTCGAGGTCGTCGCTCACGGTGGCGTCGGTCTCGTCGTTGGCCCACCGGTAGGAGACCATCCGCGGTGGATCGATCTCCTCGACCCGGATCGGGATGGCGGGGCCGTCGGGCCAGGTGATGGTGCCCTGCACGCCCACGGCATCGCCGGGCAGCACCATGTGCCCGAACCACTGGGAGATTCGTTCCGGCTCGGTCACGGCCCGCCACACCTTGTCCACCGACGCGGCGATGCGGATCGTACGGCGCACGGCGAGGGCGTCCTGGTCGACGACGGACCTCGGGTTGGTGGTCATGTGGGTGGATCCTTCCTCTGGGTTGGTCAGGTCAGGCGGCCAGGGCCGGGGACGCCGGGACGCCCTCCGCCCGGCTCGGGGCAGGGTGGAAGTGGCGCGTGGCCAGGGACACGGTGACCGCGGCGGCGGCCAGGACCGTTCCCGTGACGACAGCTGCGGCGATCCCCCAGCGGTCGATGGCGAGACCGCCGAGGAGGGCACCGGCGGCGTCGCCGCCGCTGGCGGCCGACGCGGGCAGCGAGGCGGCAAGCGCGCCGCCGGGCCCGGCCAGGCTCATGACCCGGGTCTGCACCGCCGGCGCGAGCCCCATCGCGAACAGCCCGATGCCGATCACGGCGAGGAAGGCGACCACTGCGTGCGCACCGAAGACGTACAGGAGCGACAGCGACCCCGTCAGGCCGACCGTGCCGACGAGCAGGGTGCGGACGGCGTGGACATCGGCGAAGCGTCCGCCCGCAGCCGAGCCGACGGTGGTCGCGACCCCGAAGGCGAGCAGGAAGGCCGCCACCGCGGAGCCGGAGACCTCCGCGATCCCCCCGAGGTAGGGCACCAGGTAGGTCAGGGCCGACTGAACGCCGGCGAAGACCAGGCAGCACAGGGCCAGCACGGCGAGCACCCGCGGCGCGAGGGCGTGCCGGACCTGGTCCCTCGCCCGGACCCTCCGTGCCGCTGGGACCGCCGGAAGGGTGAGGTAGGCCGCCACGAGGACCGCGAGACCGACGCCCGCGATCGCGAGGAACGATGCCTGCCACCCCAGGCGCTGGCCCACCAGCGTTCCCAGCGGGAGGCCCACCGCGCTCGCGGCCGCGAACCCGGAGATCACCGTCCCCATCGCCCGACCGGCGCGCTCGGGCGGCACGACACCGGCCGCCGCGGTGAGTGCGGCCGCGATGAACAGCCCCTGAGCCGCACCCACGCCGACCCGGGTGGCGACGAGGAGCCGATAGTCCGGCACCAGCACCGGCACCAGGTTGAGGAGCACGAACAGTGCGGTGGTGGCGACGAGTACGCCGCGACGATCCATCGGCGCGGTGATCAGTGCCAGGACCGGGCCACCGAGAGCCACGCCGAGCGCGTAGGCGGTCACCAGCACACCGGCCGCCGGGATCGAGATCGCCAGGTCGGCCGCGACCAGGTCGATGATGCCCATGACGAGCATCTCCGCGCAGCCCATCGCGAACGCCCCGGTGAACAGCACCGTCAGCACGATCCCCGCACCGGCGCGGGCCCCGATGATCGGACTCATGAAGATCACCCCTGCTCCTCGACTGCAATCACACGGTTGCATATCGCGGGGCGGATAGCAACCCTTTGGTTGCAGTATTCGCTTCGCGAGCGACATCGCGAGGCCGGCATCGAGACGCGTTGGCGGCGCCGGCCCGAAGGCGGAGGCGGAGGCGGTCCGGGCGGCGATCGCCGACGCCGAGCCAGGCGGTGGCCTTCTCGCGCCGCCCCAGCGCGCACCCGGGCGCAGGCGATCGCGGATCCAGGTCTGGGACCCTCGTCGGTCTCAACTGGAGGTTCGGCACGGACTCGTCCAGACGCAGCAATTGCAGGCGCGCCGCGGCACGACCACCATGCTCGCCACTCACGATCCCGACCTGGCCGCAACCTGCGACCGGACCATCCACATCAAGGATGGTCAGGCGAACTGATCAGGCGAGTTGATCCGGCGCCGGGTGCCGACCAAGCGCCGTGTCCGTTCTGCGCGCCCGTAGGGATTCGAACCCCAAACCTTCTGATCCGTAGTCAGATGCTCTATCCGTTGAGCTACGGGCGCTCCGCCCCGCGTCAGCGGGACCCCGTGAGGATAGCCGACCCGGGCCCTCGGCTCAGAATCGGGCCGATGTCGGGCGGCACCGCCCAATGCGACCGCGTGAATTCACTCAAGTCCCATGAGTCACACCGGTGTGTTTCGTTGACTTTTGTCTAAAACAGTCACACCAGTCACATTTTCGTTGAAGACTCGTGCCCCATGCGTTGCCTGCGTCGAGCCATCACCACGGGAGCGGTCGCTGTCACCCTGGGCGTGACAGCGGCCCTCCTGGGGCCGGTCGCACCCTCCGTCGACGGCCTCCTCGCTCCTGCCAGCCACACCTCGGGGACGCTCTGCTCCGGCTATGCCGGCTGCAAGGCGGAGGGGCGCGGGTCGGCGGGGTACGCCCAGCGCAACGACCGGATGTACTGGCA
>NZ_DASWVI010000277.1:0-52040 GCF_036401255.1 Nocardioides sp. | reverse complement strand
TCGCCGGGGCGGCCTTGGCGCGGGCGTCGGCGATGACAGGGGCGGCCTTCGTGCGGGCGTCCGCGATGACCGGGCCCGCCTTCTCCCGAGCCGTGGCCACGGCCGACTCGAGCTGCGGCTTGACCTGCTCGACGTACTGGTTGACGGTCTCGCTCGCCTGGTCGATCAGGGACTTCTTCTTGCGCAGACCCATCGTGTGGCACTTCCTCTCGTCGTGTCCTGCCTCATTCGATCATGTCACTCCAGGGGGAACCAGAGGCATGCTGCCGGGCAGGCCGCTTGCCGGCCGTGCGAGGATCGGACGGCACAACAGCTCCCTGTACTTCCCTGCGTACACCCTGCGGTGTACCCACCCGACGTGAGAGGCACTCATGGCTGACCTGCAGGCCGTTCTCAAGACCAACCGGGGCGACATCACGCTCAACCTGTTCCCCGACCACGCGCCCGAGACCGTCGCCAACTTCACCGGCCTCGCCGAGGGCACGAAGGCCTACGACGCGGGCAACGGCAAGACCGGACCGTTCTACGACGGCCTGGGCTTCCACCGCGTCATCGAGGGCTTCATGATCCAGGGCGGCTGCCCGCTGGGCACCGGCACCGGCGGCCCGGGCTACACCTTCAAGGACGAGCCGCACCCCGAACTCACCTTCGACAAGCCCTACCTGCTCGCGATGGCCAACGCCGGACCGGGGACCAACGGCTCCCAGTTCTTCATCACCGTCGGCGCGACCACGTGGCTGAACTTCAAGCACACGATCTTCGGCGAGGTCGCCGATCAGGCCTCCCGCGACGTCGTCGACGCGATCGCGACCACGGCCACCGGTCCGGGTGACCGGCCGGTCGAGACGGTCGTGATCGAGACCGTCGAGATCGTCCGCGGCTGACCCTCCCGAGCGCCACCCGTGTCCGAGCACGACATGCCCGCGGCCGGGGTGCCGACCTGCTATCGGCACCCCGGCCGCGAGGCGCACATCCGCTGCCAGCGCTGTGAGCGGCCGATCTGCCCCGACTGCATGCGCGACGCGGCGGTGGGCTTCCAATGTCCCGAGTGCGTGGCGGAGGGCCGGCGTACCACCCGCAGCGGCCGGACCGCGTTCGGCGGGCTGCGGCCGACGAACGCGGCCACCACCTCGTTCGTCCTCATCGGCATCAACGCGTTCGTGTGGCTGATGATCATGGCCACCGGAGGCAACTCCAGCCGGGTGCTGGCCTGGCTCGAGCTGCGCCCCGACGGCCTGTGCGACCTGCAGAACGGGTTCGTCAACCTCCAGGTCGGGCAGTCCGCCTGCACCGCCGGCGGCGGGGAGTGGATGCCCGGCGTCTACGACGGCGCCTACTGGCAGCTGCTCACCAGCATGTTCACCCACGTGCAGCCGCTGCACATCGCGTTCAACATGTTCGCGCTCTACGTCCTCGGGCCCCAGCTGGAGCTCGTGATCGGACGTACGCGTTTCCTCGCGCTGTACTTCCTGTCCGGGCTGACCGGCTCGGCGCTGGTCTACTGGGCGGCGCCCGAGTTCCAGGCCACGGTCGGGGCCTCCGGGGCGATCTTCGGACTGCTGGGCGCTCTGCTGGTGGTCGTCCACAAGGTCGGTGGGGACTACCGATCCGTCCTGACCTGGATCGCGATCAACTTCGCGTTCACGATCGCCTTCCGCGGCACGATCTCCTGGCAGGGCCACCTCGGCGGGTTCCTCGGCGGCCTGGCGATCGCCGCGATCTTGGCCTACGCCCCGAAGGGTCGCTCCCGCCCGCTCTTCCAGGTGTCCGGGCTGGTCGTGGTGGCCGCCCTCACCGCGCTCGCCGTCATCCTCCGCACCGCCGCCCTCGGCTAGCCGGGAGAGGGTGCTGAGTCGGCGCTACTGCAGGTTCGCAGGGTGCCGAGTCGGCGCTTGTGCAGGTTCGCAAGGGTGCTGAGTCGGCGCTACTGCAGGTTCGCAGGGTGCTGAGTCGGCGCTACTGCAGGGTCTCCTGGCCTCGCCGGCGTCAGCTCGAGCCGGTCGGCGAGCAGCTCACGAGCCGCTTCCAGTGACGGTAGGGTGCCGAGTGAGGGCGACGGCCGGGCACCGGTCTGCATTGGCGCCGACTCGGGGTGTGTTGGGCCTGCGTTGGCGCCGACTCGGGGTGTGTTGGGTCTGCATTGGCGCCGACTCGGGGTGTGTTGCGCCTGCATTGGCGCCGACTCGGAGTGCGTTGCGCCTGCATTGGCGCCGACTCGGGGTGTGTTGGGCCTGCATTGGCGCCGACTCAGCATCCGTGGTCGTGCACAGGTGTGGAATCACCTGTGGAGAACTACATCGCTGTAGTTCTCCACACGGTTGTCCCCAGGTGTGGAGAAACGGCACCGCCGGCCCCAGGGGGATCGGCGGTGATGGTGCGTCTGAGACGCGAGTGGGTCGCGATACGCCCGTCGCAGCTTCGTTCCTCAACTGCGGGGCTACTCGACCTGGCTGCAGGGTCTTCGTCTCGAAGCTTCGCTTCGTGACGAAGGCAGCTCACTCCCAGCGGGTGGCGAAGGTGAAGCCCACCGCCATGAAGGCGATGCCGACGAAGAGGTTCTTCTGGCCCAGGTCGTTGAAGACCGGGACGCTGGACATGTCGTTGCTGAACACGTAGTAGGTGCAGATCCACAGCAGGCCGATGAGGAAGCAGCCGAGCATGCCGACGACGACGCCGCGGCCGCGGCCCAGCGGCGTGGACGGGTGGGCGGAGATCACCAGGCCCAGCATCAAGAGCCCGAACCCGATGAAGTAGTTCCAGTTGCCGAGGTCGTCCATGAACGCCGGGCTGCCCGGGTCGGGGGCCGGGAACACCGTCGGGTCGACCCGGACGACGACGTAGTAGTAGGTCATCCACGCGATGCCCAGCACCATCAGCACGAGCGCGACCACGAAGCGCACGGACAGCACGGGGCCGCGGGCGGGGGCGAGGGGGTCGAGCTTGGCCTTGGCCACGGGTGCTCCTGGTTGTCGTGATGGTGGTCGCTGGTGAACGGGTCGCGCCGTGGGGTCGGCCACGGGCTGCGGGATACCTTAGTCCGCGTGAGCAGGCGTTCCCATGCGAGGTCCCCGCAGATGGGGTCCGGTCGGCTGCGCTGGCTGGTCGCGCGCGCCCTCCGAGGTGGGGCGCGCAGCCCGTGGCGGATCGGCACCCCGGTCGTCGGGCTGCTCTGCGGGGCGCTGTTCGTCGTGAGTGCGACCAACAGCGACGGCACCGACCTGCGCCCCGGGCGCTACACCGACCTCGCGTCCCTCGTCGACAACGAGGCCGACGAGTACGACGCCCTCCGGGCGCGGCTCGCCGACCTCAACGACCAGATCGCGGCGCTCACGGCGGCGACCCCGGACCGGGAGGTCGAGCGCCACCAGCGCCGGGTCGACAAGCTCAAGGACCCGGCCGGCCTGGTGCCTCGGAGCGGTCCGGGGCTCTCGATCACCCTGTCGGACGCACCGGAGGACGTGATCAACTCGACCAGCGGCGACATCAACGAGCTGCTCGTGCACCAGCAGGACATCCAGGCGGTCGTGAACGCGCTGTGGAAGGGCGGCGCGACCGCGGTCACGATCGCCGGCCAGCGCGTCGTCTCGACCACCGGCATCAAGTGCGAGGGCAACGCCGTCCAGCTCCAGGGCGTGCCGTACCCGCAGCCCTACGTCATCGAGGCGGTCGGCGACCAGGGCGCGCTGCTCACCGCGATCGAGTCCGACCCCTACGTGGCGGCCTACCGTCAGGACGCCGCCGACCCCGGCATCTCCGTCGGGTGGGACCTGGACCTGGAGGAGCGAGTCGTCGCGCCGGCGTACGACGGCCTGCTCGACCTCAACTACGCCGTGCCGATCGCCGCCGGATCCGGGGACTGACCGACCGGGGTGGGACCGCTCGGTCGAGCACGGGCGGCGGTGTGTCGGTCGGTGTGCTGCTGGGGGTGTCCGTCGGGCTCGGCTCGCCGGTCGGCTCCTGGTAGTTCGAGACCAGGATCGTCACCGTCGACCCCTGCGAGGCCGTCTCGCCGGGCGCCGGGCTCTGGTCGGTGACGGTGCCGGCGGGCTCGGTGGAGTCGGGGTCGGTCAGGACCCGCGGCTCGAAGCCGGCGGAGCGGATCTTGTTCTTCGCCTCCGACTGCATCAGCCCGACGACGTCGGGGACCTGCTCGGGGCCGTCGGAGTAGAACACGACGACCGTGCTGCCCTTCTCGACCGACGCGTTGGCGGGCGGGTCGGTCTCGACGACCTGCCCGGCCGGCTCGTCGGACTCCTTCTCCTCCAGCCGGACCTCGAAGCCGTCGGCCTCGAGCTGGGCCTTCGCGGCCGCCTTGTCCAGGCCGACCACCGGCGGCACGGCGACCTCGGGCACGCCGAGGGAGATCGTGAAGCCGACCGGGGTGTCGGGGTCGACGTAGGTGTCGGGCTCGGGATCTTGCCGGATCACCTTGCCGGCGGGCACCGTGTCGCTGTTCTCGCGGTCGATGGGACCGACGGTGAGGCCGGCGTCGCCGATCAGTGACCGGGCCTGCGCCTGGGTCTTGTTGATCAGCTGCGGCACCGGCACCTGCTCGGGCGCCTGCTCGAAGAGCTTCGGCCACACGAAGTAGGCACCCGCGATCAGCAGCGCGACCAGCAGCGCCCCGATGAGGACGAGCAGGCCGGTGCGGCTGCGCGGGAGCGGGTCGTCGCCGGGCGGCACCGCCCCGACGACCATCGTCGGCTCGGTCGCGGCCGGTGCCGCGCTCACCGGCACGGGCGCCGGGATCGGCGCCTGGACCGGCCGTCCGGCCAGGTAGCGCTCGATGTCGCTGCGCATCGCCGCCGCGGACTGGTAGCGCTCCTCCACCCGCTTGGCCAGTGCCTTCATCACGATCGCGTCGATCTCGGGCGGCAGCTCGGTGTCGTGGTCCGAGGGAGGTACGGCGGGCTCGCGCACGTGCTGGTAGGCCACGGCGACCGGGCTGTCGCCGACGAACGGCGGACGCCCGGTCAGCAGCTCGTACAGCAGGCACCCGGCGGAGTAGACGTCCGAGCGGGAGTCGACGGTCTCGCCGCGCGCCTGCTCGGGGGAGAGGTACTGCGCCGTGCCGACCACGGCCGCGGTCTGGGTCATCGTGGAGGAGGCGTCGCTGATCGCACGGGCGATGCCGAAGTCCATCACCTTGACGTCGCCGCTCGGGGTGAGCATCACGTTGCCGGGCTTGATGTCGCGGTGGATGATCCCGGCCCGGTGGCTGTAGTCCAGAGCGGAGAGCACGCCGCTGGTGATCTCCAGCGCCCGTTCGGGCAGGATCTTGCGACCCTCGCGCAGGATGTCGCGCAGCGTGCGGCCTGCGACGAACTCCATGACGATGTAGGGCTGGGAGACCCCGGACCCGTCGCCGGCCGGCTCCTCGCCGGTGTCGTAGACCGCGACGATCGCCGGGTGGTTCAGCGAGGCCGCCGACTGCGCCTCGCGGCGGAACCGGGCCTGGAACGTCGCGTCGCTGGCGAGGTCGGTGCGCAGCCGCTTGACGGCGACCACCCGCCCGAGCCGGGTGTCGGTGCCCTTGCGGACCTCCGCCATCCCGCCCCGGCCGAGCAGCTCGCCGAGCTCGTAGCGTCCCCCGACGAGCGGGGGCTGGTGGTTGCTCATCGACGGTCGACCTCGCCTCGGGTGTTCGGTGACGGGCTGGTGATCGGGCTCGCGGACCTGCTCGCGCCCGGGTCGGGGGCGGCCGTGTCGGAGGCGACCCCGGTCGGCGAGTCCGTGGGTGACGCCGGCGGCGTGGACTCCGTCGGCGTCGGTGTCGGGGACGCGGAGGTGGGTGCGGTCGAGGGCGGCTCGGACGTCGGCTCGCTCGAGGGCGGCTCCGAGGTCGGCTCGGAGGACGGCGGCTCGGAGGTCGGCTCGCTCGAGGGCGGCTCGGAGGTCGGCTCGGAGGTCCGGGTGTGCCGCTGCTTCGGGGTCGGCTCCTCGGCCGGGTCGTCGGAGCCCAGGCCCTGCGCGACGAGCAGGAAGACGATGAGCGCGACCACCACCACGGCCAGCACCGCGAGCACCGGCCACAGTGCGTTGCGCCGCCGCGCCCGCCGCGGGTCGGGGTGCAGGCCGGCGACCGGTCCGGGCACCGGGGTGGGCTCCGGCGGCAGGACGCCCGCCGCACCGGGGAGGACCTGGGTGTGGTCGTGCTCCACGACCGGTCCGAGGCCGGCCACCGCGGTGGCCGGGTCGCGCAGGGCAGCCGCGAGGGCTGCCCCGTCGGCGAACCGGTCCTGGGGCAGCTTCGCGAGGCACCGGCGTACGACGGCGGCCAGGTCGGCCGGGACGGAGCCGGGCAGCTCCGGGACCGGCTCGCGCAGGTGGGCGAGCGCGGTCGCGACCGCCGTGTCGGCCACGAACGGCCGCCGCCCGGCGAGGCACTCGAAGGCCACGACGCCCAGCGAGTAGACGTCCGAGGCCGGGGTCGCGGTCTCCCCGCGGGCCTGCTCGGGCGAGAGGTACTGGGGGGTGCCCATGACCTCGCCGGTCTGGGTCATCCCGACGCCCTCGGCCGCGCGGGCGATGCCGAAGTCGGTGACCTTCACCTGCCGGTCCGGCGTCACCAGCAGGTTGGCGGGCTTGACGTCGCGGTGCACGATCCCGGCGGCGTGCGCGGCGGCCAGTCCGTCGGCGGCCTGCGCGAGCAGCTCGCGCACGGCGACCGGATCCATCGGCACGTCGGGCCGCAGCAGGGCCGAGAGCGGCTGGCCGTCGACGAGCTCCATGACCAGGTAGGGCCGCTGCACCCCGGACCCGTCCGCGGCGGGCGCCTCCCCGAAGTCGTAGACGGCGGCGATGTTGGGGTGGTGCAGCGACGCCGCGTGGCGGGCCTCGGTCTGGAACCGGGTGCGGAACGACGCGTCGTCGGCGTACTCGTTCTTGAGCAGCTTGAGCGCGACCTCGCGGCCCAACGTGGTGTCGGTGCCGCGCCACACCTCGCCCATGCCGCCGGTGGCGATCCGGGCGTCGAGACGGTAGCGGCGCTCGGCGTCGGCGAAGCCGAAGCCCTCCGGGGTGGTGGTCACTTGATCACCGCCTCCATCACGGCCTTCGCGATCGGGCCGCCGAGCATGCCGCCGGCGATCTCGCTGCGGGGGATGTCGGCGTTCTGGATCATCACCGCGACCGCCACCCGCGGGTTCTCGGCGGGGGCGAAGGAGATGAACCACGCGTAGGGGGAGCGGTCGGTCTGCCCGGCCTGGGCGGTGCCGGTCTTGCCGGCCACGGCGATCCCCGGGATCGCGGCCGGCGACGCCGTGCCGTTGTCGACCGTCGAGACCATCAGCTTGGTGACCTCGCTGGCGGTCGAGGCCGACACGGCCTGCGACAGCTCCTGCGGGTCGGTCTTCTGGATCACGTCGAGGTCGGCGGACTGCTCCTCGTCGACCAGGTAGGGCCGCATGACCGAGCCGCCGTTGGCGAGACCCGCCGCGACCATCGCCATCTGCAGCGGGGTCGCCGAGACGTCGAACTGGCCGAAGCCGGTCTGGCCGAGCTGCGCCTCGTCGATGTCGGTGGGGAACACCGACTCCGCCTGGGGGGTGAGGTCGTCGAAGTAGTGGCTGTTGAACCCGAACCCCTCGGCGGTCTTGGCCATGTCCTCGGCGCCGACCTGGCCCGCGAGCTGGGCGAACGTGGTGTTGCAGGACTGCTCCATGGCCTGGGTGAACGGGATCTTCGACCCGTTCGCACCGCAGGAGCGGCCCTCGTTGTCGATCAGACCCGTCGAGCCGCGGGTCAGCGGCAGCTGGTAGGTCACGCCACCGGGGACGTCGTCGCCGGCGGTGTAGAGGCCCTTGTCGATCGCCGCCGCGGCGGTGACGACCTTGAACGTCGAGCCCGGGGGCAGCCGGGTCTGGATCGCCCGGTTGAGCAGCGGCTGGGTGGGGTCGCCGTCGAGCCGGTCGAAGGTGTCCTGGACCGAGCCGAGGTCGTGGGAGGCCAGCTTGTTGGGGTCGTAGGTCGGCAGCGAGACCATCGCGAGGATCTTGCCGGTGTTGGGCTCGAGCGCCACGACCGAGCCCTGGGTCCGGGGGCCGAGCGCCGACAGCCCGCGGTACGCCGCCTCCTGGGCCGCGGGGTCGATCGTCAGCTTGACGTTGCCGCCCTTGGTCGGGTCGTTGCTGAGCAGGTCGACCAGCTTGGTGACGAACAGCCGGGAGTCGTCGCCGGAGAGGACGTCGTTGCGGGTCTGCTCGATGCCGGTGGCGCTGTAGTAGCTGAACCAGCCGGTCAGCGGCGCGTAGATCATCGGCTTGGGGTAGGTGCGCTGGAACTTGTACTCGTCGTCGGACTCCACGCTCTGGGCGACCGGCTTGTTGCCGACGAGGATGGCGCCGCGCTCGCGGGAGTAGGAGGCGACCAGGACCCGGCGGTTCTGCGGGTCGTCGTTGAGCTCGCCCGCCTTCCAGTACTGCAGGTAGGTCGCGTTGAGCATCAGGGCGAGGAACAGCAGCAGGCAGAAGATCGAGATAGTCCGGATCGGCTTGTTCATGGCAGCCGCCCCAACCGGACGACCTGGGTGGCGTCGTCGCTGATCGCGGTCGTGTCGTCGGAGAGCTGCGGGGCCGGGCGCCGGGCCTGGTCGGAGATCCGCAGCAGGATCGCGACGATCACCCAGTTCGCGATCAGCGACGAGCCGCCGTAGGAGAGGAACGGGGTGGTGAGGCCGGTCAGCGGGATCAGGCTGGTCACGCCGCCGACGACGACGAAGACCTGGAGCGCGAAGATGCTGCCGAGGCCCACCGACACGAGCTTGCCGAACCCGTCGCGGCAGATCAGCGCGGTGCGCAGGGCACGTTCGACGATCAGCCCGTAGAGCAGGATCACCGCGATCACCGCGGTCAGCCCGAGCTCCTCGCCGATCGCGGCGATGATGAAGTCGGACTCCGCGAACGGGACGCGGTTGGGGTCGCCGTCGCCGAAGCCCCGGCCGATCAGCCCGCCCCACCCCATCCCGAACTGCGCCTCGACCGGCTGGAAGGCCTGGTCGCCGTTCTTGCCGTAGTAGTCGAACGGGTGCAGCCAGATGTCGAAGCGCTCGGTCACGTGCGGGAACAGGTAGTACGCCGCGGTCGCGCCGCCGGCGAACATCAGCGCGCCGACGATCAGCCAGCCCGGCCGCTCGGTGGCGACGTACAGCATCACCAGGAACAGGCCGAAGAACAGCAGGCTCGAGCCGAGGTCGCGCTGGAAGACCAGGATGCCGAGGCTGACCAGCCACATCGCGAGGATCGGGCCGAGGTCGCGGCCGCGGGGCAGGTCGACGAAGGCGACGCGGCGCCCGGCGAGGGCCAGCGCGTCGCGGTGCAGCACGAGGTAGCCGGCGAAGGTGATCACGAGCAGGACCTTCGCGACCTCGCCCGGCTGGAAGTTGAACGGGCCGACGTGGATCCAGATGCGGGCGCCGTAGACCGACTTGCCGATCCCGGGCAGCATCGGCAGCAGGAGCAGCACGATCGCGGCCAGCCCGCTGGTGTAGGTGAACCGCTGGAGGTTGCGGTGGTCGCGCAGCGCCAGCAGCGCCGCGACGAACAGCGCGAGGCCGAGCGTCATCCAGGTCAGCTGCTGCTGGGCGTAGCCGTGGAAGTCGCCGGCCGCCTCCTTGGCCAGGTCGAGTCGGTGGATCACCGCCAGGCCGAGCCCGTTGAGCGCCGCGACCACCGGCAGCAGCACCGGGTCGGCGTACGGCGCGACGAAGCGGATGACCACGTGGGCGGCGATCACCAGCGCGGCCAGCCACCCGCCGTACCCGACGATGTCGGCCGGGACCTTGCCCTCGACGCCGATGCCGACGGCGGCGTACGCACCGATGCCCACGGTCAGGGCGAGGACGAGCAGGAAGAGCTCGGCGCCGCGGCGGCGGCGGTGCACGAACCCCATCAGGCTGGAGGAGGTCTGCGACATCAGCCCGCGCCCCCGGTGCCGGTGTCGGTCTCGACCGACTGGCGGGCCGCGAGGTCGCGAACCTTCTGCTCGGCATCGGCGAGGTTGTCGTAGGCGATCCCCTCGCGCACCCGGTCGGCCTCGATCTCGCCGAGCCGGTCCAGCCGGACGTCGGAGCGCTCGTAGGGCTCGGACAGGGAGAAGCCCGCCAGCTCGGTGTTGATGCCGCGGAAGATGACGACGGTGCCGTCCTCCTCACCGACGAAGTACTGGTCCTGCGACCACGACCACGCGGCGGCCAGGCCGATCCAGACGAGGCCGGTCACCAGCACGAGCGCGAGCAGGCGCTTGAGCCACACGAAGCGGCGCGGGGGCCGGGGCGCGTAGCGCGCCTCCTCCGGGTCGATCGGGTCCGCGGTGATGGCGTAGGGGAGGTCGTCGGGGATGTCGGCCTGCACCGGCTCGAGCTCGCCGGTGTCGCCGGAGCGGTGCCCGCGGAACAGGCTGCCCATGGCGCCCATGCCGCCGCGCTGCCGGTGCAAGCGCCGCTCGGCGGCGGCGCCCACGAGCAGCGGCTCGGCGGCCTCGCCCGGGGCGGGTGGGTCACCGGCGTCGACGGCGTCCGCGACCAGGCAGGTGACGTTGTCGGAGCTGCCGGCCTCGAGACTGGCGCGGACCAGCTCCACGGAGGCGAACTCGGGGCTGCCGGTCGCGAGGATGTCGGCGAGCCGGTGGTCGTCGAGGACCCCGCTGGCGCCGTCGCTGCACAGCAGCAGCCGGTCGCCGGCGGTCAGCTCGATCACGAACAGGTCGGGCTCGACGTCGCCGGGGCCGCCCAGCGCGTTGAGGATCAGGTTGCGGTGCGGGTGGACCCGCGCCTCCTCCTCGGTGATCCGACCCTCGTCGATCAGCGTCTGCACGAACGTGTGGTCGGAGGTGAGCCGGGTGATCTCCCCGGCCCGGTAGAGGTAGGCGCGGCTGTCGCCGACGTGGCCCATCGCGACCCGCGCCCCGTCGAAGAGCGCGACCGTCGCGGTCGTGCTGGTGCCGTCGAGCGCCGGGTCCTGCTCGGCCAGCTCGTTGATGCGGTCGTGGGCGCGGTGCAGCGCACCGGCGACCTTGGTGAGCAGGTCGTCGGGGGACGCGCCGTCGGGGGGGACGTCGAGACGCCGCAGCTGGCCGATCGCGGTGCTGGAGGCGATGTCCCCGCGGGCCGCGCCGCCGACGCCGTCGCACACGGCGACCAGCCACGGCCCGACGTACCCGGAGTCCTGGTTGTCCTTGCGGACCCGGCCCACGTCGGAGATCGCGGCGAACCGCAGGCGCAGGCTCGTGGGCGCCGTTGCTGGCGTGTCGGTCATCGGGCGCTACTTCCTGAGCTCCAGGATGGTCTTGCCGATGCGCACCTGGGTGCCGAGCGTGATCGTCGTCGGCTGGGTGATCCGGACGGTGCCGACGTACGTGCCGTTGGTCGAGCCGAGGTCCTCGACGAACCACTGGTCGCCCGACGCCGCGATCCGCGCGTGGCGGGTGGACACGTAGTCGTCGTCGAGCCGGATCGCCGCGTCGGCGCCGCGGCCGATGAGGATCGGTGCGCGCTCGAGGTCGACCCGCTCGCCGGCGTTGGAGCCCTCGGTGACCAGTACGTGGCTCGGCGTGCCGCGCCGCTTGCTCGGCGGCTTGGTCGGCTTCGGTGCGCGTCCGGCGCCCCGGCCGCGGGCCGCCTCGGGCACGCGCGCACCGAACATGTCGGAGCGGACGACCGAGATCGCCGAGAGCACGAAGATCCACAGGATCGCCAGGTAGGCGATCCGGATGAGGAACAACGTGAGCTCGGACATCCTCAGCCCTCCTCGAGGACCCGGACGGTCATCATCGTGTTGCCGATCTTGACCTGCGAGCCGTCGCGCAGGCCGGTGTGGGTGATGCGGTGGCCGTCGACCAGCATGCCGTTGGTCGAGCCGAGGTCGTGCACCTCGATGTTCAGCCCGGACCCGCTCGCGGAGCCGGTGACGGTGAACTCGATGTGGCGCCGGCTCACGCCGGGGTCGTTGATGCGCAGGTCGGCGTCGGTGCCGCGGCCGACCACGAGGCCGGGCGGCTGCAGCGGGTGGCGGGTGCCGTTGACCTCGAGCACGGCCCGGGCCCGGCCGACCTGGGTGTGCGTCGCGCCGCTGGTCACCTTGGCCTGCGCGCGGCTGCGGATCCGGAAACGGCCGGTGGTCAGGTCCTCGGCCGGTTCGAAGCCGATCGTCACCGGTCCGGGGAACACGTAGCTCTGCTGCTCGGCGTGGTCGCGCAGCTGGGAGGCGAGCTCCTCGGCGAGGGCGGTGTCGTATGGCGCGAGCCGGTCCAGGTCGGTCTGGGAGAGCTCGACGTGGAAGTCGTTGGGGACCAGGCGCCGCTCGCGGGAGAGGATCTGGGCGTTGTTGTCGCACTCGCGCTGGAGCGCCGCGGCGATCTCGACGGGCTGGACGGCGGAGCGGAACGCCTTGGCGAACGCGCCGGAGATCATCTGCTCGAGCCGGTGCTCGAGCCGCTGGAGTCCGCCCACGCCGCCTCCTTCCGTCCGCGTCCCGGTGGTCGTGCCCGCGGGCCTGATCGCCAAACCCTTCGGCCGCGGCAGGCCGGGCACCCCGACCGGTGGGCCGGGTTGCGACCGATCGTAACGGGGTCGGCCGAGCGGTGCGCGCCGCCTCCGGGCGCGGCGGGCGTCGGGTCGTGTGTCTCACACCGACCCCTGGCCGGTGCTCAGGCACACGACCCGACGACCCCGTCGAGACCGCCCGCGGCGAGCCCGGGAGTGCCGGTTTGGGGCAAACCTGCGGCCTGGGATAGCCTTGGCCCGCTTCACGCGCGAGTGGCGGAATAGGCAGACGCGCACGGTTCAGGTCCGTGTGCCCGAAAGGGCGTGGGGGTTCAACTCCCCCCTCGCGCACGTGTGACAGGCCCCGGGTCCTCGGATCCGGGGCCTGGTCCATTTTGACATCGTGTCGGGCTGTGGAGTGCCTCGATGTTCGGTTGTCGCCGTTGCTACGGCGTGGCCTCCTCACCTGCGTGTGGGTGCTGGTTTCAGTCACCTAAGTCGCAGCGGTGGGTCCGGGCGATCAATCTGCGTCGACGTTTTGCCAACGATTGTCGAGCCGTCGTGCACCCCTGGGGGCGCACCGTCTGTTGGGAGTTGCGCTGAAGCGGCACGCTCGGTCGGCGCGGAGACGACCCGAGTGGTAGCAGCCGGGGATTTCGGGATCGGCGTGCTCTAACGACTCGGGTGGCGACGGATCCGGACGTTGCTCGCCGTCGGTTTGGCAACCCTGTCACGGGGGTTCAGTGGCGCGCCGACTGGGGCAATCTCGTCCCTGAGGCGTGCTCCCCATTGGTGTGGGTTCGGGTGTTATGCGGTGGCTGTGTGGGGACTGGGCGTCTGGTAGCCGTGGGCGATGGGCCAGGCGACGGCGCCTGCGCGGTTGGTGAACCCGATGCGGGAGTAGGCGCCACGGATGGCGCTCATCAGGGGGTTGATGCTGATGTACAGCTCGGCGGCGATCTCGTCGTTGGTGTAGCCGGCGGCGACGCGGGACAGAACGGTCTTCCGCCTGGGGAGTAAGGTCGATCGCGGTCCAAAGACCCGGGCAAGGTCGGTGTCGTAGCGACGCACCAGGGTCGGATCGGTCGCGAGGTCACCGTTGGCGGTCGCGAGGTTGAACACGTCGTAGATGACGACCTCGGCAGCCGCGGGATCGCCGACGGTGGGGTAGGGCTGGGATGCATCGGCTGATTCCGCCAGAAAAGTGCGGATGCCGGCAACGACGATCGGTCTGCGCCGCGACCGCAGACGGTGCAACTCCGGGCCCTGGTGCTCACGGCCCCATGATCGGGGAACACGCGTCGCTCGAACAGGCGACCTCGGTCGACGGACTCGTTCGCGACGGATTAACGTGGGCGTGCGGCCGACTCCCATCGCTGCTTCTGCGTGTCGTGGACCGAGGCGTCGCTAGGATCCCCTTTCAGCCTCCCCGGCCGTTCTCAGCTGCATCGACGTTGTCGGCAAGGCGGCCCGTCGTGCGGACCGCGGCCCTGCCCTCGTAGCGAGGGTAATGAGGGTTGCGGGTCACCTTCTACGTGACTCGCAACCCTGTCAGAAGACAGGGTCACTTATGCCGTCTAGCGCCCGCGAGCAATTGCACTCGGCTCGAACAGCGTCAGTCGATCGGCACCAGCGAGACCTTGTCGGCCGGGAGCTTGATGAAGACCTCGGTCCCGGGCTCCAGGGACACGTTGGGCAGCGAGCGGGCGCGCAGCTCGATCTTGCCGATCCGCACCAGGTGGTCGACGGCGTCACCCAGAAATGCTCGGGTACCGACAACTCCCTCCCAGACGTTCTGGCCGTCGGTGGGGCGGGCCGTCGTCAGCTCCAGCGACTCCGGCCGGATCGCAGCCGAGACCTCTGTCCCGGCAGGCATGTCGGCCGCCGAAGTGAGGTTCAGCCGCCCAGCCTGGGTATCGACGGTGTAGGTGTCACCGCTCCGCCCCACCACGTGACCAGGTACGAAGTTGGAGGAGCCGATGAACTCGGCCACGAACTTGCTGGCGGGGTTCTCGTAGATGTCGCGCGGCTTGCCCAGCTGCATCACCTCGCCATCGCGCATAACGGCGATGTGCGAGGAGAGGGACAACGCCTCAATCTGGTCGTGGGTGACGTAGATCGAGGTGATCCCCAGCTCGCGCTGGAGGCGCTTGAGCTCGTAGCGCAGCGACTCTCGCAGCTTGGCGTCCAGGTTGGACAGCGGTTCGTCGAGCAGGAGCAGCTCGGGCTCGATCACGAGCGCACGAGCGAGCGCGAGGCGCTGCTGCTGGCCGCCCGAGAGCTTGGTTGCCGGACGCTCGGCGTACCGCCGCAGCTCCATGACCTCCAGCACCCGGTGGACACGCTGCTCGATCTCGTTCTTGCCGACCCGTTGGCCCCGCGGGCGGACCTGCAGCGGGAATGCCACGTTGTGGAATACGGTCATGTGCGGCCAGATAGCGTAGGACTGGAAGACCATGCCTAGGCCGCGGCGGTTGGCGGCCACGTTGACCGTCTTGCGGCCCGCACCCGCCGAGAAGAGGGTCCGGCCCTTGACGCCGATATGCCCGGAATCGGGCTTCTCGAGACCGGCGATCGACCGCAGCGTGGTGGTCTTCCCGCAGCCCGACGGGCCGAGGAGGGTGAACATCTCACCCTTTTCGACGTTCAGGTTGACGTCGTTGACAGCAAAGACGCGGGCTCCCTGGGAGCCGCCGCGACGGGCACGCTCACCGGCGTACGACTTGACGAGGTTGCTGATCTCCAGCATGGGTGAAGGTCCTCTTCTCGAAACTTGGGGGATGTCAGTCCTGCTGGAGGCCGACCTTGGCCCCGAGCTTGTAGGCGATGGAGACGAGCACCATCAAGACGGCGACCATGACGACGCCCAGAGCAGCCAGCGTGGTGAACTTGCCGTTCTCGAACTGCTCCCAGATCAGGATCGAGAGAATCTCGTTGCCCGAGCTGTAGAGCAGGATCGAACTCGAGAGCTCGCGGAACGACACGACGAAGATATAGATCCAGCCGGCCAGAAGTCCCGGCATGAGCAGCGGCAGGAGAACGCGGCGGAAGACCTGCCACCAGGTCGCGCCGCTGACCGCGGCCGACTCCTCGAGCTCGGATGAGATCTGCTGCATGGAGGTGACGGCATACCGCATGCCGTAGGGCATGTAGCGCGTGCAGTAGGCGATGAGCAGGATCCAGATGGTCCCGTAGATGGGGATCGGGCTGCGCAGGTATACAAACTGCAGCGACAGGCCGAGCACCAGGCCGGGGATGACCAGTGGTGCGAACGACAGCAGGTCGAGCAACTTGCGGCCCGGAATGTGGGACCGCACGACGATCCACGCCGCGATAGCCATGAGGACCATGACCAAGGTGGCGGAGGAAGCGCCCAGGATCAGTGAGTTCTTCAGCGCCGTGGTCGCCTTCGACATCTCGAGGAGGTCGGCGTAGTTCTGGAACGTCATCGAACTGAAGGCCTTGCCGGACGGTCGCTGGTAGTAGGGCAGCAACGAGGTGTAGATCAGCATCAGCATCGGCAGGATCACCGTCAGGAAGAAGTAACCGATGATCGCGATGCCGGCCACACTGCGCCACCTGCCCAGCTCGATCGGGCGGGGACGGAAGCCCTTGCCGGTGACCGTTTGGTAGGCCTTCGCGCCGCGACTGAGCATGTGCTCGAGAACCATGCCGAGGGCCGCGATCCCGAGCAGGCCGATGGCCAGGGCTCCGGCTCCGTTGAGGTCCTGCGGGTAGGTCCGCAACATGAAGTAGATCTTGCTTGTGAAGACGTAGATGCCCTCCTGGAGACCGAGGAGCGCGGGCACCTCGAAGCTCTCGAGGGCACGGACCGTCATGATCAGGGTGCTGGCGGCGATGGCCGGACGCAGCAGCGGCACGGTGATGCGGCGCAGTACGGTGATCCGCGAGGCGCCCGACATCAGCGCCGACTCCTCGAGGGAGGGGTCCTGAGATCGGAACGCCGCGACCATGAAGAGGAAGGTGATGGGAGAGAGGTGCAGGCCCTCGACCCAGATCATTCCCCAGACCGAGTAGATGTTGAACGTGCCCGGTCCGAAGATGGGCTCCAGCGCGAAGTTGACCAGCCCGATGTCAGGGCTGGCGAGGAAGATCCACGCAACCGTGTAGAGGATGCCCGGAACGACCAGCGGGATGATCGACGCCGCGAAGAACAACCCCTTGAACGGAACGTCGGTGCGCACGTTGAGGAAGGCAAGCGAGGTCCCGACGACCAGGCTCAGCACGGCGGAGCCGATGGCAAACCAGATGGAGTTGCGCATCATCTCGAACGACTGCGCGTCCGTGTAGGCGCGCTTGAAGCCCTCGAGGGTGAACAGGTTGCTCGTGCTGTCGAAGAACGTGCCCTGGATCAGGAACCACAGCGGCACGATCGCGAGGTAAGCAACGACGATTCCGACTACGCCCAGGATCAGGATTTTCGGGGTCGGGACCCAGAAGCGGCGCGTCCGCCCGGGGCCGGGGGGGGTCCGGGGCGGGCGGGGGGTGGGGGCCGGCGGGGCGGGGGTAGTGGCGACGCTCACGTCGCCTCCACGCACGTCGCAACATCGTGGACGACTGGTGACATCGGAGAGGTTCCTCGGGGTGCTCGACGGTGGCTGCTTGGGCTTACGGTCAGACCATTAGCCAGAGAGTGTGCCACATCACACGAGGGAGAGGAAGCCTTCGGCATGAGCACATGGTGGCCGAGATCATCGAGAGGCAGTTCTGAAGCCCGGACTGTTAGAGTTTGTGGTCTGACCATCATTCCAATAAGTAGTACGGGGACCCCGATGAACGCAGCCAGCACCACCTCGGACGGTGACCTGTTTCGTCCGGTCAGCGTCGACCGCGTCTCCCAGGTGATCGTCGATCAGATCAAGCAGCTCATCCGGGAGGGTCGGCTGGCCAACGGGGACCGGCTGCCCAGCGAACGCGACCTTTGCCAGCGCTTCGGGGTCAGTCGTGTGACCGTGCGTGAAGCACTCCGGGTCCTCGAGGCCAACGGCCTGATTGAGATCCACGTGGGGTCGCGTGGCGGCGCGTTCGTCGCGTCGCCCACCAAGGAACGGCTCGGTGAGGGACTGGCGGATCTGATGACACTCACCCAGTTGACGCCGGCCAACGTCACTGAGGCCCGCAGCATCATCGAGCTGGGCATCCTCCCGTTCGTCGTCGAGCGGGCGACCGAAGACGACATTCGTGGCCTGCGCCTCCTGCTCGAGGAGGCCCAGGTGGCGCTGAGCCAGGACGCATACACGATGAGCCTCTCGACGACGTTCCACGTGGCCGTCGCGGCGTGCGCGCACAATCCGGCTATCGAGACCTTGGTGCATAGCTTCCACGGGCCGATGCTGCTCTCCCTGAGGCAGGCCCAGATCGCGGCCCCGGACATGGGCCGCCGAGGCACCGAGGAGCACGCCGCTCTGGTCGATGCCATTGAGAAGCGCGACGTCGAGACGGCGGTGGCAGTGATGACGACCCACATCGACCGCACGGCCAACCTGGTCCGCGACATCGAGCCCGGCGACTGACGCTCAGCTTCGCGTGCGGCGCCCCAGGGGGAGCGCCAGCAGCAGGCCCGTGACGGCGATGGTGGGCGCGAGGGGCACCATCGCGACCAGCCCGGCAGCGGCCACGGGCGTCAGGAACAGTGAGGCCGCTCGGAATGTCCCGGTCGCGGCGATCGCCTCCCCGCGCTCCTGGGCGTGCACAGCGTCGGCGGCGGTCGCAGGACCCAGCGTCTGGAGGGCGCCGGCCGCGATTCCCGAGACCACGAGGGCGAGGCCAACCATGAGCGACGACGAGGCGCAAATCCCTGTGGCGGCGATGGCCAGGCCCGTTGTCGGCGTGCCGAGGTTGAGGATGCGGCGTACGGCGCGGCCGTCGTCGACGTCGCGCACGATCCAGGCCCCCAGGATCGTGGCGGCGTTGGCCGCGGCGATCTGCAGCCCGACGGCCATCGGGCTCTGGCCGGCCTCCACCAGTGCCAGCGGCACGTAGGAGCCCAGCAGTGCCCGCCAGCCGCCGGCGGTGATACCGGCCCGGCAGCCGTCCCACACTCCCGGACGCCGCCAGAGCCGGCCGGGTTGGCGATCGGCAAGCTTCTGGAACGGCGGAAGCCGGAGCAGCCGGCACGCGGGCACCAGCGCCACCGCGGAAGCCGCCGCGGCCACCCCCAGGGCGAGGCGGGCGTCCTCGCCGATGAGCACGCCTGCGGCGATGGGGCCGGCGAGCAGCCCTAGGTTGCCTACCAGGTTGATCGACGCGAGTGCCTTGACCGACGACTCTTCGCCGCGCACGACGTGGGTCTGGCTCCCGGTCCAGAAGCAGGCGCGGGACACGCCTTGGAGAATCTGCCCGAGCAAGAACGGGACGGGAGCGCTGGCGGCCACCACGACCAGGCACGACAGTGCGAGCAGCGCGCAGGCCGCGGCGATGATCAGCCAGTCGGGCACCCGGCGCATGACCCTGCCCAGGAAGAGTCGGCTGACTATCTGCGAGACCGCGGAGGCGGCCACCAGCAGGCCGACCTCGACTGCGTCGTATCCAGCGGCGACCGCCTGCAGGGGCAGGGCAACCGACGACATGCCGAGGGCGAAGGAATAGCCCGTGGCTGTCGCCGCAGACCACCGGGCGTCCGAGACGGTCATGGCTGCGCCCTTCGTGGTGCGAACAGATCTGCGCCCCGGGCCGATGAGCGACCCGGGGCGCAGGTGAGGAGGAGCGAGCTCACTCCTCGGTGATCTCGCCGCCCTGGATGATCGCGGCATACAGCTCGTCCCACTTCTCGATGTTGTCGAGCATCTCGTCTTCGTCGACCTGGACCGTCTCCAGGCCAGCGAGCGGGTCGTTGCCGCCAGGGACGGAGCCGATGCGGAACTCGTCGGCGATCGCCCGCTGCCCACCCTCGGCCGAGAGGAGGAAGTCCATGAACAGGAGCGCCGCAGCGGGGTGCTGCGCGGTGCCCACGAGGCCGCCGCCGTTGGGACGCAGGACGACCGGCTGCACGGGCTCGACGCTGTCGCCACGCCATTCGATCGGGCGGCCCTCCTCAGTGCCCTCCTGCACGGAGTGGGAGTACAGCGACACGCCCGCCGCGAACTCACCAGCGCTGAGGAGCTCGGCCTGGACGGTGTGGCCCTTCACGACCTTGGAGTTGGCCGCAATGCCCTCGAACATGGCCTGAACCTCGTCCTCGGACTTGCCAGCGTCGAGGTAGTAGTTCCACATCGCGGAGAACCAGTCGACGTCGCCCAGCTCCATCGAGACCTTGCCGGCCCACTTCGGGTCGGCGAACTCCTCGATCGAGGCCGGGACCTGGTCGTCTGAGACCAGGTCGGTGTTCCACGCGACGACGAAGGCGTTGAATCGGTCGGCCGTCCAGAACTCCTTCTGACCCTCCTCGCGCACCGCGTCGCGCAGTTCGCTGGAGTAGGGGTAGAGCAGGCCCTCCTCGGCAAGGATGTTGAGTTCGCCCGAGTTGGTTTCGATGAGGTCGACGCCCGCGAAGCCGGCCTTCGACTCCTGAAGCACGCGCTGGAGGACCGACTCGGAATTGCCGCGATACACGTTGACGTCAATGCCGTAGGCCTCGTCGAACGCGTCGACGATGGCGTCGAGGTCGGTGTTGGACGTATAGATGGAGATCTCGCCCTCTTCCTGGGCGGCGGCGATGAGGGCGTCGGTGCGCTCGCTGCCCGACATCTCATTGAACTTGTCGAAGACTTCCTTGGCGTGGCTGTCGACGTTGTCGACCTTCTCGGCCTTGTCATCGCCCGAGGCGGCGGGGTTGCCGCACGCGGTGAGCGCTACGGCCAGAACCGCTGCCACGATCAGCAGGGCGTTTTTCTTCATCGTCTCTCCCAGGGGATCTGTCCAGCTGTCAGGCGGACTGATGGACTGATGGTTAGTCCTTGGAGAGATGGGTATCACATTCACGAACAAATGGTTAGACCAACCGCTGAGATTTAGTGACTCCGGCGACGACCAAGTTCGGCAGCGAGGCCGGCGGTGACGGCGGCGGGCGTGCTCGGTTCCATCATCACGGCCAAGGCGGCGCACACCCGCCGGCCCCCCGAGGAGCAGGCCCGGAAGGCGTGCCGGGCGGCGGCCGCAGCCATGGCCGGATCGGACTGGGTGAGCACGTCGTCGCCGGGCCACTTCGGGTGAGAAGCGGCGTTGCTGAGCATCGGCAGGCGCACGGTGCGGGGTGTCCGTGGCGCCATCCCGAGGTCGCTCCACACCTCAAGGGTGCTACAGGCAGTTCCCGCCCGTCGCCGGACCAGCTCGGCGATGCGGTCGCGGAAGGTCGGAGTTCCGAGCGTTTCGCTCACGATCCGGAGGAGCTCCGCGTGCTGCACCGGGCCGGCAACCTCGGCCAGTCCGGCCGTTTCCGGCAGGGTTCTCAGGTCTGGACCTGTCGGGGGCAGCGCGAGCGCCCCAGCGGAGCGCCGACGGTTGAGGTAGCCCGTCGCCTCGCGCCCCATAATCGCCTCGCACGCTAGCTGGCCCAGCAGTTCGGCCAACCCCTCGAAGAGGCCGACGTCGGACCACGATCGGGGCGAAACGAGATTGCCCACCCACTGATGGGCGGCCTCGTGCGCCAAGACGGCGACGCGTCGTGCCCTCGGCGCTCCCAACAGTCGTTCGGACAGCAGGACGCAGCCGGGGTGCTCCATAGCCAACCACGGCGCGCGCGGCAGGAGCACCTGGGTGTACGTCGACCCCCACGGGCCGTTCGGAGCGGCCACGTCGAACCAGTCGAGAAGCCAGGCGAGCACGTGCTCGGTATCGGCGAGCAGGCTACGGACGCTGGCGTCCTGGCCGAGTGCCCGGCGGGCGAGCAGCTCTGTCCCGGGCGCCGTCGTCATCACCCACGGGCCCGCTGCCAGGCCCAGCTGGTGGCTGGCCACGGTGCCTTCCTGGTCCCAGCTGCGGGTGAGCCCGCCCGACTCCACGACGATCCGGGTGACCATCCGGTCTGCCGGTCCGTCGTCGCAGGCCATGAAGTGCCTGGCGCCGCCCAGGGCTCCGCTTGCGACCACGTAGCGACTTCCGTCAGCCGCGTCTGTCCACGCGTGCAGCCCGTGCGGGGTGGGCCGGTACTCGACATCGCCAGAGACGGTCACGCGAGCACCCGCTCGCAGGTCGCGGAGGCGGACGACACCCGCCTCGACGTGGCAATCGCCCACGCCGTCTACGGTGACCTCGAGGGCGTCGAAGGTAGGGGTGAGGTCCAGGGCCCGCCTCGGTCCGCTCAGGGTCAGCGAGGTGCGCGTCCGTGCGCGCTCGGGCCCGAGGCGCAGGTGCACCTCGCGCAGGTCGGCCGCAGCCTCACCCGGCGGGGACGACATCGCGCTCCGGCCCGGCGTACTCCCGGACGGCGTTCGGAGTGAGCAGGAGCGTAGCAACGTAGCTCAGCGTGAGGCCCGCCCCCAGGGTGAGCGCCAGGGCGGGCCCGAGCAGTACTGCGGCGCCCCCCATGACCGCGTCACCGGCGGCTGGTCCGCCCCGCGAGGAGATCTGGTAGATCGAGCTGACCCGCCCGCGGAGCTCGTCGGGGGTCTCGATCTGGACGGCCGCATGCCGGATGCAGGTGGCCAGGGCGTCGGCGCCGCCGAGGCAGGCGGCCGCCACCAGGCTGACGACGAACCATGGTGAGTGGGCCAGTGCCAGGTCGGCGACTGCGAAGGCCCCGGTCGCCCGCAAGGCGACTCGGCCTGCGGTCTGGGTCCGACCGACGAGTCGGACGATTCCGTACGTCGCGAGGAGGGCACCTGCTGACGGTGCGGCCGCGAGAAGGCCGTACCCCTCCGGCCCCACGCCGAGCACGTCCAGGGCCAGAGCCGGTAGGAGCACGCGGTAGGCGCCGAAGACCATCGCTGAGAGGTCGAGGGACATGAGCATCATGATGATGGGGCGGCCGGCGACGTACTGCGCGCCCTCGAGGATCGAGCGCAGGATCGGAGCGTGCGTGCGGTCCCGGTGCGGGCTCGGAGCCTTGATGAAGACCAAGATGACCACCATCGAGGCGTACGTCGCGGCATCGACGGCGTGGACGAGCCCGGGGCCGCCGTATGCGATGAGTAGCCCGGCGAGACCCGGTCCGACGAGGACCGCGACCTCGCGGGCCGGGTTCACCAACGCGAAGGCCTGGGGCAGTTGGTGGCGGGGGACCATCGACCCGATCAGGGCATTGCGTGTCGGGTTGTCGAAAGTAGTCGCGCCCATCGAGAGCAGTGAGGCGAGAACGACGTGCCAGGCCTCGACGGTGCCGGTGAAAGTGATGACCGCCAGTCCAAGCGCCACGGAGCCACCGACCAGCTGTGCGCCCTGCAGCAACCGTTTGCGGTCGAGGCGGTCGGCGAGGGCACCGCCGATGGGGCTGAGCACGAGCACCGCCAGGCCGCTAGCCGCCCCCACGAGGCCGGTCATGCCGATCGATCCCGTGAGGTCGTAGACCTGGTAGAGGCTGGCGGCCATGGCGCCGCGCGTACCGATCTGCGACAGGACGACGCCGGCCAGGTAGCCGACCAGCGATCGGTTGCGGAGGACCTCGGGCAGGGACACGGTGGGTCGGTCCCTCAGGAGAAGAGGAGTGACTTGATGACGACTGGCACCACGCCGGGCGGGGAGAGCAGTTCCCCGATGTCGACAAAGTCGAGCTCGGCGAGCGCCACGCCGTCGACCGAGATCACGCGGCGGGCGAACCCGAGCTCGACGCCGAGCAGGCGGCCCAGCAGTTGCCCAACATCGCCGTCGATGGCCAAGGTGAGGGGCTCGTCCGAGGGGCCGGCCCCGTCGGCGATGCCCAGGGCCAGCTCCTCGAGGGCGGCGTACGCCGGGAGTCCACGCCACGTCAGGCCGATCGCGACAGGGGCCATGAGGTCGGCGCCTCGGATCTCCGCGCTGCGCCGGATGGCGTCGGCGACGGCGGTCCGGTCGACCTCGGCGCTCTCCAACGTGCCGAGGTGGACGACCGGGAGGTTATGGACGGGCAAGACGCCGGGATCGCTGAGGTGGATGGTCTTGCCGCTGACCTGCACGGTGTACTGCGAGGCACCGATGACCGTGGCGCGGATCCGCTGCCCCGCGTCGATGGCCGGGATGTCCGTCCGGGCACCGAGCTGCCGGACGATCTCGGCCGCCAGCGCGGGAGCGATGTCGCCGTAGTCACCGGCGTCGTTGCCGAAGACGTACTCCGAGACCCCACCGGAGAAGGTGAGGTACGTCGGAGCCGAACGACGCTCGAGGCGACGAGTCAGCTCGAGTGCAGAGGTGAGTGCGTCAGCGGGCTCGTCGAGGATCTCGTCCACCACGACCTGCGCGAGGCGGACGCAGATGCGTTGGCGCACCTCCGGGTCGCCCGCGGTGGCGGGGTCGAGCTCGAGGCCTAGGTCCTCGGCGACCAGGCCCGCCGAGTCGTCGATACGCGTCCAGTTGCCGTCGCCGTCGTGAGCGAGCAGGCGCCCGCCGACCGCGAACGCCGCCACGTCGAGGACCTCACCGTCCTCGACCATCGCGAGCTTCGTTGTCCCCCCGCCAATGTCGACGTGGAGGCCGACGCCCCCGCGCTGCTGCGATAGGCGCGTGGCGCCCGACCCATGGGCGGCCAGCAGACTCTCGAGCTCGTGCCCGGCTGTGGCGCACACGAACTTGCCGGACTGGCTCGCGAAGATCTCGTCGATGGCGCGGGCGTTGGGTCGTTTGATCGCCTCGCCGGTGAGGATGACGGCGCCGCTGTCCACGTCGGAGGCCTTCAGGCCGGCGGTTGCGTAGGCATCGATGATGAAGTGCGACAGCTCGTGTGCGTCGATCAGGCCGTCGGGCCGGAACGGCGTGTGGATGATCGGCGAGGCCCAGATGACCTGGCGGTCCACGACCTCGAACCGGCTCGAGAGGTCAGTCGTACGCCGGCGCAGCACGACCTTCGCGAACAGCAGGTGCGACGTCGAGGACCCGACGTCGATGCCGACCGTGACGAGCTCGAGCGTGTCCTGCTCCTCGATCAGCTGCTTGATGGCAGCCGCCTCGTCCTCGGTGATCCCGAGCTCGTGCTCGTGCTCGAAGTCCAGGTCGTGCACCGGGTCAGACCGCCGGCCCGCTGGACGTCGGGGTCTGGATGACGCCCGTCAGCTGGTCCGCGGGGATCGCCAGGGTTGCCGCTTCGTCGAAGAGGTCGCCCATCTGGGACGGCACGCCGGTCTTGGCGAGCTCCTCGAGGAACTTGCGGTGCACCCGGGGGTCCTGCTCGTCGTACTCGATCTGGCGTCCGCCCTTGGACACCGAAACAGCTCCCGCGCCCTCGGCGCTACGGCGGCGCAGCGCGATGAAGGGGTAGCGGCGGCTGCCCAGGCTGCAGGCGACGTAACGGGCCGGGGTGTCGCCGGTGTTGAAGTGCTGGTGGTACATCCAGAACGGCGGGGTGTACATGATCCCGTGACGCCAGGGCAGCTCGACGAACTCCTCGTCGCCTTCGTACCAGAGGAGGGAGTAGCCGGAGCCGTCGACCGCGTGCACGTGGGTGCCGGCCGCGTGACGGTGGCCCTTCTTGTAGCGACCCACCGGCATCTGCGAGACGTGTGAGTGCATCGTGCCCTCGGCGAGGATGAAGTTGACGTTCATCGAGCCCTTGCCACGGCCCTCGAACTCGTAGAGCTTGAAGCTCGTGAGGTCGTGGACGAAGTTGGTCTCCCAGACGTTCTGCACCTTCACCGACGACTTGTTGTAGACGTTGTGCTGGCCCTCGCCCTCGAAGTACTTCGGGTCGCTGACGCGGTCGGTGAACGCGAAGTCATTCTCGAAGACGAAGTTGAGGTTGTGGTAGAGGTTGATCGTCAGCGGCGCGTCGTTGGTGACGGAGAGCCGCACCGGCTCGGATCCGGAGCCGTTGAAGATCTGGTAGCGGCAGTTGAGCGGGATCGCGAAGAGCGCCTTGGGGCCGAACTCGAAGGTTCGCTGGGAGCCGTCGGGCAGCCAGACGACGGTCGAGCCGTGACCCGCCAGCACGAAGAAGAAGGCTTCGTAGAGGTGGCGGACGACCTCCGTGTTCTTGCGCGGCTCCACCTCGAGCACGTAATTCGACATGAAGTCGCCCATGCCCTTGGTGTGGGCGAAGCAGCCGCGGGCGCCGTACCGCTCCCATGGCCCGGTTTCGAGAGCGAGTAGATCGTGGCCGAAGTCCAGGTGGATCGGGATGCCCTCACCCTCGGCCCAGTCCTTGTAGGGGTCGACCAAATAGCCGGGCTCGGCAAGGGCCGCCGGAGCGTTGTGGGGCTGCGATGGCTGAGTCATGAGGAGACAGGACCTCCTTGGGTCGTGGGGCGGCCGAGGGCCGCGCTGGTCGGGAAGACGAGCGACTTGATGACGACGGGCACGGCGCCGGACGTGGCCAACAGCTCGCCGATGTCGATGAAGTCGAAGGCCTGGAGGGCGAGCCCGTCGACCGACACGACCGGAATCGGCAGGTCGAGCTCCTCGTGCACGTGGATACCGATCAGGCCGCCTACATCGCCCTCGCCGGCAAGCACCAGGGGCAGGCCGCGGTGGGTGCGTTCCGCCATGCCGGCGACAACCCCCCGGCAGAAGGCGTCGAGACGACCGAACGTGGCCGAGCCCTCCCACCGGTAGCCCACCGCGACGGGCTGGTCCGCCGGCAGCGCTGCCACGTGCTCCAGTGCATCGCGGACGGCGGACTCGATCGCCCCGGCATCGATGACCTCGGTGTCCAGCGGCAGCTCGGGCGCGAGGACGGGCACGTTGCGCAGGGGCAGGGCGGAGGTGGGCTCCACGAAGATCGTCGTACCGCTGACCTGCACGGTGTACTGCGAGGCGCCCACCACGGTCGCCCGGATGCCTTGCTCAGACAGGTGCTGCTCGGGACCCCAGGCGTCGATGCGCTCCCGGACCGCGACGGCAAGACGCCGACCGAGGTCGCCGTGGTCAGCAAGGTCGCGCTCGTAGACGTACTCCGCGACCCCGCCTGAGAACGAGACCGCATCCGGTGCCGGACCAGCCGGCAGGGGGTCGAGCCGCAGGAGCGCGGCAGTGGGCGCGTCGGGCCGGCCTCCGCGCACGGCCGCGAAGAGGTGGTCCGCCATGAGGTCGATCAACCGTGATAGCCCGGCCTCGTCGGGGACCTCGCCGAGGGCGAGCGGGAGGTCGGCCTCGGCGGCGAGGCGACGGGCGGCATCCTCGATGCGCGTCACGCGGCGCCGCTCGTCGAAGGCGAGGATGCGGGCGCCGATGTCGATGGCCGTGGTGGCCACGACCGCGCCGTCGTCGCACACCGCGACCTTGGACGTGCCGCCGCCGATGTCGATGTTCATGGTGCGGCGGTGGTGCCGCTCGGAGTCGGCCACGGCGCCGGACCCGTAGGCCGAGAGCCGGGTCTCGAGAGCGTCGCCGGCGCTGACGGACACGAAGCGGCCCGCGATCTCGGAGAACACGTCGGCGATGATCCTGGCGTTGCGGCGGCGCACCGCGACGCCGGTCATGATCAGCGCGCCGGTGTCGATCTGCTGTTGGTCGACCCCGGCCGCGACGTACTGCTTGTCGAAGAACTCGCGCAGCGCGTCACCGTCGAGGGTGTCTCCGCTGCTCTCGCTCGATGAGTACGGCGTGAGAAGGACCTCCGACTCATGCGTGACCTCGCGCTCGGTCACGACGTACCGGTTGTCGCGGCGCTCGAGGACGATGCGGGAGAGCACCATGTGCGTCGTGGACGAGCCGATGTCGACGCCCACGCTGGTCAGCCGGATTTCGTCGTCGACGAGGACCAGGCTGCGGCCGCCACTGGTGAAGAGCCGGCCGCCGTGGTGCTCCAGCGGCGTCAGCTGTGCGGGCTCACTGAATCCCATCGGCCATTTGCGTCTTGTTCGGGTTCCACGTGATGCCCTCCGGCTGCTCGTACCACGAGGGGTCCATGCGCAGCTCGACGCCGTTCGCGGCGAGGGTCTGGGCGTACTCCTCGCGGATGTGCGGGTCCTCCATCCAGTAGGCGATGGAGGTGCCGCCCTCATGCAGCTCGCGGGCCGTGTAGTCGGTGTGCTTGGTGCCGGGCGCCCCCGGGTCGCGGCCCGGGTTGTGGGGGCCGAACCACGCACTGAGGCGGAACGGCTCCTTTGAGACGCTGAAGTGCTGGTGGTACCAACGGGCGCCACCCGGCGCAGCGGTGATGAAGCCGAAGGGTTCGTAGTCCAGGCGCTGCACCTGGTCGCCGTTGCCGTCGGCCCAGGGCGTGGGGCCGAGATGCTCGGGCCAGGTGTAGGTGTAGCCCTTGCCCTTGAGGCAGATCAGAATCGCGGCCGAGGTGTGCGCGTGTGCCTTGGAGTAACGGCCGTTCTCGTGCTGGCCGATCCAGTAGTAGAACTGGTTGTCGGTCATGTACGGCTCGACGCGGCGGTAGCCGGGGGAGCGGCGGTTGTCGAGCGGCAGGTCGCAGTCGACGACGTCGGGGATGAAGTTCGTACGGCGCATCGCGAGGCCGCGGACCGGGTCGGGCTCCACCTCGTCGCGGTACTTGTAGAAGTCGTCGGCGCCGCTGAACCGGTCACGGAAGACGAACGGGTTGTCGAAGACTGCCTCGACGTTGTTGAGCTGGTTCAACACGTTGGGTGCGGTGTTGCCGGCCATCAGTACCGCCGGCTTTGAGGTGGCGTTGACGAGGCGGAACCAGGCGTTCATCGGGATCGAAAACATCGAGCCCTTCTGCCACTCGAAGACGTGCTTGTTGACGTCTCCCTCTTGCCAGACCTCGCAGGTGCCGCGTCCCTCCACGGCCAGGTAGATCTCCTCGAACATGTGCTTCTCGGCGTTGAGGGCGCCGCCAGCGGGGATCTCCACGACGAAGTGGCCCCACTTGGTCTCCGTGCCGATCGTCTGGATGTAGCTGCCCCGGCCGCCCTTGCGCTCCCAGTCGACCATCGGCAGGTCGGTGACGGTGCGCACTCCCAGGCCCCGGAAGACCGGGATGCCCTCGGACTCCATGAACGCGTCGTAGGGCGTGGGCTGCTTCTTGAACTCGCCGAAGCCGGCCCGGTGATGGTCGGTCGGCTCCTGCCAGGTCGTCGCGGTCGAGTCGGTGGACATAGAGATGCCTCCAAGGGGCCGTGCGGATATGGACTATAGGTTAGTCCAACGGGTTGTGGTGTGGCAAAGGGTTCAGGCGAAGCGGCCCGCCAGTCCGGGGTAGACGAGCAGCGCGTTGTCGTGGAGGACGCGCGCCCGCTCCACGTCGTCGAGGGTCGCGCCGTCGAGGTAGCGCAGGGTGTCGTCCCACTCGATGCCCGTCTCGGGGTCGGCGCCGCGCACGGCACCCAGCATCTCCGAGGCGAACAGGACGTTGCTCGCCGGCACGACCTTCAGCAGGAGGTCGATGCCTGGCTGGTGGTAGACGGCCGTGTCGAAGAAGACGTTGCGGAACAGGTCGGCGGGGTCCTGCCAGCCGTTGCGCATCGCCAAGCCACGGAAACGTCCCCAGTGGTAGGGCACCGCGCCGCCACCGTGCGGGATCACGAGGCGCAGGTGCGGGAAGCGGTCGAACACGTCAGACATGAGGAGCTGTACGAACACGCTGGTGTCGGCATTGAGGTAGTGCGCACCAAGGGTATGGAAGTTGGGGTTGCACGCCGTCGACACGTGGATCATTGCCGGCGCGTCCAGCTCCTCGAGGACCTCGTAGACCGGGAACCACGACGGGTCGGTCAGGGGGAGCCCGGTCCACGTCCCTGACGGGTCGGGGTTGAGGTTGACGCCCACGAAGCCGAGCTCGCCCACCGTGCGCCGTACCTCGTGGACGACGGCGTCGATGTTGCCCTCGGGGGTCTGCGGCAGCTGGGCGACGGCGGCGAAGGTCTGGGGGTAGAGGCCGACGACGCGGTGCACGAGGTCGTTGGAGGCTCGTGCCCAGTCAGTCGCGACGCCCGGGTCGGGCACGTGGTGCTCCATTCCGGAGGCCTTGGGCGAGAAGATCATGACGTCGCCGCCGCGCTCGCGCAGGACGCGGAGCTGATTGTTCTCGACGCTCGCCCGGAGCTCGTCGTCGCTGACGGGGGCCATCGTGGTCCGCTCGCCGGCGAGTTGGGCATCGCGGAAGGCCTGCAGCTGCGGCGGGGCGGTCGTGTAGTGCCCGTGGACGTCGATGATCACCGCGCGTCCCCCGACTCGGCCAGCCAGTCGACGTGCTCCACGTAGCGGATGCCTGAGCGCTCGAGCATCGGTCGCATGTCGTTGACGTCGAGCGCGATCTCGCCCGCGAGGTAGCGTGTCCTGGCGCGGGCCTCCTTCTCCTCCCGCGCGCGAGCGCGGGTGACCAGCGCGGCGGCACCCGCCCGGGGCACGACCACCACGCCGTCGTCGTCGGCGGCGACGACGTCGCCCGGCGCGACGATCCGCCCCCCGATCGAGATCGGCACGTTGACGTCCCCCAGGACGCCCTTGCCGCAGCCCTCGGCCGAAACGGCCCGGGACCAGACGGGGAAGCCCATGTCGTTCAGATCGGCTACGTCACGGACGCCGGCCTCGATGACCAGGCCACGCACTCCCCGGACCTGGAGAGTCGTGGCGAGGAGGTCGCCGAAGTAGCCCATGTCGCAGGGTGTCGTCGGAGCCACCACCAGGAGGTCGCCCTCTCGGCACTGCTCGACAGCGACGCCGATCATCGTGTTGTCGCCGGGCGCGACGGTGGCCGTCACGACGTTCCCGCTGACTCGTACGCCGCGCTGGATGGGCCGCAGGTGCGAGCCGAGGAGGCCGGTGCGGCCCTGGGCCTCGTGCAGCGTGGCCACTCCGAAGGCCCCGAGCGCGTCGACGACGGCCAGATCGGTGCGCGGCGGGTTGGTGACGACGAGGCCGGTCATCGCTGGACCACCCCTCCGGGCTGACCAATCAGTTCGGGCATCATCGAGACGTGGATGGCGTCCTCGTCGGTCTCGCCCGCGAGCACCCGGATCGCGTGGTCGACCTGGTCGATGCCGTAGCGGTGGGTGGCGAGCTTCTCCAGCGGGTAACGGCCCGAGGCGAGCTGGGCGACAGCCAGCTCGCAGGCGTTGAACGAGTGACCGCGCGCACTCTTGATGGTGATCGCCTTCTCGGTGATGAGCTTGACGGGGAAGTCGGGGAAGGCAGCGAGCTCTCCTTGGATGAGGAGCGTGCCCTCGCGGCGCTTCAGGACGTCGACGCCGAGGAGGACGGGCGCCGTGCCGGCGCGTGAGGTGCAGTCCAGGACGAAGTCGACACCTCGCCCGCCTGTCAGGTCCATGACCTTCTCGCGCGCGTCCTCGGTCTGGACGTCGACCACCGCGTCGGCGCCGAGTTCCTTCGCCAGTTCGAAGCGCGCCCGGTCGCGTGTCGTACCCGACACGATGATCTGCGCGGCTCCCGCCTGCTTCGCCGCCACCAGCTGGGCGAGCCCCTGCTGGCCGGGGCCCTGGATGAGGACCGTGTGGTTGTACCCGACCCCGGCGGTTAGCAGGGCCCACTCGATGCCGTTGGACAGAGGCATGACGAGCCCGGCCTGCTCGGGGGTGATGCTGTCGGGGATCTTGTGCAGGACGGCGTTCCACGGCAGGAACATGTACTCGGCGAAGCCCCCCCACAGGGTGCCGGGGTTGTCGGCCGAGGTGTAGCCGAAGCGTCGGGCGTCAGGGTTGGTCCGCCAGTCAGTCGCTTCGCAATGTCGGTACTCGCCGATGCGGCACCACTCGCAGCTGAAGCAGGCGACGTAGTGCTCGACAAAGACCCGGTCGCCCTCCCGCAGGCCGTGCCTGGCCTTGAAGGTGGGCCCCGCCTCGGCGATGACGCCGACGTTCTCGTGACCCATGATCACCGGCCCACGCGTGGCGGGAGAGGTGGGGGGATTGCTGTAGAGCTTCACGTCGGTGCCACAGATGCCGGCCACCTCGACCTTGAGGAGGGCGGACTCGGCGTCGAGCTCGGGGGCGTCGAGCTCCTGGAGCTCAGTCGTCCCCGGGGCGGTCCGGACGGCGGCGCGAACCCTGAGGGCCATTGCTCTCCTCGTCATTGGCAGAATGGTCTGACCAAGAGTAGCATCCGCGTGATGCGGGTCACCCGCGCACCCACCACGCCAGGAGAGGCCATGTCCGAGTTGCACACCCTCGCGCGGGAGCAGGGAGCGACGCGCGCGCTCATCGCCCACGAGGTGGACCCGAAGGGTTACCACCTGGCCTTCGTCGACGAGCCCGTGCTGGTACACGGATTCCGGAAGATGGTTCGCAACCTGGAGTACGACGTGGCTGAGCTGGCCGTGACCACTTACCTCACCGCCAAGGAGCATGGGGTGGGGCTCACTGCCCTGCCGGTCCCGGTGGTCCGCGATTTTCATCACGGCGCCACGCAGGTCCTTGCTGAGGGTGCCGTGCGCCGGGCGGTCGACCTCCACGGAAAGCGCGTGGGCGTCAACCGTGGCTACACCGTCACGACCGGGGTGTGGGGCCGTGCCGAGCTGGCCGCAGCCGGGCTGGACCTGGGAAGCGTCACCTGGGTCCGCTCCGGTGACGAGCACGTCGCGTCCTACGTCGCCCCCGAGAACGTCGTCCAGGCCCCGGCGGACCGGAGCCTCCACGAGCTGCTGCTGGCTGGCGAACTGGACGCGGTCGTCGGCGCGGCCATCGACGACCCCGACATCGTCCCGCTCCTGGATCGGTCGCACGCCTGGGAGCAGCGCCGCATCTTCCCGATCAACCACGTGGTCGTCGTCCGCGACGAGCTCGTCGAGGAGCACCCGGGCCTGGCCACGGCGGTCTTCGAGGCCTTCGTCACCGCCAAAGAGGTCTACGTCGAGCAGCTGCGGGCCGGCCTAGATGCGACCAAGCAGGACCGGACGCTGCGCGCCGTCATGGCGGCCACCGGTGCCGACCCGTTGCCCTACGGCGTGGAGCCCAATCGCGCGGCGCTCGAGGAACTCATGGACCACGCGGTGGCGCAGGGCATCCTCACCGCGCCGATGCGCCTGGAGGATGCATTCGTGCCCGAGACGCGGGACCTGGTCGGCTGAACCGGTCGACGACTCGGAAGTCGCCGGTGGCGATCTCGCTGCGGGTGGCCTCTTCGTCGGTGAGGCCCTCGACCAGCTGACGCAGCATGCGCAGGGTGTTGCCGTGCGAGACCACGACCACCCGCCGACCGCGGTCCAGCTCGGGGCGGAGAACGTCGTCGACGTAGGGCTGCAGTCGGAGGCGTACGTCGGTCAGGCTCTCGCCGTGCCCGGCCACGTCGAGGGGAGGGCGGTCGTGGACACCGCGCCGCCACCGGGCCACCTGCTCGGCTCCGTACAGCTGGACCGCCCGGGCGCGTGGCATCCCTTGCAGCGCTCCGTAGTGGCGCTCGTCGAGCTCCGGGCGCCGTCGGGTGACCACGTCGTGGGGGCCGCACCGGGAGAGCAGTTCGTCGAGGGTGTCGACCGCGCGGCTCAGCGTCGAGGTGTGCGCGACCTCCGGGACGAGGTCGTGCTGGCGCAGCAGGCGCCCCGCGACCCTGGCCTCGGCGCGCCCGACCGGGGTGAGGCCTATGTCGGCCTGTCCGGCGAACCGGTCGTCGGCGTTCCACGTGCTCTCGCCGTGTCGGACCAGGATCAGCACGGGTCGGTGGAGTGCGCATCCAGGAACGCGAGGACGCGGTCTTGGCACGCGGCCGGGGTCTGCTCGGCCACCGGGACGTCCCAGTAGTCGGCGTCGGGCAGGCACTCCTGCAGGTGCCGCGCGGCCGACCTCGTGTGAGAGTCGTCCTCCCCTGGTACGACCAGGGCCGGCACGTCGAGGACGGCTAGGTCCTCGGGCTCGAGGCCGGGCACGGTGTCTCGGTCGAACAGCAGGCGTGAGGTACCGCTGAGAATCGCCGTGTAACGGCCGAGGTCCGTGGCCGCGTACGAGGCGGCGAAGGCCTCGTCGTTGCGCAGGGCCGCCGCCCACGGCCCCACGCGGGGGTCTTTGCTGAAGCCGGCGCCGGACTCCCGGGCCAGGTCGACGACCGCCTGCAGGCCGTGCTCGTGCACGAAGCCGAGGTGCCGGTGGAAGCGCAGGTGCTGCGCCGCGCGGTAGGTGTAGCCGCCCGCGGGGGAGAAGAGCACCATGCTCCGGACGCGGACCGGGTGCGCAACCGCCAGGGCTGCGGCGGTCGAGCAGCCGACGCAACCACCCATGGTGTGGGCGCGGTCGACGCCGAGGTGGTCGAGGAGCGCGAGGGCCTGCGTGACGTAGCGGGACCAGGACAGGCGTTCGAGGCGGCCACCGGACTGGCCCGACTCGCGTCGGTCGAAGACGATGCAGGTATAGCGCTGCGACAGGGCCCCCAGGAAGCCGAGATCCTTGTAGCGTCCGAACGAGGTCCAGTTCTCCAGGCTCGAGTCGAAGCCGCCGGGACTGAACATCAGCAGTGCCGGACCCTGGCCGATGGTCTCGTAGCGAGTGGGGATGCCGTCCAGGTCGACGATGGGCATGGCTACTCCTGGTGCGGGCTCGGGGGGCTACTTCTGGCCGCGGAGCCTGCGTGCCCCGCGGATGTCGGCGGCGCACTCGACGAGGGCGTCGAAGGCGGTCTGGGCAACGTTGGCGTAGGTGTCGGGCGCCTGGTCGACGAGACTGGCGTCGTAGCCGATCGCGGCGGTGACCATGCGGATCCGCCCGTCGAGCCAGGGGCCGCCGCCGAACCCGCCGAGGACCGGGACGTCGACCGCCTCGACGACGGCCGGGCCCACGATGGGGCCGGAGTTGGTGAAGTTCAGGGCGACGGCGCCGGCCGACTCGAGCCTCTTCGCCTCCGCGACCATGTGCGCCAGCATGGCCTCGGGCACCTCCGCGGTGCTCGCGGCGGAGTAGTCGACGCCGTACTTCAGCGAGGTCTGCGGTGAGATGCCGAACTGGGCGAAGACCGGGATGCCTGCGCGCGTGACGGTCTCGACGACCTCGGGGTGGTCGGCTGCGCCGTCGAGCTTCACGAGGTCGACGCCGGCCTCCTTGACTAGTCGGATCGCCGCGTCGACGGCGGCGGCGGGGCCCCTCTGCAATGGGCCGAATGGGAAGTCGGCCGAGACCAGAGCGCGGTGGACGCCGCGGCGCACCGCCTTGGCTACGACGAGCAACTCATCCATGGTGATCTCGAGCGGGTGGCTGTGCGCCCACAGGTTCACACCGACGGTGTCGCCGACTGAGACGATGTCGGCCCCTGCCCGGTCAGCGAGACTGGCCATGTGGTGATCCCAGGCGACGAAGCAGACGCTCTTCTGGCCCGCGGCCTTCATCGCCCGCAGGCTCGGGACGGTGACGCGCGTGCTCATGCGCGCGTTGCCCGGAGGAGCTCGACAAGGTCATCCGGCTCGGCGGGGACGAGGAGTACGCGCGCGTAGGGACGCAGGTGGTGGAGGGCCTGACTGTCGAGGCGATCGGCCGTCATCGCCAGGCCGGCGGTCATGATGCCGCGCGTGTAGCAGGTCTTTCCGATGTGGGCCATCGCGGCGGCGTTCTCGCCCGAGACGGAGACCATGATGACGGTGTTGGACTCGGCTATGGCGTGCTCGAGTGCCACGTCCTCGCCGGTGATCGAGACCAGCCGGTCGCCGGGGTCGCTGGCCGAGTAGAAGCGGGCCTGACCCCACTCGAGAGCAGCCGCCTCGCTGATCACATCGGCCGCGGCCTCGTCGAGGGCGACGACACGGGTGTTGCGCGCAGCGGAGAGCGTGTAGTCGATGCGGTGCGACGCTTCCTTCGCAGTGGTGGCCCGGGCGCACGCGCTCGGACCCACGGGTATCGACAGGTGCTCGTACATGGTCGGACCCTAGACCGAGGTGTGGGGCTTGCCGGGCTCAGCCCTCATCGCTTGGCCAACCCCGTCGACGAAGGACTGGTCGCGCGGGAGCACGACGGCCACGGACCGGACGTTCTGGTGCTCGGGCCTGTTCCCCGCCGGCTCCTCGCCCTGCTGAAGGGCCAAGGCGGCCTTCCTCAGCTTCTGCCGGGCCTTGATGATCCCGGCGTCGGTCGCGACCAGACGCTCCTTCGTCCGGTCCACGATGGGGCCCATGGACTCTTGGAGCGAGGCGTCCTGGAGCGCGATACCGGCGACGCCCGAGTAGGTCTCTCCACGGCGCTGGGCGTCGCGGTCCATCAGGTAGTCGTTGTCCCTGTTGGCCAGGGGACGGTAGGCCGGGTCGTTGGCGCTGTGGACACCCTTGCCCGCGCGCATGGCGAGGACCTCGTCTTGCGTGAGCTCGCGCGTCGGGTGGTAGTCGAAACTGTAGGCCCAGCAGTTCTCGTCATCGATCGGCACCCAGAAGTGGCCGTGGATCGGGTGATCCCCGCGCGGCGGGACCATCGTGAAGTTGGGAAGGACCCACGGCGTGACGCGCCAGTAGTACGAGTCCTCCTCGGCGTTGCGACGTGCACCGATGAGCAGGCCGCCCTCGTGGTCCACCACCTCGAAGAAGGGCTTGAGGTCGCCGGCGTTGTACGCGTTGCCCTTGGAGCCCTTGAACAGCGGGTCGGTGTTCAGGTTGCCGCTGTGGAGGAAGGTCACGTGGCTGGAGTCGATCCCTCCCTCGAGAGCCTGGAGCCAGTTGCACTCCTGCAGCCGCTTGGAGGTGTAGACCTGCTTCTCGGGCACGGTGTAGGGCTCCCACTCCGGGAGCGGGGGCTGGTTGTCGGGGTCGCCCAGGTAGGCCCACAGAACGTCGCCCCGCTTGACCAGGGGGTAGGACTTCAGCTTCACGTTGGCGCAGAAGTTGCTGGTCTCCGGCTCGCTCGGCACCTCGATGGCCTGGCCGGTGACGTCGTACTTCCACCCGTGGTACGGGCAGCGCAGTCCACCCTCCTCGTTGCGGCCGAACCACATCGAGGCGCCCCGGTGGGCACAGAATTCGTCCATCAGGCCATAGCGGCCTGAGGAGTCGCGGAAGGCGATGAGTCTCTCGGAGAGCACCTTGACCCGCACGGGCGGGCAGTCGTTGCCGGGAAGCTCCTCGGCCAGGAGTACTGGCTGCCAGTAGCGACGGAACAGATCTCCCATCGGCGTGCCGGGACCGGTCTGGCACAGCAGGTCGTTGATCTCGGGTCTCAGCATCGTGGTTCCTCGTCCGTGGTGGTGGCGGGCCGGGGCAGGCTAGGGCTGGGTGGGCGGTACGTCGACAGTGAGCCCGTCGAGTTCCTCGGTGAGCTCGATCTGGCAACCCAGTCGACTGGAGTCGCGGGGGTCGGAGACGCCGAGATCGAGCAGGTCGGCCTCGAGGTCGCCCGGACCACCCACCGCCTCACGGAACTCGTCACGGACCCAGACGTGACAGGTGGCGCAGGAGTTGTTGCCGCCGCACTCGCCGATGATCCCGGGGACCCCGGCACGCAACGCTGCGGACATCACGCTCTCGCCGGGGCTGGCGTCGATAGCGCGGTCGACGCCGTCGCTGCCCACGTAAACGACCTTCGGCACGCTGCTCCCTCTCATTGAACTAATGGACTAACCATTACCGGTGAGCCGGGTCACGTCAAGTCCCCGCGCCCGATGGGTCGAGCCCATCCGCCGGTGCGCCGCAGGTAGTGCCACGCCACCAGGACTGCCGCGAGCGAGATCCCAGCACCTAGAGCGACCGCGACCCGCGCCCCCCACCTTTCTGAGATCGCCCCGATGAGCGGTCCGCTGGCCGGCGAGGTGCCGTTGAGGGCAACGATGAGCAGCGAGACGACTCGGCCGCGCAGGGCGGGGGCAGCCACGATTTGGACCAACGAGGTGGCGAGTGCGCGGAACGTGGTCGCCACCCCGCCCAGGGCGACCAGCGCGCAGAGCGCGGTGACGAAGTTGGGCGCCGCGGCCACTAGGCCGAGGGAGGCGGCGAACGACGCGCCGGCCACGACAAGGGTCTGGGGCGTTGCCCTCAGGGCGCCCGCGAGCGCAAGGCTCACGGTGACCGCGCCGACGCCCATCGCGGAGAAGAAGTAGCCGATGACCGCCGGGTCGGGGGAGTGGACGCGCGCGAGCATAGGTACGGCGGTCGTCCATTCGTAGGCCACCAGGCCCGTGACGGCCATGAGCGTCAAGGTTGCGGCGAGCGTCGGGGTCGTCCGGACGTGATGCAGTCCGGCGCGCAGGGCCTGTCGCTCGCTAGGGGCGATGGTCCTGGCGTGCACCTTGGTCGGTCTGATGCGCAGCAGCGTGATGGCCATGACGGCGTACGAGAAGACGTTGAAGGCGAAGCAGGCGCTGACTCCGACCAGATTGATGCTGACGCCTGCCGCAGCAGGCCCGAGCACCTTGCCGGCGTTGAACATCGCGCTGTTGAGGGCCACGGCGTTCGTCACGTCGTTCGCCGGGACGATGTCGGCTGCGAACGTGTGTCGCACCGGCTTGTCCACGGCGTCCGCGACTCCGGTGATGACGGCCAGCGCGATGATCGCTCCTACGGACAGGGCGTCGGCAACGGACAGTGCCGTCAGCGCCGCGGCGGGCAGGCCGCCGAGCTGCGTCATCAGCAAGAGAGTGCGGCGATCCACGCGATCGGCCAGTAGCCCGGCCCAGGGCGTGAGCAGGAGGGTGGGCGCCTGCTGGAGGCCGACCGTGATCCCGAGCAGGGTGCCCGACCCGGTGAGCTCCAGGACCAACCAGGCCTGGCCGACCTTCTGGGCCCAGGTCCCGATCGTCGAGACGGTCTGCCCGATGAAGAAGAGTCGGTAGGCGCGGTGCTCGAAGGAGCGGAACGTGGCGGACCGGTAGCTCACGGGCGCGCGGCGAGGCGGGTGAGGATCTCGACGGCGTCCGCGAGGGTGGCGCGGTCATGTTCGTCCAAAGCCGCGAGGCGGTCGCGCAGGTAGTCGTTCGATCCTCGCATCATCTCGGACAGCAGTTCACGACCCGTGGTCGAGAGCTCGACCGAGGCGCTGCGAGCATCGGTGTCGTCTTCGATCCGACGGACCAGTCCGCCCCGCTCCAGCCCCGCGACCAAGCGGGTGACAGACGACTTGCTGATCTGCTCCCGCCGAGCGAGCTCGCCCAGCCGCAACGGCCCGTGCCGACCCAAGAGGGAGAGCGCGGAGTACTGGGATGGGGTGGCGCCGCCGGTGGTGCTGCTCTTGCGCAGCCTTCGCTCTAGCCGGACGACGGCGACGCGCAGCTGGTCGACCAGCTCAGGGTCCACAGGTGGGGGCACGCGCAGATCGTACGCGATGCGTACTACCTCCGATCACACCTTATGGTTTAATGGTCCTACCAACATGGGAGGTGTCGTGTCGTCTGACGGGATCCTGATCATCGGTGCCAACCAGGCCGGCGCCCAGCTGGCATGCGGCCTGCGCGAGCACGGCGTGACCGCGCCAGTGACGCTGGTCGGTGCCGAGCCACACCTGCCCTACCGCCGGCCACCCTTGTCGAAGGCGTTCCTCGCCGGCGAGGCTGCCGCCGACTCGATGCTGCTGCGGCCCGCGACGTACTACCGCGATCGCGGGATCGACGTCGTGACGGGTGAATGGATCTCCGAGGTCTCGATGGCGGTCGGCGGCGGTGCTGCGTCGACCGCCCGCGGGCGAGCCTTCGAATTCGATCAGCTCGCGCTGACCGTTGGCGGCACACCCCGGCGCCTGTCCGTCCCCGGTGCCGACCTGGGCAACGTCCTCTACCTCCGCGATCTCGCGGACGCGTTGGCGCTGCGTGAAGGCCTCGCGTCTGCCGAGCATGTGGTCGTCATCGGTGGAGGATTCATCGGCCTCGAGGCGGCCGCGGTCGCCCGCGCGCGCGGCTGCCAGGTCGCGGTGGTGGAAGCCTTGCCGCAGCTCATGGCCCGCGCAGTGGCTCCCGTGGTCGCGGACTTCTACGCAGACGCGCACCGCCGTCGCGGTGTCCAGGTCCTGCTGGGCTCGGGCGTCGCCGCGCTCTCCGGGGAGGGCGCTGTGCGCTCGGTCGAGCTGGCCGACGGCACGAGCCTGCGTGCCGATCTGGTGCTGGTGGGCATCGGCATCGTGGCGCACACCGAGTTGGCCGAACAGCTCGGTCTGGAGGTCGCTGGCGGTGGCATCCTCGTCGACGAGTTGGGTCGCACGAGCCGTGCCGGTGTTGTCGCGGCAGGTGACTGTACGTCCATGCGCGTCCCCGGCGGCATACGCCGAATCGAGTCGGTCGCGAACGCCATCGATCAGGCCCGGGCCGCAGCGGCCACGCTGGCCGGTCTGCGCGACCCGCTGGCCACGGTGCCCTGGTTCTGGTCGGACCAGGGTGACCTCAAGATGCAGACCGCGGGACTCTCGACGGGCTTCGATGAGGTGGTGCTTCGCGGGGACGTGACGACCGAGCAGTTCTCCGCGCTCTACTACCGTGACGGCAGGCTCATCGCCATCGACGCGATCAATGCGCCCCGTGACTACATGGCAGTCCGCAAGATCCTCGAGTCCGGTGGCGGCGTACCGCGCGAGGCTGCAGCCGACATGACGCGTCCTCTCGCTGACTTCCTCGTACGCACGAGGTCGACCCCCAGCCTGGTGCCCTGATCCGCCGCGCTGGGCGATCAGTCGTGCGACCGCCGCTTCCGCGGCGTCCGACTCGTGCGGGAAAACGGCGCGGGTCGGCCCCCTTGGCCGTCATCCAGAGGCGCTCACCATCTCCTGAGGGTGGAGGACCAAAGTCCCTACTCGAAACGGACTGACCATTCTACCTTCGGGTCATGAAGATCATGCGCAGACACCGGCGGCCCTCCCGGGCGATCACCGTCGTCGACGACAAGGTGGTGTGTCCCCGTCGGGAAGACGACATCATCGACCTGGAGAGATGCTACGCCTGCCCCATGCTTGAGCGGCTGGACACCACCGAGGGGGAGGATTGGATCACCTGCAGGGCATCGGTCCGAAGAGCGGACCCGTTCCGTGGATCGATTCCCTCCTGAGGTTCATCAGGGGTGCCCGGCCGAGCGTGTCGGCGCTCCGGGTCCACGTCTGCCACCCCTCGGTGGATCATGCTGAGCCGGGCGCAGCTTCCCTGCGTCTTCACGCCGCCAGTCACGGGAGGTCCGCAACTTATTGACCGCGGAGTGTCAACGGCGGCTGAAAACTGACCCCCTCGCGGCAGGCGAGTTCTATCGCGGATTCGAGCTGGGGTCGCAACACGATGGTCATGGGGTGGCTATCGCTGCGGCCATGATTTGCTCCGGGGTCGCCCAGTCGAGCGTCTTGCGGGGACGGGTGTTCAGGCGGTGCTCGATCGCTCGGAGGTCGGCCAGGGTGTGGACGCGCAGGTCGCTGCCTTTGGGGAAGTACTGGCGCAGCAGCCCGTTGGTGTTCTCGTTGGTGGGCCGTTGTCAGGGCTTGTCAGCGTGGGCGAAGTACACGCCCTGAGAGAACAGCGCCCTGATCTGCTCGTGGCCAGCCATCTCCGATCCCTGATCTCAGGTCAGGGTGTGCCGCACCGATTCCGGCAGGTCGTCAAGCGCCTCGTGGAGCGCGGCGACCAGGTTTTCGGCGGTCCGACGGCCGGGGAGGTGGATCCGCTTCATAGCGGCTGTGGCGGCATGCGAGCGTGTCGATTGCGGACATGCCGCCGCGGCCGGTGATGAGGTCGCCTTCCCAATCCCCGACACGGATACGCAGGTCGGCCTCGACCGGCCGGTGGTCGATCAGCAGCGCCGGTGCGATGAACCGTGGGGTACGCTCGTTGGCCCGCCGGCGGCGCTTGCGGAAGGGGCGCCCGGTCCGCAACTTGCGAGCGAGTCTCCTGCTCAGGCCGCCAATGGCGCCGTTGTAGAGCGCTTGGTAGATGTCTCGTGACACACGTGCCAGCGCGGCTGGTCGGGGAACTCGCGGCGCAGCCACGCCGCTTCGACGCGGTCACGTCCGGCGATGCCGGCGTCGGTGGCCGTGCCGTCGGGATGGATCCAGCCGCGCGCGCGGAGGCGTTCGGACGCCGCCTCCCACTCCTCCTCGCTCCACTGACGGCTACGGAAGGTCGACACCGGCGCGGCACCGACGGCGGCGAAGGAGACGAGCGCCTCGCAGGGATCGAGCCCGTTGACCAGCAGGGCGGCGACGTGACCGTCGCCGCGGTGCTCCCGGATCAGGGTCACGGCCTGCCAGAGCACGAGGTGCGGGTCGCCGGGCCAGGGCAGGTCCGCCTGCGCCGCTCCCATCGGGCGGGCGCTGCAGTCGGCGGCCTCGGCCACCCGGCGCAGCAGCCCGGCCGCCTCCGCGAAGTCGGCCGAGCCGATCTGGTCGCCCATCAGGGAGCGGAACAGCCGGTCGACGCCTCGGAGCCGGGCCGCGAGGACCGCGCCCGGGGAGGCGACCTCCCACGCGGGGGCGATGTGCTCGGCGACCATCCGGGGGTTGAAGCTGTAGAAGGCCGCGGCCACGCGCCGGGGTCCCGCCGCGCCCAGGGGTGCGGCCCGCAGCGGGAAGTACGTCGGCCACCGGGTCGCCGTGGCGAACCCCAGGCCGGCGAGCTCGTCGAAGACCTCCGGTGCGTAGTACGCCAGTGCGTGCGTGCCCTCGAGCTGCTGCCACATCCGGCGGGCCGCCTGCCAGTAGTACGTGTCGTCGGACATGTCAGCGATCCCGGGAGGTCGTCGGGCAGGCGCGGAGCTCGGACGACCGCGGGGCGATACGGGGCCCGTCGGCTCCCTCTCTTCGGGGGGTCACGGACAGCAGACGGGCGAGGGCTCCGGTCCGTGACATCACTGGGCGGGGGACCCGGCGGCCCGAGCGCGGCGTGATGTGATGTCACAACTCGACACTCGCCGCCGTCTGGTGCACAGCACCCGACGCGCAGAAGGGACGAGCGAGATGGCACCAGACCCGGGGCAGACGGCGGAGTTCGCGGAGCTCAGGCCCCTGCTGTTCTCGATCGCCTATCGGATCCTCGGCAGTGTCAGCGAGGCGGAGGACGCGGTGCAGGAGACCTGGCTGCGCTACGCCGCGACCACCACGCGGCCCCGCGACCTCAAGGCCTTCTTGTCGACGACGATCACGCGGATCGCGATCGACGTGCTGCGCTCCGCCCGGGTCCGCAGGGAGCAGTACGTCGGCTCGTGGGTGCCCGAGCCGCTCCTCGTCGACCCCTACGAGGATCCGGCGCACGCGGCCGAGCTCGCCGACTCGGTGTCGATGGCGGCGCTCCTGCTCCTCGAGCGGCTCTCGCCGCTCGAGCGCGCGGCCTTCGTCCTGCGCGAGGTCTTCGGGTTCAGCTACGCCGAGGTGGCTGCCGCCGTCGACCGGTCCCAGGCGGCGTGCCGCCAACTGGTGTCCCGCGCCCGGAGCCACATGCAGGAGGGTCGGCCCCGGTTCGAGGTCGACCGCGCCAAGCGGACCGAGCTCGCCCAGCTGTTCTTCACCGCCCTCAAGGAGGGCGATGTGGACGCGCTCCGGGAGATGCTGGCGGCCGACGTGAACGTCGTCGCCGACGGCGGCGGCAAGGTGCGTGCGCGGGGCGGTGCTCTCGGCGCGGACAAGACCGCGCGGGCCCTGATCGCCGGGGTGACCCCGCTGATCGAGATGGGTTGTGCGATCGAGACCCGCGAGATCAACGGCCAGCCCGGCGCGATCCTCAGGGCACCCGACGGCGGGATCCTGGCGGCCTGGTCGCTGGACATCCTGGACGGCCGGATCCAGACCCTCCACTCCGTGAACAACCCCGACAAGCTGGGTCACCTGGGCACCGTCGGGGACGCCAACGAGATCTTCCACGAGCGGAGTCGGTGGCGTCGCTTCGGCAGCACCTGACCGGGTGGCCGCGACCGCCGGGCAGGTCGCTCAGGCGTTCGGGGACGGCAGGGCCGGGACGGGACGGCTCACGAGGATCACCGGGCCGTGACCAGGAGACCCGCCCGCCCGGCGCGATGACTCCGGCGGCCGTCGGCGCGATCTCGGTGCGATGTCACAGATCCGAGGTCTCGATTGTCTTGTGTGTGGCGGATCCCGTCAGGAGAGGACCACACATGCACGACCAAGCCGACGTCGCCGGCCGCCTCGCCGCCACGAACGGGCGCGAGCCGGCGATCCCGAGGACCCGCAGCCGCGCCGGTGCGGCCGCCGGGTGGGCCGATGATCGCCTCGGTCTGTCGAAGATCGACCGGCGTCTGTTCTCCTTGCGGAAGGTGTTCCCCGACCACTGGTCGTTCCTGCTCGGCGAGATCGCGCTGTGGAGCTTCACGGTGCTCCTCGTGACGGGCGTCTTCTTGACCTTCTGGTTCGACCCGAGCATGGCCGAGACCCGCTACCAGGGCTCCTACGAGACGCTGCGTGGCATCGAGATGTCGCGCGCGTTCGCCTCGACGCTGGAGATCTCCTTCGACGTCCGCGGCGGCCTGCTGGTCCGGCAGATCCACCACTGGTCCGCGCACATCTTCATCGCCGCCATGCTGATCCACCTGCTCCGCCACGCCCTCACCGGCAGCTTCCGCAAGCCCCGCGACCTGAACTGGGTCATCGGCTGCCTGATGCTGCTGCTCGGCACGCTCGAGGGCTTCTTCGGCTACTCGCTGCCCGACGACCTCCTCTCGGGCACCGGCCTGCGGGCCATGGACGGCTTCGTGAAGGCGACACCGGTGGTCGGCACCTACCTGTCGTTCTTCATCTTCGGCGGCGAGTTCCCCGGCGACGCGGTCATCGCGCGCCTCTACGTCTTCCACGTCCTGCTGATCCCGGGCCTGTTGCTGGCCCTGGTGACGCTGCACCTGATCCTGGTCGTCTACCACAAGCACACGCACTGGCCCGGGCCCGGCCGGACCAACGACAACGTGGTCGGCTACCCGTTCTTCCCCGTCTACATGGCCAAGGCCGGCGGGTTCTTCCTCATCGTGTTCGGCGTTGCGGCCCTGCTCGGAGCCCTGTTCACGATCAACCCGGTGTGGAAGTACGGGCCCTACGACCCGAGCAAGATCACCGCCGGCGTCCAGCCGGACTGGTACCTCGCCTGGCCCGACGGCCTGCTGCGGATCATGCCCGGTCTCGAGACGCACGCGTTCGGCTACACGATCTCGTGGAACGTCATGCTCCCGATCCTCGTGGCGCCGGTCGTGCTCCTGGGCATCGTGGTGGCGCTGCCGTTCCTCGAGCGGTGGGTCACCGGCGACGATCGCGACCACCACCTCCTCCAGCGACCCCGCGACGCCCCGGTCCGTACGGCGTTCGTGGTCTCGCTCGTGACGTTCTACGCGGTCGCCTGGGCGGCGGGCGGAAACGACATCATCGCCGTGAAGCTGCACCTGTCGATCAACCAGATCACCTACCTGTTCCGGGTCCTGATCCTCCTCGGACCGGTCATCGCGTTCGTCGTCACCAGACGCTGGTGCCTCTCGCTCCAGCGCTCCGACCTCGCCCGCCTGACGCACGGCGACGAGACCGGGGTGATCCTCCGGTCGCCCGAGGGCGGCTACCACGAGAAGCACCGCCCGGTGCCGGCGGAGGAGGCCTTCGTGCTCCTCACCCGCGACGGGGAGGGACCGCTCGGACCGGCCGACGAGGCCGCAGAGGCCGCCGAGTCCGGCGACCCGCGGCGCGGGCACCGGCGCCGGGAGCTGCGCCGGAGGCTGGCGGGGGTCCTGGTCGCCGACGACGTGAGGCCCGCCCCTGAGGACGTCGTACGCATCGCCCGAGAGCGGGCCTCCCGGGCGCCCGAGGTCGACACGCTCGGCGAGCGACCAGACGCGGAGGACCCGTGCTGACCGGACCGCGCAGCAGGCCGGAGCCCGCCTCGAGGACGATGGGGCCGCCCCCGGGCGCACCGGCTGGCACGGCGCGCGGTGTGGAGTGGCAGCGGGCGTCCCGGACCGAGATGGTCAGCGCGTTCCAGCTCGGCTACCTGACGCGGGGCCGGCCGGCCCGCTGGCGTCCCGGCAAGGTCCCGCTCCTGCGCATCGTCGTCGAGCCGGGCGGCTCGATCGACTTCGCCCATCCGCAGCTCGGCTTCGCCGGCCACCAGCACCGGCCGGCGCGGGCACGCGTCCTGAGGCTCTGGGGCGACGACCTGCTGACGGTGAGCCATGGGACCGCGTGGAGCTTCGTGGTCGCCTCCCCGGTCGCGTTCGACCGGCGCTGGCTCGATCTGCTCGCCCGGCGCGGATCGGCGCGGGTCGCGCCGGGGATGGCGGTGGTGTTCGCCTCCTTCGCGGGGCCGACCCGACCCGGGCCGTTCCGCGTCGCGGACGGCGACGCCACCACCTACACGACCCTCGTGCACGTCGAGGACCACCGCGGCTGACCTCCGCCGCGACCGCGCCCCGGAGGCGTCACGACGACGGGGTGAGCGTGGCGCTGGCCTCGAGCCTCAGGTCGTCGTCGGTCAGGTCCCCCTGCAGGTCGGTCACAGCCAGCTCGGGGCGGTCCAGCAGCGTCTGCGCGGGGAGCAGGCCGGCCGCGACCCCCGTGGGGCGGGCAACGACGCGGCCGTCCTCGGCGTCGATCCGGAGGCGGAGCGGGCCGGGGAGCGGGATCGGGATCGGGAGCCGGGCCAGCTCGAGCACCAGGTTGCCGTGGGAGACGTTGAGGTCGGCGCCGGGCAACAGCTCTCGGAGCTGCTCGAGATCCACGTGCGCGGAGGCGTCCAGGCGGTCGCCGCGCTTGTCGAGAAGGACGCCGTCGATGTCGAGGGGCCCGGCACGCAGCGTGTCGACGCGCGCCTGGAGGGTGTCCACACGCTCGGCCTTGGTGAGCAGCTCCGGGTCCAGGCCGGCGGTGTCGAGGGTGGCGGAGGACATCCGGACCACCGCCTGGTCGACCTGGCCCGCGAGCAGCTTGACCGCGGGTCGCGAGCTGACCTCGACGTCGGTGACCTGGCCGAGCGCGTCGAGTCGGTCGCGGACCCGGCTCTCGGCCAGGGGCGGCAGTCCCACCTCGGTGCCCGCCGCGGCGACCAGGGTGAGCAGGGTCAGGACCAGGAGTATTCGTCGTCGCATGGCGGGCTAGACTAGACAACAGTGTCTCACTTTGGCCAGGCGCCGAGTCTCTCATGTCCTTAGGGAGTTGCCTAATTGCATTAGGTTCCTTAGCGTGGCCCGCATGGAGGCGCTCACCGAGCGGGAGATCCGCGGCTCGTTCGTCAACTGCAGCCGGGGCGAGGCGCAGCGCGCCCACCTGCCCGACGGCCTCGACGAGATCCGGTGGGACGACCTCGACTTCCTCGGGTGGGTCGACCCCCAGGCGCCCCGCGTGGCGTACGTCGTGGCGCCCCGCGGGGACGGCGTCGTGGGGGTGCGACTGCGCCGCAACGCCGGCGGCAGCGGCCGGGCCCGGATGTGCTCGCTGTGCTGCACCGTCCACCCGACCGACGGCGTGTCCCTCATGGTCGCCAACCGCGGCGGCAAGGCCGGCCGCGACGGCAACTCCGTCGGCCTCGACGTGTGCGCCGACCTGCGCTGCTCGGGCTATGCCCGGGGCTGGGCCCCGACGCCGGTCGTCAGCCTCCTGGAGGAGACGACGTCCCCGGAGCAGCGGGTCGAGCGCCTGGTGCGCAACCTCGACGGCTTCATCCGACGGATCCTCAGGTGACCCGCGCGGGGCTGACCCGGCCCGCGGTGCTGGAGATGGCCGCGGTGCTCGCGGACGAGCGCGGGCTGCGCGCAGCCACCCTGAGCGCGGTCGCTCGAGAGCTCGGGGTGCGAACGCCGAGCCTGTACTCCCACGTCCGCGGCACCGACGACCTGCGGGCCGGCCTGGCGGAGCTGGCCCTGACGGACCTGGCCGACCGCGGCGACCGGGCGCTGGCCGGGCGCTCGGGCCGCCGCGCCTTGGCGGCGTGGGCGAACGTCCATCGCGACTACGCGCGCGAGCACCCCGGGCGCTTCGCGGCCGCCGGGACGCTCGACGTAGCGCCGACCCCGACCCTGGAGGAGGCCGCGGCGCGCGTCGCCGCGCAGTCCCTGGCGGTGCTGCGCGGATACCCCGTCCCCGAGGCCGACCGGGTGCACGCCGTCCGGCTAATGGCGAGCCTGCTGCGCGGCTTCGTCGAGCTCGAGGCCGGCGGTGCGTTCGGGGGCCGCGGCCCCACGAGCGAGGAGTCGTGGGCTCGCGCGCTGGCCGTCCTCGACGAGTCGCTGACCCGGTGGCCCCACGCCGCCCTCACCGCCTCCTAGGCCTGCTTCAGCTCCTCGGCCAGCATCAGCAGGATGCCGCTGGGACCACGCAGGTAGGTGAGCCGGTAGACGTCCTCGTACGTCGCCACGCCGCGCAGCGGGTGGCAGCCGTGCCGCGCCGCGACCTCCAGGGCCGCATCGAGGTCGTCGACCGAGAACGCGACCCGGTGCATGCCGATGTCGTTGGGCCGGGTGGGCCCGGTCTCGATGGCGTCGGGATGGAGATACTCGAAGAGCTCCAGCCGGCCGTGGCCGTCGGGCGTCTGGAGCATGGCGATCCTGGCGTGGTTGCCGTCGAGGCCGACGGCGGTGTCGGCCCACTCGCCGCTGATCGTGTCCCGGCCCAGGACCGTCAGGCCGAGGTCGGTGAAGAAGGCGATCGTCGCCTCGAGGTCGCGGACGGCGATGCCGACGTTCTCGAGCTTGATGGTCATCAGGGCACGCTATCGACCCGCGTCGTGCGTGTCGTCCGCGAACGCCGCCAGGGCGGCGGCCTCGTAGCCGGCTGCGAGCTCCTGGACGTCGGGGTGTGCCGAGGCGAGCGAGCCGGCGTCGTACGGCGGCTGCGGGTCGTACTCGGTCCACAGCTGCACGGCCTGCGCCGTGCGCCGGTCGGTGATCAGCTCCACCAGCCGCAGCCCCATGTCGAGGCCGCTGGAGACGCCCGCCGCGGTCACGATCCGGGCGGCGGGCTCCTCGACGACGCGCTCGGCGGTGGCGACGGCGCCGAAGAGCGGGAGCTTGTCGAGATGGCGGTAGTGCGTCGTCGCGCGCAGCCCCTGCAGGAGCCCGGCCGCGCCCAGCAGCAGGGACCCCGAGCACACCGACGTCGTCCAGGTGGTGTGCTCGTGCACCGCCGACAGCCAGGCGGGCAGGTCGCCCCGCAGCGCGAGCACCGTGCCGGGTCCGCCCGGCACCACGACCACGTCGGGCCGGTCGACCTCGGCCAGGGAGCCCGCGACCAGCGCGAGCATCCGGCGGTCGTCGAGCACCGGACCCGGCTCCGGCGCCGCGAGGCTCACCGTCACGCCCGGCGTCAGGGCCAGCATCTGGTACGGCCCGACGACGTCGAGCGCCGTGAAGCCGTCGTACAGGGGGATCACCACGTGGGTCATGTCGGCGACGATGTCCGGGGGCGCGGCCGTGCGCTCGTAACCTCCACCGGGATGTCCGAAAACCTGGGATACCGGTCAGCCGGACATGTCGCCTCCTGTCACCAGGCTTCGTAGGCTGGTGGCGTGGACGACCCCCGCCGGATCCTGGTGATCGGCTATCACGCGGCCGAGCTGCTCGACATCGCATGTGTGGTCTCGACGCTGCAGATGGCCAACTACCTCCACGGCCGCGCGCTGTACCGGCCCCAGCTGGTCTCGCCCGGAGGAGCGCCGATCCACACCGCCACCGGCCTGGTCGTCAACGCCGAGGGTGCCCTGGAGCGGGTGCGCGGCCCCGTCGACACCCTGGTCGTCTCGGGCGGCATCGGCTACGTCGAGGCGATGGAGGACGCCCGGCTGGTCGCGCATGTACGCCGCCTGGCGCGGATCTCGCGACGGGTGGCCTCGGTGTGCACCGGCGCCGGCGTCCTGGCCGCCGCGGGCCTGCTCGACGGCCGGCGGGCCGCGACCCACTGGGACCACGCGACGACCCTGGGCGACCGGTTCCCCCAGGTCGACTTCGACCGCGTCCCGATCTTCGTCGACGACGACGGCGTGTGCACCTCCGCCGGCGTCACGGCGGCCCTCGACCTCACGCTGTCCTTCATCGAGGCCGATGCGGGCGCGGAGCTCGCGCGCGACGTCTCCCGCCAGCTGGTGACGTACCTCCAGCGCCCGGGCAACCAGGCCCAGATGAGCATGTTCACCGCGCCGCCCGCCATCCGGCACTCCCTCGTCCAGGACGCCGCCACGCACATCGCGTCCCACCTGGGCGCGGACCTGTCGACGGCCGCGCTCGCCGCGCGCGCCGGGGTCAGCGAACGGCATCTCTCGCGCCTGTTCCTGCGCGAGCTCGGCGTCACCCCGGGCCGGTTCGTCCGGCAGGCCCGGACCGAGGCCGCGGGGCACCTGCTCACCGGCACCGACCTGACCGTCGAGGCGATCGCGGGCCGCTGCGGCTTCGGCACCGCCGAGGCCCTGCGCCAGGCGTTCGTCAGCACCTACGGCGTCGCCCCCTCCCACTACCGGCTCACCCAGTCGCGTGCCGCCGGCCGGGCGCCGGTCGCCGCGAACGCGCAGCCGCGGTAGGGCCGCCCGGCCGCGGTGCCCAGGTTCTCGGACGTGTCCGCGCCACGCCCTCGACGATGGCGGCCGCGGCGCCGAAGGATGGGGCACACGCGACCCGGACGTCGCGCGACGCAAGGAGGACGGGGCATGCAGGAGCTGACGGTCGACTTCATCACCTCCCTCGACGGCTTCGGCGCCGCGGAGGGCTGGCCGGGGCTGTGGGGACTGGGCGGGCCGGAGTACTTCGCGTGGCTCGACCGCCTCGGCGAGGAGGAGCACGCGCTGCTGATGGGCGCGACGACATACCGGCTGTTCGCCGGCTTCGCCGAGTCCGGCGGCGAGGACATGGACGACCTCGCCCGCCGGCCCAAGGTCGTGTTCTCCCGCACCCTCGAGGCGCCGCTGTCGTGGGGGAACGCCAGGCTCGTCGCGGGGGAGGCGGTCGACGTGGTGCGGACCCTGAAGGCCGAGAGCGAGGTGCCGCTGCGCACGATCGGCAGCCTCAGCCTGTGCCGCGCGCTCCTGGCCGCCGGACTGGTCGACCGCTACCGCGTGGTCGTGTTCCCGGTCGTCAACGGCGCCACCGGGCACGACCGGATCTACGACGGCTGGCCCGACGTGCGGCTGGACCTGGTCGAGTCGCGGACCTTCGACGGCCGGCTGCAGCTGCTCGAGTACCTGCCCACGGTGCTCGACGGACCGCCCACTGCTGCCTGAGCGGCACGGTCACCGTGGCACCAGCCGGAACACCGGGTGGCGCGCGGCGACGGCGGCGATCTCGGCGTCCGAGGAGCGGGGGCCGAAGGCCAGGTGCGAGCGGACGACCCAGCCGGCCGGCCGCAGCGCCCGGTAGGCCCGCAGCACCGGCACCGCCTCGGCCGGACCGACCTCGACCGCGCGGAGCGTCTCGGCGGTGTCGCCCCGGCTCAGCGTGACGACACCCGCGGCGCGGGCGTTGCGGACCCAGCCGACCTCGCCGTACGCCGCGACCAGCCACCGATCCGCGCCGCGCACGACCGGCACCACCGGCGTGGTGTGCGGCCGGCCGGTGCGCCGCCCGGTGACGGTGAGCAGGCGGATGAACGACGGACCCCGCCCGCGGCCGACCATCCGGGTCAGCCTGCGGTTGGCCAGCCGGGTCAGCGGGGTGTGCCCGAAGACGGCCACGCCCTCACCCCTCTCCCTGCTCATCGTCCTGCGCACCGCTGCCGTAGGGCCGCGTGATGATCTCCAGCCAGTGGCCGTCGGGACCCTCCCAGTAGAGCCCGCGACCCCCGTCGCCATGGTTGATGCGGCCCGGCTGCTGCTTGAAGGGGTCCGCCCAGAACTGCCGTCCCTGCTCGCGGATCCGGGCCCAGATCGCGTCGAAGTCGTCCTCTCCGACCAGGAACGCGTAGTGCTGGGCCTGGATCTCCCCGGTGTCCTCGAGGAAGTCGAGCGAGGCGCCGTTGTCGAGCGAGAGCACCGCGAACGGTCCGTACGACGCGGGCTCGGCGAGCCCGAGGACGCCGGCGACCTCACGGGCGGCCGACCAGATGTCGCGGACGTGGACGAGCGTGTGGTTGAGCTCGACGGTCATCGCTGCGCACCCCCCGAGGCGGGCGCCGGCGCCGCCGGCCGCAGGAACGCGACGACCAGGACCGCCCCGGCGACCAGGGCCAGCGCGGCCCCGCCGGTCGCGGTGGCGAAGCCGTGGACCAGCGCCGCGGTCGGGGTGCCGGCGTAGCCGCGGGTGGCGTCGACGGCGACGGTGTTGAGCACCGCCGTGCCGACGCTGCTGCCGATCTGCATCGCGGTGTTGGCGGTGGCCGCCGCCACGCCGGTGAGCCGCAGGTCGACGCCGCTGGTGGCCACGCCGATCGAGGGGGTGAACACGCAGCCGATGCCGAGGCCGACCAGCACCTCGGCCGGCAGGATCGTGGTCGCGTAGCCGCTCGACGGGGTGAGCTGGGTGAGCAGCCCGAGCCCGACGGCCGCGACCAGCAGGCCGGGGGCGACCAGGACGCGCGGCGCGACCGTGTCCATCAGCCGGCTGGCGATGCCGTAGGAGCTGCCGGCCACCGCGAGCGTCATCGGCAAGAACGCCAGCCCGGTGCGCACCGTGCTGTACCCGAGCACCACCTGGAAGTGGTAGGTCAGCATCAAGAACATGCCGAACGTGCCGACCACGCTGACCGCGGTGGCGGCGTACGCCGTCGCCCGGCCCCGGTCGCGCAGCACGGTGAGGGGGAGCAGCGGGGCGGTCAGACCGCGCTGGCGGGCGAGGAAGCCCGCGAGCAGCGCGACGCCGGCCAGGCCG
>NZ_DASWVI010000276.1:0-7902 GCF_036401255.1 Nocardioides sp. | reverse complement strand
TGGATGCTTGGCGTGGTCAGGGTGCGTGCATCGCAAGGCGGCCGAGCGTAGGGCTACCGGGCGCAACTCGAGCGAGGCCAACGCAGCGAGGTGCGTGCCCTGGCCCGCGCGAAGCGCGTAGGAACTTTGGACACGCGGCGCCAGACCCACCGCGGTCGCCCGGCTTCACCTCACGAACGGTCCTCGTCGGTCGCGAAGCCCGGGCGGGCGGCGCGCTGCTCGGTGTCCTCGAGCTCCTGGAAGAACGTGATCTCCAGGGAGGCCGGAGCACGCAGGCGCGAGTTCAGCGACCGCCACGGCGTCTCCACCGGAGGGGCGAGCAGCTCGGCGCCCGATGCGGCGGCCTCGGCGGTGAGGGCGGCGGTGTCCTCGACCTCGAGGGCAACCCGCAGCGGGGCGCCGACCAGGCCGTCGGTCTCGACGCGGTCGATGGCCTCCTTGTGCGCCGGGCTCGCCAGCTCCAGCGTCGCCCGGCCGGCCTCCAGGATCGCGACGCGGTCGTCGCCGCCCTCGGAGAAGGCGGCGAGCTCGGGCATGCCGAGCAGGTCGCGGTAGAAGGCGAGGGCCTCGTCGAAGTCCTCCGCCTCGACGACGAGGCGCAGCTGCTTGATGCGGGGTGGGTTCGTCATGGCGACATCGTCGGACCTGCCACCGGTGTCAGGTTCAAGTGCTCAGGGACCGTCGCGACCCGCGGGCTCACGCGAGCGCGCGACGCTCTCGAGGATCTCATCGAGGACCTCCTGGGCCCGGGCGATCTCGCGCTGCTGGCGCTCGAGCCGCCGGCGCTCCTCGGCGAGCCGCACCTCCAGGTGGCCGGTGCGCTGGGACGGCGGTGCGTCCAGGCACGGCAGCAGCTCACGGATCGTGCTCGTGCTCAGGCCGCCCGCCAGCATCTCCTGGATCCGGATCACCCGGTCGACGTCGGAGTCGGCGAACCGACGATGGCCCTGGCCGGTGCGCGTCGAGCGCAGCAGGCCGCAGGCCTCGTAGTAGCGGATCGACCGGACGCTCGTGCCGGTGCGCTCCGCCAGCTCCCCGATCCTCATGCCGCGCACCATGTCCCAGAGTCTGCCTCGCTCCGCCCCCCGCACAAGACCGCTATCCGGCAGCCGCCGCCGCGGGGTCGGCACTGGTGATCGGCGTGATCCAGGACTGGTGCGTCGTGGCGTTCTTGGTGATCGCCAGCAGCTCGTCCATGTGCGGCTCGAGGCCGGTGACCTTGTCCAGCGGGACGCCGACGATGAGCTGGAAGCCGAGCCCCCGCCAGGCCCGGACGGCGCGGCCGGCGAACTCCGAGTCGGCCTTGACGAACCCCTCGTCGAGGAAGACCGGGGCGAACCGGGGGCGCGAGCGCATCTCGTCACCGAGCCGGAACCGCAGCGCCGAGCCGACGATGAACGCGACCAGCTCCTGGCTCTCGCCGCCGCTCTTCTCCCCCAGCGTCCGGTACGTCGCGCGCAGCTCGCCGGTGAGGTGGTCGTAGCGCTCGGCGCTGACCTCGACGTGGCGGCGTACGTCGAGCAGCCGGTCGCGGTCGGTCAGGACGCCGGGCGCCTCCCCGACCTGGCTGGGCTTGCGCAGCTGCTGCATGAACCTGCTGAGATCGGTGAACCGCTTCTCCATCTGCTCCTCGCCCAGGTCGCTGGTCGAGCCCGAGGAGAGCGTGCGCAGGTCCTTCATGAACGTCTGGACGTGCGCCGGTGACAGTCGGCGCAGGCGGATCCGCAGCCGGTCGTGGGACGAGCCGAACTCCAGGCTCCGCAGGATCGCGTTGATCGGCTCGAGCCGGTCCTCGATCTCCTCGATCGAGGCCGCCATGGCGCCGACGAGCGGGACGAGGTCCTGGCCGCTCCACTCCGTCAGCCGCCGGCGCCACTCCGAGCGCCGCTCCGCGAGGCCCTTGCCGCGGATGTCTTCGAGGATCCGGGCGTAGTCGGCGTAGGAGTCGGCGCTCACCCCGAGGTTGGGCGAGTCCCACTGGAACTTGTACATGCGGAAGATCGCGGTCAGCTCGTCGTCGACGCGCCTGATCTCGGCCTCGGCGTCGGCGACCGCGTCCCGCAGCCGGCCGGCGAGCCGCTGCGAGGTCTCGGCGAACCGGTCGAGGTCGTCGGGGTCGGCCGGCGCCGCGGCGGCGGCGAAGTCGCGGGTCAGCGCGGCGTCCTGCTCCTCGCTGATCGTCACCCGGCCGGCGGCCGCCATCGCCTCGAGCCGGTCCTTGACGTGGTCCTCGGCGTCGATGAGATCCGCGTGCGCGGTGTTCAGCTCACGCTGGCGCTGCTCGAGGCCGTAGCGGGTACGGCGCGCCTCCTCCAGCCGGGCATCGAGGTCGGCGATCTGCGACTCCAGCGCCTGCAGCTGGTCGTCGGCGTCGAGGAGCTCCGCGCGGCGGCGCTCGAGCTCGGCGATGCGCCGGTCGCTGCCGTCGACGTCGAGGTCGTCGAAGCGGGCGGCGACGACGGTCTCGTAGGACAGCCGCTGCTGCTCGAGCAGCCGCGCCCGGCGGTCGAGCTCGACCACCTCGGCGGCGATCGCGTCGAGCTGCTCCTCCAGCGCCGCGAGCTCGGCGTCGACCTCGGCGATCGCCTCAGCGTTGGAGAACCCGATGATGCTGCGCGTGTCGTTGCGGCCGTGCGCACCGCGGCGTCCGTTGCGGATCTGACCGGCGAGCGTCACCCGGAAGCCCGGCCCGGCGAGGCCGTCGGCGGACTCGACGCAGAGCGCGTTGCGGGCCGGGGCGGCGACGTGGGCCTGGACCCAGCCGGAGAACGGCGAGTCCTGGTGGAGCAGCTTGCCGGCGACGCACTCGGGGTCGGCCGGGCCGAGGTCGGGCAGGTCGAGCTCGGCGCCCTCGAACGTGAGCCGGCCGCGCAGCCGCAGCCCGTCGATGGCGCGAGAGAAGTCGTCGAGCCGGTCCAGCGGCACCAGCATCGTGCGGGCGCTGGCGCCCAGGACCGTCTCGATCGCCGTGCGCCACCGGGCCTCCTCGGGCGCGACGTCGAGCAGCTCGGCGACGAACGGCAGCTCGTCGACACCGAGACCGCTCGCCTCGGCGACCTCGGCGCGCAGCTCGTGCATCCGGGCCGGCACCCGGCCCGCGCGGCTCTCCAGCGACGCCCGCTCGCGACGCAGCTCGGCCTGGCGCTCGCTGAGCGGGAACTGCCGCTGCAGCGCGGCGTCGCGGCGCTGACGGATGCGCTCCTGGTCGCGCTGCCAGCCCGCGAGCCACTGCCGCGCGTGCAGCTGCAGCAGGCCGAACGACTCCGCCGACAGCAGCGACGCCTCGACGTCGGGGGCCGCGGCATCGGCCACGTCGATGAGCGGCAGGATCCGCTCCTGGAGGACCGCGCGGCGGCCGAGGCGGTCCTCGCGGACCACCTGCTCCTGCTCCAGGGACAGCGCGAGCGCCTGGAGGGTCGAGCCGCCGGCGGCGCGGTGCGTCTCCTTCGCGGACTCCAGGTCGGTCAGCAGGTCGCGCTCGGCCGACGTGGTCGCGGCGAGCCGGTCCGCGGTCGAGGCCCGGTCCCCACGGTTGGCCGCCACCGCGGCCTCGATCAGGCGCAGGTGGGTGCGCAGCAGCCACAGCCGCAGGGGCGTGTCGCCGCCGAGGGTGACCCCGTAGGAGTCGAGCTCGGCGAGCCGCCGCGCCGCGGTCCCCCGGCGCTCGTGCAGCCCGGCGATCGGCTCGAGCAGCTGGAGCTTCTGCTCCTCGGTCCGCATGGCGGAGTAGGCCGTCTCGAGGTCGTCGAAGTGCTCGATGGCGCGGTCCGCGGCGGCGTACGTCGCGGGCCGCTCGAGCACCATCTCCTTGTAGAGCTCGTCGACGCTGCGCACCTGGTTGCCGGCCTGGATCCGCGCCAGCAGCCGCAGCGCCTTCGCGCCGTCGCCGTTGGCGCCGATGCCGAGCCGGGCGTGCAGGACCGCGGAGTACTCGGCGTACGTCCGGTGGACGCGGATGCCGGGGAAGAGCTTCTTGAGCGTGTTGGCGTGGAAGCGTTCGGGCACCGCCGCCTCGAGCGCCTCGAGTGCGATCGCGCCCTCGTGGGTGGCCAGCTGCATCTGCACGTCGCCCGAGCGGGTCGCGCGGCGGGGGACGTAGTAGGTGCGCAGCGCCGTGAAGCGACCGCCGCGGTCGTTGACGAACGTCATCGCGATCGCGCCCCACGTGTCGGAGCCCTTGCCGCGCAGGAGCTTCTCGACCGGACGGCCCGTGCGCGGGTCGTCGACCACGTCGACCGCGCCCCTGAGGTAGGAGAGGAGGTTGCGCTGGCCGACGCCGCGGGCGCGGCCCGCGACGGCGTCGTTGGAGGCGCCGTTGAACTTCGTGTCCGACGGCATCATCAGCGCGGTGTAGGCGTCGAGGATCGTGCTCTTGCCGACGCCGGACGCCCCGGAGATGACCGTGGTCTCGCCGCGCAGCGGGATCGTGGTCAGGCCCCCGAAGCCGCCCCAGTTGACCAGCTGCATCAGGGACGCGCGCCACTGCACGGTGTCGTCGGTGGGCGTGGCGACCTGCTGCCGCTCGAACAGCCCCTCGGCGTCGACCGCCTCGATCTCGTCAACGGACATCGTCGGTGCTCCCTGCCCGGTCGTTTGCGGGGTCGTCTGCGGGGTCGTCTGCGGACTCGGTGTCCTCGTCGAAGAGGTCGGCCGGGTCGTCGGGCGGCGCGTCGGTGGCGTTGGCCCGCTGCAGGGCCTCGAGCAGCTCCTGGAGCAGCTCGAGCGGCAGGAGGGGCTCGACGGCCTCGCTGATCTCGAACCGCTCGTCGGTCCCGGTGGCGATGAGCAGGCCCGCCTTGAGGATGCTTGCCACGGCGTTGCGGGCGCGCTTCTCGTCACCGGCCACGTCGGTCGCGTGCGCCGGCCGGAAGCTCGCGACGTAGTCGACGAGGTCGTCGCGGTCGACGAACACGCGCGCGTCGCCGCCCGCCTGGCCGGCACGCAGCCGGTCGCGGAGGTGGACGAGCACCAGGGTCTCCTCGCGGGACCAGGAGACGTCGTAGAGCAGGGTCGGGAACCGGTCGCCGGCCTCGGGAGTCGCCTGCCGCTTCCATGCGACCTCGCGGTCGCGGTCGACCTGCAGGTCGAGGAACAGGTCGTTGAGCCGGGAGCGCAGGACGCGCTCGTGCTCCACGAGCACCTGCCAGTCGCGCGCGTGGGTGCGGGCGCTGATGAAGCGCTGCTTGAGCAGGGTCACCAGGGCGTGCCGCTGGGCGTACTCGAGGCCACCCTCGTCGCCCTCGAACAGCGACACCGAGTCGTCGTCGACGATCTCCTGGTCGCTCTCGATCTCGGCGCTGGTCTCGACGCTCATCGGCGGCCGTCCTTCTCGAGGTCGGGGTCGGGCAGGGGGGTGCGCGGGACGGCGAAGGTACGCCGGGTGCCGTCGGGGCGCACGGCCACGAACGGCTCCAGGGCGTCCTCGGCGCGCCACGCGCGGTCGGCGGCCAGGTGGAGCAGCCCGAAGATCTCGACCGGTCGGCGCAGCGAGGGTTCGAGCTCGTCGAACAGCTCACCGAGCGACCCGACCGGGTTCAGCGAGACCAGGGCCTCGTCGAGGCGCTGGCGAAGCGTCGCCAGCTTGGGCCCGCCCTGGGACACGAGGTCCGCGAGCGCGAGCGACGGTGCGTCCTGGGGATCGGTGGTGGTGATCCGGTCGGGCAGCAGGTCGTCGGCCGGGTCGTAGAAGCGCTCCCGGAGGTGCTCGACGCCGGCGCGCGCCGGCAGGAGCGGCACGTCGTGGGTGGCGCGCGGGCCGGTGGTCGCCATCCAGGTCATCAGCTCGGACTCCACCTGCCGCAGCGTCTGCTCGAGCTCGCGGTCACGGGCCGCGTCGTGGGAGACGATGTACTCCTTGAGCGTCGCCGTGACGCGCGAGCGTTGGGCGAGCACCCGGTCGAGGCCCTCGCGGACCAGCCGCACCGTGCCGCGCACCTCGGCCCGCTCGGCGTCGCTGAGGATGCGGTCGGCGAGCGGGTGCTCCAGCAGCGCCGTGAGGTCCTCGCGGAGCTGGGTGACGAGGGCGTCGTCGCGCAGCAGCATGAACGCCCCCTCGAACGCCCGGCCCTCGTGGGTGGCCGTCATCAACGCGTCGGCCCGGGCCAGGTAGTCGTCGATGACCTCGCCGGCCGGGCGATCCTCGGCGCGGAACGCCGCGAGGATCTCGCCGCGGATCGTGCTGAAACGCTCCTCCACCCGCGCGAAGTCGCTCGGCAGAGCGGAGATCAGCGAGAGCAGCTCGGTGAAACCCTCGAGCATGTAGTCCTCGGTCGCGCCCACCATGTCGGCGCCCTCGACCAGCCGGTCCCGCTCGAGCCGCAGCCGGGCGATCTCCTCGTTGAGGATCGTGACCCGCGCGGAGCGGTCGGGGTTGGCCTCGGAGTTGAACCGCCGGACCGTGCCGAGGATCGTGGCGATGCGGTGCTCGCTGAGCGTCGCGCGGTCGCGGGCGAGGTTCTTGACCAGCTCGAGCGCCTGCTGTGCGTGCGAGGTCAGGGCGTAGACCTCGTGGCCCGCGTCGTCGAGCGATCGCACGAGCCACTGCCCGCGCATCCACCGCTGGCAGATCTCCCGGCCGGTGCCGGCCGGGACGTCCTGCTCCCCCACCCGGCGGATCTCGGCGAGGTGCTCCTCGACCTGGGTGTGCAGCCGGGCCGTCGGGATCGGCTTGTTGCTGCGGCCGAAGGCGGCGCGGAAGATCGTGATGACCACGGGCGCCTGCCGCTGGTGGAGCAGGGTCAGCGTCGGCTGCGCGAACGCGCCCTTGACCCGGGCGAGCTCGCTCGCGACCTCGCTCACTGCTCTCCCCCCTGGTCCCTCCCGTGTGCGTCGGAGCGCAAGCATGGCAAAGGCCGCCGACATCGCGAAAAGCGGCCTCACCCCGACAGACCGATCCAGGCGTCCGGCTGGGCCGCGCGGGCCGCCGATCAGCCGCACGTCACAAGGCGCGAGCGCCCGTCGTCTCCCGAGCAGTAGGTCCGCCCGACCGCGGCGGACGATCTCAGGAGGCACCTTGAACATCGCACTCTGGACCGTGACCGCGCTGCTGTCCGCGGCGTACCTCGGGGGCGGGGTCGCCATCTTGGCGCTGCCCAAGGAACGGTTCCGGGCCGTCCATCCGAACTGGCACTACGTCGACGAGTTCAGTCCCTGGTTCCTCAAGGTGCTCGGTGTCATCAAGCTCTTGGCCGTCGCAGGTCTCCTGCTGCCGCCCGCGTTCGACGTCGCCCCCACGTTGGTGCCTCTCGCCGCGGGCGGCCTGGTGCTGCTGATGACCGGCGCGGTCACCGTCCGCATCGTGCGGGAGGAGTGGAGCATCGCGCTGGGCGACCTGCTCTTCCTCGGCATGGCCGCGTTCGTCGCCTGGGGCAGGCTCGGCCCCGAGCCCCTCGGCGGCTGGACGTGCGGCTGACCTGGGCGCACGCCCTCGGCCGCGACCGCCGCCTCAGTGGTTTGCCACCTCCCGTCACCCGCCGGCGCACACCGTGGCGGGGCGAGTCTCCAGGTGTACGACGCCCGCACGGTGCGCTACGGTCGACGCATCCACCACGGGAGTCCGCGGCAGCGGACTGAGAGGGAGCTGGAGCCGCTCCGACCGTCGAACCTGATCCGGGTCATGCCGGCGAAGGAAGCGAAGGAGCACCTCCCGTGCACACACTCCCCCGCATCTTCTGTCTCGTCTCGAGCACTGACGACCTGTCCGTGCTGCCCGCGCTCGCGGCGGTGGGCGTCGACGGCTTCCAGGTCCGCGACAAGGGCGCGTCCACACGGGACCTGCTCGCCCTCACCGGCGCGGTCCGGGCCGCCGTCGGCTCGGCGGTCGTCACCGTCGACGACCGGCTCGACGTCGCGCTCGCGGCCGGGGCCGACGGCGTGCACCTCGGCGCCGAGGACCTGCCGGTG
>NZ_DASWVI010000275.1:0-2673 GCF_036401255.1 Nocardioides sp. | reverse complement strand
CGGTCGTGGGCGACGCCGGCGATGATCGCCTGCTCCATCTCTTCCTCTCCTGCCTTGCTGTCCGGGATGACCCAGGTGCCTTCCTTCTGGCTGAAGGAGGAGCGCACGTGGATCGGCATGTCGTAGCGGCGGGCGTACTCGACGCACCGCAGGTGCAGGATCTTGGCGCCGGAGGCGGCCATCTCCAGCATCTCCTCGGTGGAGACCCGGGGCAGCTTGCGCGCGGCGGGCACGATCCTCGGGTCGGCGGTGAAGACGCCGTCGACGTCGCTGTAGATCTCGCAGACGTCGGCGCCCAGGGCCGCGGCGAGCGCGACCGCCGTCGTGTCGGAGGCGCCGCGGCCGAGCGTCGTGACGTCCTTGGTGTCCTGCGAGACACCCTGGAACCCGGCGACGATCGCGATCGCGCCGTTCTTGATCGCGTTCTCGATCCGGCCGGGGGTGATGTCGATGATCTTGGCCTTGCCATGGGCGGAGTCGGTGATCACCCCGGCCTGCGAGCCGGTGAACGACTGGGCCTTGTGGCCGAGCTGGGCGATCGCCATCGCGACCAGCGCCATCGAGATCCGCTCGCCGGCGGTGAGCAGCATGTCGAGCTCGCGCGGCGGGGGCAGCGGCGTCACCTGCTGGGCGAGGTCGCGCAGGTCGTCGGTCGTGTCGCCCATCGCCGAGACGACCACGACGACGTCGTGGCCGGCCTTGCGCGTGTTGACGATGCGCTGGGCCACCCGCTTGATGCCGTCGGCATCCGCCACCGACGATCCGCCGTACTTCTGGACGACAATGCCCACGGTTGGTCCCTCTGCTCGACTGCTGACTGGTGCTGCGCTACCAGCCGTCGAGTCTACCGAGGTGCGGCGTCCTCGCCCTCGAGCATCTCATCGACGAGGGCCAGCTGCTCCTCCTCGCCGGTGAACTCCGCGTCGAGCCGGTCGTGGGCCACCACCGAGAGCAGCGCGTTGAGCGCGGCACCGGCGAGGTTGCCCCACGAGGAGACGTAGGAGAACTGCCACCACCACAGCGCCTCCTCGGTGTTGCCGAGGCGGTAGTGGCGCAGGCCGTTCTCGAGGTCGGTGGCGATCGAGGTCAGGTCGTCGGAGAGCTGGCCCTCCACGACCTCGGGCACGTAGGGGTCGAACACGAAGCTGTAGGTGTCGACGCTGTCGAGCATCGCGGCCAGGCGCAGCCGCATCTCGTCGAGGTCCGGCTCGGGCCCGACGTCGGGCTGGTACTCGCCCTGCGGGTTGAAGTCGCGCTGCGCACCCAGCCGCGCGCCGGCCAGCAGCACCTGGCTGATCTCCAGCAGCAGCAGCGAGATCGCCCGGCCGCCGTCGGCCTCACGGGCGATCGCCTGCAACGCGATCAGGAAGCTCTCGACCTGATCGGCGATCTGCTGGGCGAAGTCCTCGGTGTGTGCGTCGAGCGTCGTGTCAGTCATCTGCTGATCGCCTTCCTGCGAATGCGCGGCCCAGGGTCACCTCGTCGGCGTACTCCAGGTCCCCGCCTACGGGCAGTCCACTCGCCAGACGCGTCACGCGCAACTCCATGGGCTTGAGCATCCGCGTGAGGTAGGTCGCGGTCGCCTCGCCCTCGAGGTTGGGATCGGTCGCGAGGATCACCTCGGTGATCACGCCGTCGGCGAGCCGGACCATCAGCTCGCGGATGCGCAGCTGCTCGGGCCCGATGCCGTCGATCGGCGAGATCGCGCCGCCGAGCACGTGGTAGCGGCCCCGGAACTCCCGCGTCCGCTCGATCGCGACGACGTCCTTGTACTCCTCCACCACGCACAGCACCGCCGGGTCGCGCCGCGGGTCGCGGCAGATCCGGCACTGCTCGTCCTGGGAGACGTTGAAGCAGGTGCTGCAGAACTTCACCTTGGCCTTGACCTCGAGGAGCACGTCGGCGAGGCGGCGTACGTCGGCGGGGTCGGCCTGCAGCAGGTGGAACGCGATCCGTTGCGCGCCCTTGGGACCGACGCCGGGCAGTCGGCCCAGCTCGTCGATCAGGTCCTGGATGACACCTTCGTACAACGAGACCCCGGTGCCCTAGAACCCCAGCTGCCCGGGCATGCCCGGCAGGCCCTCGGCCCCGCCGGCGAGCGGCCCCAGGGCCTCGCCCGCGAGCGCGTCGGCCTGCGCCTTGGCGTCGCGGTAGGCCGCGACGATCATGTCGCCGAGGTCGGAGAGGTCGTCGGAGTCGCTGCCGTCGAAGCCACCGGCCTTGATCTCGACGCCGACCAGCTCGCCGACGCCGTTGACCTGCACGGTCACCGCACCGCCGGCCACGGTGCCGTCGACGACGGTCTCGGCGAGCCGCTGCTGGGCGCTCTGCAGCTGCTCCTGCATCTGCTGGGCCTGCTGGAGCAGGGCGTTCATGTCGAACCCCCCGCCCCCGAGGGCGTCGAACGGGTTCTGGCTCATCGGGTCTCCTCTGACCGTCGGCGGGTGGATGGCGTCACTGGTTGCGGATCTCCTCGATCACCTGCGCGCCGAGCTCGCGCTGCAGCAGCTCGGCGGTGCTCATGCCCTGCTGGTCGGCGTCGAGGTCGTCGGGGTGGGCGTCGGCGTCCGCGGCGGCCCAGTCGGGTCCCTCGGGGCGCGGCTGGTCGGCGCTGCGGGTCTGCTGGATCGCGTCGCGGGCCGCCGCGATCGACTCCGGGTCGGTGCCGCGGCG
>NZ_DASWVI010000274.1:0-28554 GCF_036401255.1 Nocardioides sp. | reverse complement strand
GCTCGTGCACCACCCGTACGAGTCGTTCGCGACCTCCGTGCAACGGTTCATCGAACAGGCCGCCGTCGACCCCAACGTCCTCGCCATCAAGCAGACGCTCTACCGCACCTCCGGCGACTCCCCGATCGTGGAGGCGCTCATCGACGCGGCCGAGGCCGGCAAGCAGGTCGTGGTGCTGGTGGAGATCAAGGCCCGCTTCGACGAGTCGGCCAACATCCGCTGGGCCAAGGCGCTGGAGCGCGCCGGCTGCCACGTCGTCTACGGCGTGGTCGGCCTCAAGACCCACTGCAAGACCTCGCTGGTGGTCCGGCAGGAGGGCGGCTCGATCCGCCGCTACTGCCACCTCGGCACCGGCAACTACAACCCCAAGACCGCCCGGATGTACGAGGACCTCGGCCTGCTCACCACCAACGAGCGCATCGGCGAGGACGTCGCGCACCTGTTCAACAACCTCTCCGGGTGGTCGCGCAACGCGACGTACGACGAGTTGCTCGTCGCCCCCGACTCGATCCGCACCGGGCTGGTCGACCAGATCCATCGCGAGGTCGCCCACCACCAGGCCGGCCGGCCCGCGCGGATCCGGTTCAAGGCCAACTCGGTCGTCGACGAGGCCGTCATCGACGCGCTCTACCTCGCCTCGCAGGCCGGCGTGCCGGTCGAGCTGCTGGTGCGCGGCATCTGCGCGCTGCGCCCGGGGGTGCCCGGCCTGTCCGAGACGATCACGGTCCGCTCGATCCTGGGCCGGTTCCTCGAGCACAGCCGGATCTTCTGGTTCGAGAACGGCGGGACGCCCCAGGCCTGGATCGGCTCGGCGGACATGATGCACCGCAACCTGGACCGCCGCGTCGAGGTGCTGGTGCGGCTGCCCACCGAGGACAGCGTCGCCCAGCTCGGCCGGTTGCTCGACTTCGCCTTCGCGCCAGGGACCACCGCGTGGGAGCTCGACAGCGCCGGCGAGTGGCACCGCAACCAGGGCACCCAGCACCTCCAGGAGGCCCTGATCGAGGCGCAGCGGCGGCGGCGTACGACGGCGTGAGCGACACCTGAATTCCTCCCGATCCAGCCCTAATCCCGGCGGTCCAGACGGCCCGGATCGGGGTGATCGGGGTCGCGTGACCCTCGCTTGCGCGAATCGCCCGAGCACCCCCTAGGCTGTTGCGCGTTCGCGTCCTCCTCAGCAGGAGTTTTCCGTGGGTTTGAGAATCCGACCCGTCGACACGTCGTTCTACGACCTGTTCACCGAGTCCGCACACCACCTCGTCAGCGGGGCCGAGTTGCTCGCCGAGATGCTCGCCGACGGCGCCGACCACGAGGACGTGGCCCGGCGCATGCGGGAGGCCGAGCACAACGCGGACGAGACCACGCACGCGCTGATCCGCAAGGTCAACTCGACGTTCGTGACGCCGTTCGACCGCGAGGACATCTACGCGCTCGGGTCGGGCCTCGACGACGTGATGGACATGATGGACGAGGTCGTCGACCTGATCCTGCTCTACGAGGTCAAGGTCATGCCGCCGGAGGTCTCGACCCAGGTCGAGGTGCTGCAGCGCTGTGCCGAGCTCACCGCCGCGGCCATGCCGAACCTGCAGTCGATGCAGTCGCTCGAGGAGTACTGGATCGAGGTCAACCGCCTCGAGAACACCGGCGACCGCAACCACCGGCGTACGCTCGCCAAGCTCTTCAGCGGCGAGTTCAAGACCATCGAGGTGCTCAAGCTCAAGGACATCGTCGAGTCTCTCGAGGAGGCGATCGACGCGTTCGAGAAGGTCGCCAACATCGTGGAGCAGATCGCCGTCAAGGAGTCCTGACCTCCATGGACCTCGCGATCGTCATCGCGGTCGTCGTCGTCGCCCTGAGCTTCGACTACACCAACGGCTTCCACGACGCCGCCAATGCCATCGCCACGTCGGTCTCGACCCGGGCGCTCACGCCGCGCATCGCGCTCGGCATGGCCGCGATCATGAACTTCGTCGGTGCCTTCTTGGGCCAGGAGGTCGCACACACGGTCAGCGGGGTCATCACGGTCCCGGAGAACTCCCACGGTCTGGTGATCGTGATGGGCGGCCTGTTCGGCGCGATCGCGTGGAACCTCATCACGTGGTACTTCGGCCTCCCCTCGTCCTCCTCGCACGCCCTGATCGGCGGGCTGGTCGGCGCCGCGATCGCGTCCGGCTCGACCGTGCAGTGGTCGGTGATCCTCGACAAGGTCGTGATCCCGATGGTCGGCTCGCCGCTGTTCGGCTTCGTGGCCGCGTTCGTGGTGATGCTCGCGATCATGTGGATCTTCAAGAGGCGCAACCCGCACCGGGTCTACCGCGGCTTCCGTCTCGCCCAGACCGTCTCGGCCGCCGCGATGGCGCTCGGCCACGGCCTGCAGGACGCCCAGAAGACGATGGGCGTGATCTTCCTGGCGCTGCTGACCGGCGGCTACGTCTCCGAGGGCGACAGCCTGCCGATCTGGGTGATCTTCTCCGCCGCGGGCGCGATCTCGCTCGGCACTTGGTCGGGCGGCTGGCGCATCATGCGCACGCTGGGCCGCCGGATCATCCACCTCGACCCCGCCCGCGGCTTCGCCGCCGAGACCGTCGCGGCCGGCGTGCTGTACACGACCGCGTTCGCGTTCCAGGCGCCGATCTCGACCACCCACACGATCACCTCGGCCATCATGGGCGCCGGCGCCACCAAGCGCTTCTCGGCGGTCCGCTGGGGCGTGGCCCGCTCGATCGTCGCCGCCTGGGTGCTCACCTTCCCCATGGCCGGCCTCGTCGCCGCCGCGTGCTACTGGGTGCTCCACCTGGTCATCGGCCAGTAGGTCGCCGTGGGTGGGTCGCGCACCTGACGTATCTGTCCCGCGGGAGCGCTCCCAGGCAACAGATACGTCAGGTGCGCGGCCCCCTGCCGGCGACCTTGCACGTCTCTTGCATTTTCCCGGTGACTCGGCATCGAAGTGCCTTGCGGGAGGTCGGTCAGGCTGGTGCACGTCAAGGACGAACGGCCGGGGCCCCCACCGCACCCGGCCACCCAGGGAAGGGAACCGGACATGCGCACCGCGTCCGCTCGCAAGCACCTCACCAAGATCGCCGCCACCGTCGCGCTCGTCGCCGGTGCCGCCACCGTCGCGGGCGTCGGTACGTTCGGCGCGTACACCGACACCACCACGGTCGAGACCGCGGTGTCCTCCGGCAAGGTCAGCGTGCTGATGAACGGCAGCGAGGCCGGCATCAAGGCCACCGCCGCCAAGATGGTGCCCGGCGACAAGGTCGTCTTCCCGATCACCATCGCGCGCGGCGCCGACTCCACCGAGCTCGGCGACCTCACCCTCACCACCACGATCACCGACAACAACGCGCTCACCTCGGCCCTGCGGGTCAGCGTCGACACCTGCACCCAGCCGTGGACCGCCACGATGACGTGCCCGGGCTCGGCCACCAACCTGCTCACCGACGGCACGGTCAGCGCGATGACGTCCGTCGGCGGCTGGGCGCAGCCGATCGGCTGGATCACCCAGCTCAACAGCAACAGCCCGGTCTACGTGCGCGCGACCCTCTCGCTGCCGACCACCGCGCCGTCGACCACCGCCGGCCTCAGCACCACGATCACCTGGAACCTCACCGGCACCCAGCGCGCCGGCAAGACCACGGTCGTGGACCCGACCAGCCTGTCCTGACCCCGTCCTGACCCTGTCCTGACCCGACCAGCCGACCCGCCCCGTCAGCGCTGCGAGAGGAGCGACCATGACCGCCGACGTCATCGCCTTCCCCCGCGGCGGGCGGGAGGGCACGGCGGCCCCGCGGCACCGCGGGGAGGTACGCCGGCCGCGCCGGTCGACGGCGGACCGGGTGGTCAGCGGGCTGCTGACGGTGGCGCTGCTGGTGGGCGCGGTGGCGTTCCTGGCGCTGGGCGTCGGCCCCCGGGTCCTCGGCTACCGGACCGCGACCATGCTCACCGGGAGCATGACCGGCACCATCGACCCCGGCGACGTGATCGTCTCGGTGCCCAAGCCCGCCGACGAGGTGGCGGTCGGCGACATCTTGACCTTCCACGCGCCCGTGCCCGACCAGCACGTCGAGACCCACCGGGTCATCAAGGTCCGGCACACCGCCGACGGGCACACGATCATCCGCACCCAGGGCGACGCCAACGCCGAGCCCGACCCGTGGACGGCCACCATCCAGGGCGACACCGTGTGGGAGACGGTGCACGTGATCCCCGGGATCGGCACCGTGATCCGCGCGCTGCGCGCACCGGTCGTGCGTGACGTCGTGCTCTGGGTGGCGCTCGGCGCGCTCGTCGTGCTCGGCAGCAGCCTGATCTGGCGTCGCGGCGAGCAGGAGATCGACCCGGAGCCGGCCCCGGAGGCGCTGGACGACGCGGCGCTCGGCCGGCTGGCCGAGGACCTCGAGGACGCGGACTTCGCAGCCACGTTCGCCGCGCGCTACCAGGAGCTGCTGCCCCAGCGGCTCAACCGGATCAGCACGGCCCTCGGGTCCGAGGCCCGCACCCCCGACCTCGGCGCGGCGCTCGACGCCTCGCTCAGCCTCAAGGTGTCCTCCACGACCGTGGGCGCGCGCGAGCTCGAGCAGCTGGCGAGCGTCATCGAGCTGAGCGTCCGGCGCCGCGACCTGGAGGCGGCCCGGGCTCTGGCCGACGACCTGGCGCAGGCGGCGCGACGGGCCGACCGGGCGCTCGCGACGTACCTCGAGCAGCGGGCGAGCTGAGAGCGGATCGCCTCAGCCGGCGGCCAGCATCCGGTAGCCGACGCCCCGGACGTTCTCGACGAAGCGGGTCTGGCCGCGGCGGTCGCCGAGCTTGCGGCGCAGGTTGCCCATGTGCACCTCGACCAGGTGGGTCTCCTCCCAGCCGCCGCCCCAGACCTCCTCGAGCAGCAGCGCCCGGGTCCACACCCGCGTGGGCGCGCGCATCAGGGTCGCGAGCAGGCTGAACTCGGTCGGGGTCAGGTCGACCTCCTCGCCGTCGCGCCACACCCGGTGACCGTCGACGTCGAGGACCAGGTCGCCGTGGCGCAGCACCAGGTGGTCGGGCGGCGGCGCGGGCTCGTCGTGGACCGCGTGCAGCAGCCGGCCGTCCGCGGGGGCTACCGCGGTCGCCGGCGCGGCGGCGGGCACGGGGGCGCCGGCGAGCCGGCGAGGACGCCGGAACAGCACGTTCACGCGGGTCTTGAGCTCACGCACGCTGATCGGCTTGGTGAGGTAGTCGTCGGCCCCGGTCTCCAGACCGATCAGCCGGTCGATCTCCTCGCCGTACGCCGTGACCATGATCAGGTAGGCGTCGGTCGTCGGGCGGATCCGGCGGCACACCTCGAGGCCGTCGATGCCGGGCAGCCCGACGTCCAGCGTCACCAGGTCGGGGTCGTGCGCGGCGACCGCGTCGATGCCGGTGAGTCCGTCGGGGGCGATCGTGACCTCGAAGCCGAGCGAGGACAGGGCGACCTCGAGGAGCGACGCGATGTCCGGGTCGTCCTCGATCACCACCGCACGCCTCAACGACGGCTCACCGTCCCCCATATGCGAGGTATCGGCAGGCGGCGCCCGGACCTGAGGTGTCAGACCAGGTCGGCGAGGAGCGCTCGGACCCGCTGGTCGATCTCGTCGCGGATCCGGCGTACGACGTCGGGGCCCTGGCCGGCGGGGTCGTCGAGCACCCAGTCCTCGTAGCGCTTGCCGGGGAAGATCGGGCAGGCGTCCCCGCAGCCCATCGTGATCACCACGTCGGAGGCGGCGACGTCCTCGGTGAGCAGCTTGGTCGGCACCTCCTGGGAGACGTCGATGCCGAGCTCGTCCATCACCTCGACGACCGCCGGGTTGACCCGGTCGGCCGGCGCGGAGCCCGCCGAGCGGACCTGCACCCGGCCCTGCGCGTGGTGGGCGAGCAGCGCGGCCGCCATCTGCGAGCGGCCGGCGTTGTGCACGCAGACGAACAGGACCTCGGGCACGTCACTCATCGGGTCTCCTCGGGGGACGGGTAGAAGCGGCGCCGCGCCCACAGCGCGACGTACACGAGACCGACCAGGGCCGGCACCTCGATCAGGGGTCCGACCACGCCCGCGAGCGCCTGGCCGCTGGTCACGCCGAACACGCCGATCGCGACCGCGATGGCGAGCTCGAAGTTGTTGCCGGCCGCCGTGAACGCCAGCGTGGCCGAGCGCTCGTAGGGCAGCCGGAGCCGGACGCCGAGCAGGAACGCCCCGGTCCACATCAGGCCGAAGTAGGCGAGGAGGGGTACGGCGATCCGCGCGACGTCGAGCGGCTGGTTGGTGATCGTGTCGCCCTGGAGCGCGAACAGGATGACGATCGTGAACAGCAGCCCGTAGAGCGCGGCGGGGCCGATCCGCGGCAGCAGTCGCTCCTCGTACCACTCGCGGCCGCGGGCGCGCTCCCCCAGCGTGCGGGTGAGGTAGCCGGCCAGCAGCGGGATGCCGAGGAAGATCAGCACGCTGCGGGCGATCTCCCACACCGACACGTCGAGGGAGGAGGTGTCCAGGCCGAGCCAGCCGGGCAGCAGCTCGAGGTAGAACCAGCCCAGGGCCGCGAACGCCACGATCTGGAAGACCGAGTTCAGCGCGACCAGGATCGCGGCGGCCTCGCGGTCGCCGCAGGCCAGGTCGTTCCAGATCAGCACCATCGCGATGCAGCGGGCCAGGCCGACGATGATCAGCCCGGTGCGGTACTCCGGCAGGTCGGGCAGCAGCAGCCAGGCCAGCGTGAACATCAGCGCCGGCCCGAGCACCCAGTTCAAGAAGATCGAGGACACCAGGAGCCGCCGGTCGGCGGTCACGTGGCCGAGCTCGTCGTACCGCACCTTGGCGAGCACCGGGTACATCATCACCAGCAGGCCGATCGCGATCGGCAGCGACACCGACCCGACCTCGACCTTGGACAGCGCGTCGTCGAGCCCGGACACGGCGCGCCCCAGCACCAGGCCGGCGGCCATGGCGGCGCCGATCCACACCGGGAGGTAGCGATCCAGGGTCGAGAGCCGGGCGACGACCGTCGCTTCACCGGTCTCGGCGCGGGACGCGGTCATCGGTTCACCCACATGCCCTCATATTGACAGTTATCGATGCCTCGCGCCAGTCGGGGGACGCACGCACCAGACGTATCTGTCCCCCACCCCCAACCGGGACGACAGATGTGTCAGGTGCGTGGGACCCACGCCGACCCCGATCAGCCGAAGCGGCCCGAGATGTAGGCCTCGGTCGACTCCTCGTCGGGGTTGGTGAACATCTTGTTGGTGGGGTTGAACTCCACCAGGTGGCCGGGCTCGCCGGCGGCCTTGAGGTTGAAGAAGCCGGTGTCGTCGGAGACGCGGGCGGCCTGCTGCATGTTGTGGGTGACGATCACGATCGTGTAGTCGGTCTTCAGCTCGTGGATCAGGTCCTCGATCGCCGAGGTCGAGATCGGGTCGAGCGCCGAGCACGGCTCGTCCATGAGCAGCACCTGGGGCTCGACGGCGATGGCGCGGGCGATGCACAGTCGCTGCTGCTGGCCGCCGGAGAGGCTCATCCCGGGCTTGTTGAGCCGGTCCTTGACCTCGGTCCACAGGTTGGCTCCCCGCAACGAACGCTCGACCAGGTCGTCGGCGTCCGACTTCGACATCCGCTTCGCGTTGAGCCGCTTGCCGGCGAGCACGTTCTCGTAGATCGACATCGTCGGGAACGGGTTGGGGCGCTGGAAGACCATGCCGATCTGGCGGCGTACGGCGACCGGGTCGATCGACGGCTCGTAGAGGGACTGCCCGTCGACCATCACCTTGCCCTCGACGCGGGCGCCGGGGATCGCCTCGTGCATCCGGTTGAGCGAGCGCAGGAACGTCGACTTGCCGCAGCCCGAGGGGCCGATGAACGCGGTCACGGAGCGGGCCTTGATCGTCATCGTGACGCCCTCGACCGCGAGGAAGTCGCCGTAGTAGATGTTCAGGTCCGAGACATCGATGCTCTTGGCCATAGGTGGTTCCTCGTTCTCTCGTGCAGCTCAGCGGGCCGTCAGCGGCCGGTCTTGGGGGCGAACAGGCCGCCGACGACGCGGGCGACGACGTTCAAGAACATCACGATCGCCACCAGCACGAGGGCGGCGCCCCACGCGTAGTCGGCCATCTCGTCGGCGTACAGGCCCGGTTCGGTGATCGAGTAGAAGATGAACACCGGCAGGGTCGTCATCCGGTCGCTGAACGGGTTGAAGTTCGTGCTGGTCGTCAGGCCCGCGATGATCAGCAGCGGAGCGGTCTCCCCCGCGACCCGGGCGACCGCGAGCGTCACGCCCGTCACGATGCCCGCGACCGCGGTGGGGAGCACCACCTTGGTGATCGTGCGCCACTTGGGCACCCCGAGGGCGTACGACGCCTCCCGGAGCTCGTCGGGCACCAGCTTGAGCATCTCCTCGGCGGCGCGCACGACGATCGGCACCATCAGCACCGAGAGCGCCACGGCCCCGCCGAAGCCCATCCGCACCCCGGGACCGAAGAACAGCGCGAAGAGGGCGTAGGCGAACAGACCGGCGACGATCGAGGGGATGCCGGTCATCACGTCGACCAGGAACGTGATCACGCGCGCCATCGGCGAGGACTTGCCGTACTCGACGAGGTAGACGGCCGTCAGCACCCCGATCGGCACCGAGATCAGGGTCGCGAGCGCCGTGATGATCAGCGTGCCCATGATCGCGTGGTAGATGCCGCCGCCCTCGCCGAGCACGCCGCGCATCGAGTTGTTGAGGAACTGGCTCGACAAGATGCCGACGCCCTTGCTGACCACCGTCCACACCAGCGAGACCAGCGGGATCATCGCCAGGCCGAACGCCGACCAGACCATCAGGGTCGCGAGCCGGTCGAGCGACTTGCGGCCGCCCTCGACCGCGCGGGACCACAGCGGCAGGCCGACGACCAGGACCAGCCAGGCCACGAACACCGCCGCGACCCAGCCGAAACCGCCCAGCAACGCCACCAGGCCGCCCACGCCGCCGGCGATGACGGTGGCGAGCAGTGGAGCGATGCGCGGCAGCGTGGCGCCGGTCAGCGGCATCGAGTGGCGCGGGCTCACCGGGGGCACGGTCTGCAGGTCGGTCATGTCCTCAGCCCTTCTGGCCCCGGGCCGCGATGGCGCGGCCGAGGAAGTTGACGGCGAACGTGATGACGAAGAGCACCAGGCCGGAGAAGATCAGCGTCTCGATCTTGGAGCCGGAGGCGTTGCCGAAGTTCAACGCGATGTTGGCCGCGATCGTCGAGGAGCTCCGCTCGGCGGTGACCAGGTTGAAGGACACGATCAGGGTCGGTGCCAGCACGAGCGCCACCGCCATCGTCTCGCCCAGCGCGCGGCCCAGGCCGAGCAGCACGGCGGACACCATGCCCGAGCGGGCGTAGGGGAAGACCGCGAGGCGGATCATCTCCCAACGGGTGGCGCCCAGGGCGAGCGCGGCCTCCTGGTGCATCAGCGGGGTCTGCGCGAAGACCTCACGGCAGATCGCGGTGATGATCGGCAGAGCCATGACCGCCAGCACCAGGCCGGCCGTGAACATCGTGCGACCGGAGTTCGGCACCGGGCCCTCGAAGAACGGGATCCAGCCCGCGTGGTCCTCGAGCCACTTGTAGACCGGGACCATGTTGAGCGCGAGGAACTGGATGCCCCACAGGCCGTAGACGACGCTCGGGATGGCCGCCAGCAGGTCGATCAGCCAGCCGAGGACCTTGGCGATCGGACGAGGGGCGTAGTGGCTGATGATCAGTGCGACACCGATGGCCAGGGGCGCTGCGACGATCATCGCGATGACCGACGCGAGCAGGGTCCCGAACAACAGCGGCCAGACGAACGTCCAGATGCTGCTCTTGCCGTAGACCGCCTCGCCGTGATTGCCGAGGGCGGGCAGACCCTGCTGCAGGAGGAACACCGCGACGCCCGCGAGCGCGAGCATGATCACGATGGCCGAGCCGCGGCTGACGCCGGCGAACACGACGTCGCCGACACGACCGGTCGACTCCTCGCGGTCCACGACTGGCTCCGTCACGCTCACCTCTGGATCTCCTGCCCTTCCTCACACACGCCCAGCGAGGGGCCCGGCCTCGTTCGAAGGCCCGGACCCCTCGCTGACGTTACTGCGAAACGGCTCAGCTGCCGATCTTGGCGACGATTTCCTGCGCCTTCGAGGCCAGGTCGGCCGACAGCGGGGCGGAGCCGGCCTCGGCCGCCGCCTGCTGCTGACCCTCGTCGCTGAGGATGTACTCGGCGAACGCCTTCACCTTGTCCGCGGTCGCAGCATCGTCGTAGGTGCCGCACGCCAGGAAGTAGGACGTCAGCACGATCGGGTAGACCCCCGCCTCCTGAGTCTTGTGGTCGAGGTCGAAGACCAGCTGGGTGTCGGTGGCGACGTCGGCCTCGGGCGAGACCTCGAGGATCTTCGCGGCGGCCTCGGCCGACGGGGCGACGTACTCCTCGCCCACCTTGATGTTGGCCTGGCCGAGGTCGCCGGTCTGGCTGGCGTCGGCGTAGCCGATGGAGTACTCGGAGTTGCCGATCGTCTGCACGACACCGGAGGTGCCCTTGGCACCCTCGCCCCCGAAGTCGCCCGGCCAGGTCTCGACCACACCAGCGGTCCAGACGTCACCGGCGACGGCGTCGAGGTAGTCGGTGAAGTTCTCGGTCGTGCCGGACTCGTCGGAGCGGTGCACCGCGTTGATGCGCTCGGACGGCAGGTCGGCGTCCGGGTTGTCGGCAACGATGGCCTTGTCGTCCCAGGAGGTGATCTTGCCGGCCATGATGCCCGCGAGGGTCTCCGGCGAGAGGTTGAGCTCGTCGACGCCCGGGATGTTGAACGCGATCGCGATCGGGCTGACGTAGTCGGGCACCTCGATGACGGTGCCGCCGCACTGCTCGGTCGCCTTGGACAGCTCCCCCTCGTCGTCGGTGAGGTAGGCGTCGCTGCCGGCGAACGGGAAGGCGCCGGAGATGAAGTTCTCCCGGCCACCGCCCGAGCCGATCGGGTCGTAGTTGACCGTCACGTCGGAGTTGGCGTCCTGGAAGCCCACGGCCCAAGCGCCCATGGCGGCCTGCTGGGTCGACGCGCCACCGCCGCTCAGGTCACCGGACAGGCTGCTGTCGCCCGAGCCGGAGCCGCCGCCGGAGTTGTTGTCGTCCTCGTTGTCGGCGCCGCAGCCGGCGAGAGCGAGGGCGAGTACGGCGATCCCGGGCACCACGGCCCGGCGGATGGAAGTGCGGATCACTTCAATGCTCCTGATGTCTTGTCGTCTAGAACACCACCGAAGTTAGGCAGCACAGATGGACGGATCCGGGGTCGTCGGTGAACGAGGAGTGAACTCGAATCGCCCAGTCGGGGACCGACAGCCGCTCACGAGACGGACATCACGTGAACAAGGCCCAGAACGCTTGACCTCAGTGGATCATGTGCACTTCCGTGGCGACGATGCGGTCACGTCGCAGGTGCGCGACGAGCATCGCGCCGGGCGCGAGCTGCGGGTCGGGGACGCCGAGCGCGTCGAAGACCGCCGGCAGCACCGGGCGGTGGGTGCACAGCACCCCGCCCTCCTCGGCCGTCACCAGCTCGTCGACCACCCGGACCACCGACGAGGCGGTCGCGTCCTCCTCGCTCAGGCCGTCCTCCAGCTCCAGCTTCCAGCCGGTGGTGTCGGCGTACGGGCCCACGGTCTCCACGCAGCGGGCGCTGCTGGAGGACACGATGCGGGTGACGTCGTACGCCGCGAGCAGCGGCACCAGCCGCTGAGCCTGGTGCCGACCCGCCTGGACCAGCGGGCGGAGGCGGTCGTCCTGGCGCCAGGCCTTGCGCGAGCGGGCCTCGCCGTGGCGCAGCACCACCAGCGCGTGGGTCTTGCGGCGCAGCGGGCGGGCCTCGCGCAGGGTGTCCTGGTCGTGCTCGTAGGTGAGCTGCGCCAGGGCGTCGTCGTACTCGAACCACGCGACCTGGTCGATCTCGGCGTTGGGCCGGTAGCCGCTGACGTCGTCGTCGCCGACGACCCTCCCGACCCAGTAGGACACCGACTTCATCCGGCCGCCCGCGACCGGGTAGCGCTGGCCGGTCAGCGGGGGCCCGAGCCGCACGTGCAGCCCGGTCTCCTCCTCGACCTCGCGCACCGCCGCCGCGGCGACGTGCTCGCCGGGGTCGAGCTTGCCCTTCGGGAACGACCAGTCGTCGTAGCGGGGCCGGTGCACGAGTAGCACCCGCTTCCCCGGACGGAAGACGACGGCACCGGCGGCGAGGACGTCCTTCCCGGGCATGCCGCTAGTGTCACACCACCTCGCCCGAACAGGAGACCCAGGTGCGCAGACGGCTCACGATCGTGGTGGCGGTCGCGCTGGTGGTCGCGGTCGTCGCGGTCGTCGCGGTCGTGGGGGTGGGCCGGTGGCGAGACAGCCACCGCAGCGACCTCGAGCGGGCCGCGTCGTACGTCCCGGGCGACGCGCAGCGGCTCTCCTGGACCGACTGGGCGGCGGTCCGCGCCGAGGTCGGCGCGCGGCTGGACGGGTCGTCGTCGGAGCGGGAGGTCCGCGACCTGCTCGACCAGGGGTTCGACCGGGACCTGACCTCGGCCTCGGCGCTCGTGCAGTCGGCCCCGGTGCTGCAGGCCCGGTTCGGCTTCTCGCCGGCGACCGCCGACTGGGAGCTGTTCAGCCAGTCCGAGTCGGGCGCCGTCGTCGTCATCGGCATGCCCGAGAACACCGACTTCGACGAGCTGGCCGACCGGCTCGAGCGGGCCGGGTTCACCCGCCCGTCCGAGGAGGACGGGGTGTGGCTCGGTGGCGACCAGCTGCTGCCCACGCTCGGGGCGGACCTGACCCCGGAGCTGCAGTTCGTGGCGCTCGACCGCGAGCGGCACCTCGTGCTCACCAGCGACACCGCCGACTACCTCGAGCGGGCCGTCGACGGCCTGGGCGACGGCGACCTGCCGACCGGCGTCGACGACGTGCTCGCGGCCTCCGGCGACCCGGTGTCGGCGGCGGTCTACGACGGCCCGTACGCCTGCGGCGCGCTGGCGATGAGCCAGGCCGACGCCTCCGACGAGGCCGAGGGCGAGCGGCTGGTCGACGAGGCCGGCGGCGTCGACCCGCTCACCGGGTTCGCGATGTCGGTGCAGCCCGGCGGCCACGTGCGGGTCGCGATGGCGTTCGAGACCGGCGACCAGGCCCGCCGCAACGCCGACAGCCGCTCGGCCCTGGCCAGCGGTCCCGCCCCCGGCCAGGGCGGCGACTTCACCGACCGGTTCTCGGTCGCCTCCGCGACCGCCGACGGCCGCGTCGTACGCCTCGACCTGGCGCCCCGGGAGGGCACCTACGTGCTCTCGGACCTCTCCACCGGACCGGTGCTGTTCGCCACCTGCTGAGGGGGGCCACGCACCTGACGTATCGGTCGTCAGGAGCGCGCGCGGACGACAGATACGTCAGGTGCGCGGGAGACTCAGGAGCGGACCAGCCGGGACACCGCGTCGATGACCTCGGTGATCTTCTCCTGGGCGGCGGTCTCGTCGTCGGAGCGGGCGGCGTCGAGCACGCAGTGGTTCATGTGCTCCTCGAGCAGGCCCAGGGAGACCGCCTGGAGGGCCTTGGTCATCGCGGAGACCTGGGTGAGGATGTCGATGCAGTACTTCTCGTCCTCCACCATCCGCTGCAGCCCCCGCGCCTGGCCCTCGATGCGGCGCAGCCGCTTGAGGTAGTCGTCCTTGCGGTGGATGTAGCCGTGCTGGTGCTCTGCCATGACCAGAGCATACCCGGGAGGGGTATCACGCACAGGGGAATCGGGCGCCGGTGGCCGCCCGGGGGACGGTCAGGACTCGTGTCGAGGCTCCGGCACGACTCCGAGGATCTGGTCGATCTCGTCGGAGGACAGGTGGTCGTCCGACTCACTCGCCGCGATGATCAGGCTGGTGGTGAGCTCGACCTCCCCCAGGAGGTCGGAGTCCTCGAGGGTCACGTCGAACTGGTCGTGCACCTCATCACTCCTCAATTGCATGCCGGGGACCCCCTCCTTCTGGCAAGCGTGCCCGACCCTCGCCCTCTCCAAACCCAACCGGCCAAATCTGATCCGTGTGGGCTATGTGACACCGCCCGGACAGCACAAGAGGCCCCACCCGAGCGGATGGGGCCTCCTGGAAGCTCCTCAGGCCGGGGCCCGAGGTCTCCCGATGTGAATCAGACCGGGCGAACGTTCTCCGCCTGCGGGCCCTTCGGGCCCTGCGTGACGTCGAACTCGACCTTCTGGTTCTCGTCCAGGGACTTGTAACCCTGGGTCTGGATCGCCGAGTAGTGCACGAAGACGTCGTCGCCGCCGTCCTCCTGCGCGATGAAGCCGAAGCCCTTCTCCGCGTTGAACCACTTAACAGTGCCCTGAGCCATGTGCTCGATACTCCTTAGTCGGGGCGAGAACCGTCACTTCGACGGTCCGCACCAGATGCGGTGACACCGTCGCTCCGACTTTCGTGAGTGGCAGGCCCACGGAAGAAGAAACGCCGTTGGATCACAAACTCCGCGGGCGTCAGACCTGCTGGAACTTGCACCTGTTGCACTGCACAGGCTACCAATCTCCGGCGCCACGCCAACTCCCCGAGCCAGGAAATCTCAGCGAGCGTGGTGAAGGTTGCGCAACACGGGCGTGACGGCCGGGCAACAGCCCTCACGCACCGAGGTCCACGATCGCGATCACCGGCCCGCCCCCGGACGGGCCCTGGTGCACCGCCGCGACCGACACGAAGTTCATCGGGTCGCCCGAGACCGCGCCCACGACGCCGCCCACGCACGCCTTGATCTGCCGGTGCCAGGCGACGTCGGAGTCGTCGAGCATGATGTTGCGCCGGCCCCGGACGCGACCGGTCGGGTCGGCCTCGCACTTGACGAACAGGTTCACCAGGCGGCCGGCGATGTGGCGGGGGTGGATGCAGTCGGCGGGCATGTCGTCGAGGCCGGCGTCGCGGATCGCCGCCCAGACGCCCTCCATGTCCAGGGCGTCCTTCATCACGCTGTGCCCCGCCCGGAACCGTCCGCCGAGCCCGCGCACGTTGCCGACCACCACGATCTGCGCCTGGTCGAGCTCGACGCCCGAGGAGCAGGAGGCGACCGAGGAGTACAGCGACAGGTCGTGGAAGATCTGCTCGGCGGTCGGCATCTCGATCTCGCCCAGCGCGACCGCGATGCCGAGCGCGGTCGTCGCGTTGGAGACGTCCATCGACTCGAGCGTGTTGTGGGTGTAGACGGTCTGGCCGCGCCGCTCGGCGTCGTTGATCGTGTCCTGGACCAGCAGCGGGGTCTTGGTCTGCACGTAGTGGACGTCGGCCGGGTCGGTGATGCCGGCCCGTTCCATCGCCACCCGGACCCCGGCGGCGACCTTCTCGACCATGGCCGGGCGGCCGATGTCCTCGGGCAGCAGCACCTCGCTCATCGCGTAGCCGACGGTGACCCGCGGCTCGTCGGTCGGCTCGTAGCGGCCCTCGGGGGCGTAGGCGAAGATCGTGGCGTGCGGGCTGATCACGCCGTCGGTCCCTCCGGACCACACGAGCGGCACCTGCGCGACCTCCTCCTTGGTGCGGGTGCCCTTCTCCTCCAGCACCGCGCGGTAGGCGTGGGTGGAGATGATCCGGGTGTAGTCGTTGACGCCGCCGTTGCCCTCGGTCTTGCCGACGACCGCGATCACGTCGTCGGCGGAGAACACCCCGTCGTCGATCAGGGCGGCGAGCCCGGCGGCGTCGCTGACGTGCTCGATCGGGACCTTGCGAACCTCGATGGGACGGGGCATGGCGGTGCTACCTCCGGTGGTGGGTGACGGTGGGACGGTGCTGGGGGTTCACGGCTCCGGTACGCCGGGCAGGCCGGACCGGCAGGACCCGGCCGGGGTCCGGGTGATCCAGTTGTCGATCGGCTCGTGGCTGCGCAGCGCACGCCAGACGTCCTCGCAGCGCATCGGCATGTGCAGCAGCTCGGCGCCCGTCGCCTGCTGGATCGCGTTGCCGATGGCGGGGGCGACCGAGATCATCGGGTGCTCGCCCACGCCGCGGGCGCCGTACGGGCCGTCGAGCTGTGCGGTCTCGACGACGGCGGTGTCGATGCGGGCGGGGAGGTCTCGCGCCGTCGGGATCTTGTTGTCGGTGAACGACGGGTTCAGCAACCGGCCCTGCTCGTCGTAGATGTAGCCCTCGCACAGGGCCGTGCCGAGCCCCTGCACCATGCCGCCGATCGCCTGGCCGCGCACCAGCCCGGGGTTGACGACCCGGCCGACGTCGTAGGCCGACGAGATCGCCAGCACGTCGAACTCGCCGGTGTCGGGGTCGACGTCGACGACCACGCCGTGGGCGCCGTACGTCCAGTCCAGCGCCGGGAGCCCCTGGCCGGTCTCCTTGTCGAGGTTGGTCAGGCCCTGGGCGATGTAGCGGCCGACGCCGACGAGCGGTCCGCCGATGCCGTTGCCGTTGGGGAACGCGTAGCCGATCGAGAGCTCGCCGAACGTGACCGACTCCTCCGGGCGGTGCTTGACGTACACCCGGTCGGCGTCGTGGTCGAGGTCGGCGACGTGGGCCCGCAGCGCCTGGCCGGCGACCTCGTAGGCCTGCCGCAGCAGGTCGTCGCAGGCCAGCATGGTGGCGTTGCCCGAGAGGATCAGCCCCTTGGACGCGACCGTCTGCCAGTCGTAGGGATCCTTGTCGGTGTCCCGCTCGACGGCCACCTTGACCCGCTCGACCGGGAACCGCAGCCGCTCGGCGGCGATCTGGGCGATCGCGGTGTTGCAGCCCTGGCCGATCTCCATCAGCGCGAGGTTGACCACCACGGTGCCGTCGGAGTTCATCTTGACGACCGCGGCGGTCGCGGTGAACGACGGCATCGCCGGCGCCTTGTGCAGCGTCGCCACGCCCTTGCCGATCCGGCGGCCGGTGGCCCGCTCGTGCTCGGCCTCCTCGGCGGTGAGCGTCCCGTAGCCGATCGCCTCCGCGACCGCGTCGAGGCAGGCGCGCGGGTCGCCGGTGTGCTCGGTGATCAGCTCGCCGGTCATCGTCCGCGAGCCGGGCCGCAGCAGGTTGCGCCGGCGGAACTCCAGGGGGTCCATCCCGATCGCGTGCGCGACGAGCTCCATGTGCCGCTCCAGGCCCCAGAAGAACTCCACGTGCCCGAACCCGCGGTACGCCGTGCCGTACGGCTTGTTGGTGTAGATCGTGTAGGCGTCGACCTGCGCGTGGGGGATCTCGTAGGGCCCGCTGGCGGAGTAGCCGGAGGCGCGGGTGACGTTGACCGCGTAGTCGGCGTACGCGCCGGCGTCCCAGTACATCGTCATCTGCTGCGCGGAGATGGTGCCGTCGGCCCGCACGCCGGTCCGGATCCGGTAGGTCAGGGCGCTGCGGCACGGCAGCAGGCTGAACTCCTCCTCGCGGGTCGCCTGCAGCCGCACCGGACGGCCGCCGGCCTTGCGCGAGAGGCAGGCCGCGAGCGGCTCGAGGTGGATGCCGGCCTTGCCGCCGAAGCCGCCGCCGACGTGCGGCACGACCACGCGGACCTGGTTGAGCGGCAGCCGCATCGCGGTGCAGAACAGGTTGCGCACGGTGAACGGCGACTGCGCGCTGGTCCAGATCGTGACCTGGTCGCCGGCCTTCCACTGGACCACGGCGACGTGGGTCTCCAGCGGCACGTGCTGCACCGACGGGTTGGTGTACTCCCGCTCGACCACCCACTCCGCCTCGGCGAAGCCCTGCTCGAGGTCGCCCTTGCGGACCCGCTGCACGTGCGCGACGTTCGTGCCCGGCTGCGGGCTGAACGCGGCCTCGACGTAGGCGTAGCCGCCCAGGTCGGGGTGCACCAGCGGGGCGTCGTCCGCGATCGCCGCCATCGGGTCGAGCACCGGCGTCAGCACCTCGTAGTCGACCTCGATGAGCTCGACGGCCGCGCGGGCGATCTCGAGGGTCTCCGCGGCGACCGCGGCCACCGCCTCCCCGAAGTGGCGCACCACGTCCTTGGCGAGGATGTCCTTGTCGACGACGTACAGCCCGAGCTTGTAGTCGAGCTCGTGGCCGGTGAGCACGGCGTGCACCCCCGGGAGCGCCTCGGCGCGGCTGGTGTCGATGCGGAGGATCCGGGCGCGGGCGTGGGGGCTCTGCTTGACCTTCGCGTGCAGCATGCCCGGGAGCACCAGGTCGCCGGTGTAGAGCGCGTCGCCGGTGAGCTTCTCGACGGCCTCCACGCGGGGTACGTCGGTGCCGACGACCCGTTCGGAGCGGAGATCAGACATGGCGCACCCCGCCGTCCGCGGCGTCGCCGAGCTGGCCGGAGACGTCCAGGACCGCCTCGATGATCTGCTGGTAGCCGGTGCACCGGCAGAAGTTGCCCTCGATGCCCTCCTGGATCTCCTCGACGGTGGGCGTCGGGTTGCGCCGCAGCAGGTCGCGGACCGACAGCACCATCCCGCCGGTGCAGAACCCGCACTGGACCGCGTGGTGGCGGGCGAACGCCGCCTGGATGTCCGAGAGCCGGCCGTGGTCGGCCTCGCCCTCGACGGTCCGGATGCTGGCGCCGTCGGCCTCGACGGCGAGCACCAGGCAGGAGTTCACGGTCCGGCCGTCGAGCTCGACCGTGCAGGCACCGCACTCGCCGGCCCCGCACCCCTCCTTCGAGCCGGTCATCCCGAGCCCCTCGCGCAGGAACCGCACCAGCGTCCAGTGGTCCTCCACGTCGCGCTGGAAGAGCTGGCCGTTCACGGTCACCGAGACCTGCATCAGGCCACCTCCCCCAGCTCCGCCAGCGCCCTGCGGACATAGACGCCGACCATGTGCGAGCGGTACTCCCGGGTGCAGCGCACGTCGCTGATCGGGCTGATCGCGGCCTGCGCCGCGGCGACCACCTCCTCGGCCGGCGCCCGGGTGCTCAGCCCGTCGACGAGGACCGGCGTCGGCGCGGCCGAGGAGATCCCGAGCCGCAGCAGTCCGTCCTGGGCCATCGCGGCCACCCCCACGATGCCCAGGTCGTGGCCCTTGATCCGCTTCAGCTTGCGGTAGCTGCCGCGCGCGCCGGCGCTCTCCGGCGGCACGACGACCTCCTCGAGCAGCTCGTCGGGCCGCAGCACCGTGCGCTTGGGGCCGGTGAAGAACTCGGCGAACGGCACCTCCCGGCGGCCGTCGTGCGAGCTGAGCACCGCCCGGGCACCCAGGCAGAGGAGGGCGGGCGCCATGTCGGCGCACGGGGAGGCGTTGACGACGTTGCCGATCACCGTCGCGCGGTTGCGGATCTGGTGGGAGGCCAGGTCCGCCGCGCACGCCACCAGCAGGGGGTACGCCGCGCCGACCCGGTCGTCGTGGAGCACGTCGTTGATCGAGACCCCGGGCCGGATCACGAGCCCGCGGTCCCCGCTCCACACCAGGTCGCGGTAGCCCTCGACCCGCTTGACGTCGACCACGACGGCGGGCCGGGCCAGACCGGTGCGGACGTCGGTGAGCAGGTCGGTGCCGCCGGCGAGGACGCGCGCCCGCTCGCCGTACTCCCCGAGCAGCGCGAGCAGCTCGTCGCGTCGCGTCGGCGCGCGATAGGTGAAGCCGGCTGTCATCTCGCCTCCTGCCCCCGGTCCGACCCGTCGATCGGACCACGGCGGGGAGGCGCGGAGTAGGGCCCTACGTCCTGGCCGGGGGCACGTCGGTCACCGGGGTCGCGGCCGGCAGCGTGACGACGAACCGGGCGCCGCCGCGCGGCGCCTCGTAGCGGACGCTCCCGTCGTGCGCCTCGGCCAGGATGCGCACGATCCACAGGCCGAGACCGACCGAGTGCGGGGAGTGGTCGGCCGCCGAGAACCGGTCGAACAGCAGCGACACGTCCGCGGCCGGGACCCCGTCGCCCTGGTCCTCGACCGCGATCTCCACCACCCCCGGCAGCGCGACGGCGCTGATCACCACCGGAGGTCGGCCGTGCCGCAACGCGTTGCTGACGAGGTTGTAGAGCACCTGCTCGATCCGCTCCGGGTCGACGTCGATCTCCAGCCCGGGGTCGGCATCGACCAGCACCGACTCCGGCTGGGTCAGCTGGGCCACGGCGTGCCCGATCGACGCGACGGCGACCCGCCGCCGGTCGAGCACCAGCGCGCCGTCCTCGACCCGCTCGACCTCCAAGATGCCGGTCGCCAGCCGCAGCACCCGCCGCGCCTGCCGCATCGCCGAGGTCAGCAGCGGCCGGTACGCCGGCGGGAGGGACTCGTCGTCCTGGAGGATCTCGATGGACCCCGTGACCGACGTCAGCGGGCTGCGGACGTCGTGGGCGAGCGTGGCCATCAGGGCGCCGCGCCAGCGCTCGCGGATCTCGAGCTGGTCGCGCAGCGCTCGCTGCTCGCGGACGTACTCCGCGATCAGCAGGCCGACGACGGTGGCGATCGGCACCAGCACGAACACCGACAGCACGCGCCGGGTCGGGGCGTCGGCGAGCAGCAGCGAGCCGGCGTACCCGATCGCGGCGACGGGTGCCGCGGCCAGCAGGCTGCGCACCGGGCAGTGCAGCCCGAACCAGGCGAACACGAGGACGTAGAGCGGGCCCACGCCGGAGGCGAACCCGTCGAAGACCCAGGAGGTCAGCGCCAGCAGCACGAGCATCGCCGTCCCGACGCCGGCGGCGCGGCGACCGCCGAGGGCACCGTGCCGGCCCGAGGTCCACCAGGCGGCCGCGCCGAGCGCGACGTGGGCGGCCGCGACCGCGAGGATCGGCACGGCGGGTGTGTCGCTGTCCGCGAACGCGAGCAGGGTGACCAGGCAGGCCACCGCGCTGATCACCGCGGCCTGGCGGGCGCCGTCCGCGCCGATGATCGTGGCGACACTGCGTCGCGCCATGCCTGAGCACCCTCCGTCCGAGTACCCCCGAGCTCACCTTACGGCTCGCGCTGACGCGATGAGCACGCATCGCAGGGAGGGCCGGCGGCAGGGACCCGATCGAGGTCGCGATCGCCCGCGCCGACCTGGAGGCCCGGGCCGCCCGGATCAACGGGCACGCCGAGCAGGGCGGGCTCGCCTGGGTGCTCGCGCACTGACCGGGCGGCGGGCGGCACCGCGCACCAGCGACCGGTCCCGACGGGTACAGTCGGCGCAGTCAGGCGCCGGCCCGAGGAGAGATCCCGTGGGTCTTCCGGCCGGACCCGACGCCCCGGGCCTCTAGCTCAATGGCAGAGCAGTGGACTTTTAATCCATGGGTTGTGGGTTCGAGTCCCACGGGGCCTACCCAGCACCGGTCTACTCCACCTGAGGGAAATTCCCGGCAAACAGGTGCGCACGGGCCGTCGGTGCCCCTAGCCTCTCGGACTGTTGAACCGTCGGTGACCCGAGACGCCGGCGGTTCTTCCTATTTCCGAAGCCCTCCCGGCCGGGCCGGTCCAGACCAGTGCCGGTCCCGGCCATAACGCGGGATTGGGCGCGGCGTTCTCGGGGTATGGGGAGCGTGACTCCGGAGGGGACCCAGGCGTCCTCCTTCGACCTGTTGGACCAGTGGCTCGCGCACGGCGAGCGCGACGCCGGTCGAGCGGTGATCGAGGACCTCACCCGAGCCGCGCTTCCGGTGCTCACCGATCCGTCCCGGCAGCCGGATCCTGCCGTGACCCCGCCGTCTCCGGAGGGCGGTGGGGCTTCGGACGCACGGGGATCGACGGGCGCGGCCCCCACCGCGCCCGTCACTTCGCGCCCCGCGACGCCCCAGACGGTCGACCTGAGCATCGAGCCGCGCAGCCGGCACGTGGCCGGGTTCGTGCTGTTCGCGGCCACCGTGCTCACCACCCTCCAGGCCGCGGTCGCGTACGCCGATCCGGGGATCCTCACGCTGGGCCTGGCCCTGGCCCTCGCCGGGGGCACCGTGGCCGCCTGGCGAGCGTGGGTGCGGCGCCCGGTGACCGCCGTGCTGGCGACCGGGAGCCGGCTGGAGATCCGCCGCGCCGGCGGCCGGCACGTCTTCGACCTCGCCGACCTCCGCTCACCGGTCGATGTCATCGGGGTGGCCGGTGAGCGGACCTGGCGGGTGCTGTTCTACCGGCGCGGGATGGCGCCGTACGTCCTCGACGCGACCATGGTCGACCCGGCCGCGTTCCTGCGGGTGCTGCACGCCCAGCGCCCCGAGGTGCACTACGTCCCCCGCTGACCGTCGGTGGCGGGCGCGGTGTCGACCCAGTAGCGGCGCTTCCCGCGGCGGCTGTCCTCGTACGCCCCGCCCGCGGCCTCGATGACCCGGCGCGAGCCCGGATTGTGCTCGTCGACGGTGAGCAGCACCCGGTCCAGTCCCAGCACCGCGGCCCGCTGGACCCCGAGCGCGAGCGCCCGGGACGCGTGGCCCTCGCGCCGGCGGCTCGGCCGCACGGCGTACCCGATGTGGCCGCCCTCCTCGAGCAGCCAGGGGGTCAGCGTGTGCCGGATCGCGAGGTAGCCGAGGAACTCCTCGGCGCCGTCGGTGATCCACAGGTAGGTGCAGTGCACCCGGCCCGCAGGCAGTGCGGTGGCGGGGTCGCGCTGGGCGAGCAGGTGCGCGACCGCGGCGCGGCAGCCGGCCTCGGTGACGTCGACGCGCTCGAGGTCCCACAGCCCCGAGCCGTGCATGTGCTCCTCCCCCGCCGCGTGGAACTCCGCCACGGCCGCCGCCCAGGAGTCCCGGAACCGCACGTCGGGGTCGGAGAGCTCGGTCACGGAGCCATTCCACCAAATGGAACCTGTTCTAGGATCCGGGGCGTGGCCGGATACGTGCGCGACGACATCACCCCCGAGGAGCTCGAGCGGCAGCGAGCGCTCTACGGGCCGTTCACCCAGGCCGTGCGCGAGCTCGTCGACGCCACGATCCGCACCGAGGTCGACGACGACGAGATCCGGGCGGTGCACGCCGAGGTCGAGGCTCTCACCGCACGGCTGCGCGCCCGGCAGCTCGAGGGTGCGTACGGCGTGCGCTTCGGCGCGACCGGCCGGGGCCGGCCCTGGGGCAACTCCGTGGTCGGGCTGCGCAACGCGGTCGCGCCGCCGCTGGTGATCGACCACGACGACACCGGCCGGGCCTGGTCGGACTTCCACCTGGGGGCGGCGTACGAGGGGCCACCCGGGCTGGTGCACGGCGGGGTCTCCGCGCTGATCCTCGACCAGATGCTCGGCGAGGCCGCCGGCGCCGGCGGCAAGCCGGGGATGACCGGCACGCTCACGCTGCGCTACCGGCGCGGCACCCCGCTCGGCGACCTGCGCGCCGAGGCGTGGATCGAGCGCAGCGAGGGCATCAAGACCTGGGCGCGGGGCCAGCTGAGGGACGCCGAGGGCGTGACGGTGGAGGCCGAGGGCCTGTTCATCCTGCCGCGCTGGGCCCGCGAGGCGCTCGCCGCCCACCAGCGCGGAGCCGGGGCGGAGGGGAAGGCGACCCCGAGCTACTTCGAGTAGGCGCCGCTCTCTCGTCGAGTGACGCGAACGGGCTGACTTCCCGGCCGTGGGACAGCCACTTCACGTCACTCGACGGGAGAGGAGCCCGTGGTCAGCTGGTCTTGACCCCCCGCTCACCGGCATCGGTGAGCCGCGCCTCCTCCAGCGCCCGCGCCTCGAGCTCCGCGCGGCGGGTGGTCTCGAGGAGCTGCCGGGCGGCGTCGTAGGCGCCCGGGTCGGAGACCAGGTCGGCGGCGCCGTGCTTGAGCCGGCCCAGCGCGCTGCGCGCGAAGATCTGCTGCTCGGTGGTGGTGCGCTCGGAGCGGCCGCGGCCGATGAACGACACCGCCCAGTGCAGCAGCGCGGTGACCCGGCTCTTGAACCCGGTGATGTAGATCAGGTGCAGCCCCAGCCACATCAGCCAGGCGAGCACGCCGGTGACCCGCAGCCGGCCGATCATCGCGACCGCGCGGAACCGGCTGATGATCGCCATCGAGCCCTTGTCGAAGTACTTGAACGGACCCTGCGAGGGCTTGGCGCGCAGCCGATTGTCGATCTCCTTGGCGGCGTACTTCGCGCCCTGGATCGCGACCTGGGCGACTCCGGGCAGGTTGTCGAGCGCGATCATGTCGCCGACGACGAACACCTCGGGGTGGCCGGGCAGCGTGAGGTCCGGGTTGACTGCGATCCGCCCGGCACGGTCCAGCGGCGCGCCGGTCTGCTCCGAGAGCGTGCGGCCCAGCGAGCTGGCCTGGACGCCGGCGGCCCAGATCTTCGTCACGGTGTCGATCCGTTCGACCCGGCCGTCCTTGAACTTCATCTCGATGCCGCGCTCGTCGACGTCGGTCACCATCGCGCCCAGCACGACCTCGACGCCGAGCTTCTCCAGCTCGGTGCGGGTCTTCGCCCCGAGCTTCTCGCCGAACGGCGGGAGCACCTGGGCGGCCGCGTCGACGAGCACCACGCGCGCGGTGCGGGTGTTGATGTGGCGGAAGTCCTTGCGCAGCGTCCGGTGCGCCAGCTCGGCGATCTGGCCGGCCATCTCAACGCCGGTCGGGCCGGCGCCGACGACCACGAACGTCAGCAGGTGGTCGATGTCGTCGCCGCGCGCGGCGCCGAGCTCGGCCATCTCGAACGCGCCGAAGATCCGGCCGCGCAGCTCGAGGGCGTCGTCGATGCTCTTCATCCCGGGCGCGTACTCGGCGAACTGGTCGTTGCCGAAGTAGGACTGCCCGGCGCCGGCGGCCACGATCAGGGAGTCGTACGGCGTGACGGTCGGTCGACCGAGCACCTGGGAGGTCACCGTGCGGGCCTCGAGGTCGATTGCGGTGACCTCGCCGAGCAGGACGGCGGCGTTCTTCTGCCCGCTGAGGATCTCCCGGGTCGGCGGGGCGATCTCGCCCTGGCTGAGGATGCCGGTCGCCACCTGGTAGAGCAGCGGCTGGAACAGGTGGTGGCCGGTCTTGGCGACCATCGTCACGTCCACGTCGGCCCGCCGGAGCGCCTTGGTGCCGAACAGGCCGCCGAAGCCGGAGCCGATCACCACCACCCGGTGCCGCTGGGACGTCGTGCCTGCCGCCGGTCGGGCGGCCTCGCTGCCGGACATGGTGGACCTCTCGTGCGCTGGGAACGGCTCCTGTGGGGTCAACGCCTCGCTGTACCCCCATTCTTCCGGCGCATCCGGCCAACGGCCACCCGGAGGCAGTACCCTCGGTCACACCGGCCACCGGCACGTGATCTCGGGTATCGAGTCGTCCGGCCACCGCACAACGGGTGATCTGCCCAGGTTTCGCTCCGATTTTCGACGGGTACACGAGCGAACAACGGCATCACCTGCCGGTCCCCCGTCCATTGTGGAGTTCACCGTGCCGCTGAACAGGCCAGCCCTGTCCCTGGGCTCGGGTCCTCGCGGTGTGCAGGATGCCCGCAGGTGGGTGGTCGGCACCTTCCAGGACGTCGGCCGCGCCGACCTGGTGGAGTGCGCCGAGCTCGGCGTGTCGGAGCTGGTGACCAACGCACTGCTGCACGCCCGGCCGCCGCTCTCGGTCCGGGTGCGGGGCACCCGCGAGCACCCGCGCGTCGAGGTGCGCGACGGCTCCCCCGAGGTGCCGTTGATGCCCTCGGAGGACGTGCACGACGAGGACGACCTGCTGCTGACCTTCGGTCGCGGGCTGAGCATCGTGGCCCGCTGCTCGGCCGCCTGGGGGGTGGAGGTCGAGGAGCGGGGCAAGCTCGTGTGGTTCGCGCCGCGGGCCCAGTACGGCGACCACCTCGTCGAGGGCCTGGTGACCGGCGTGATCCCGCCGCCCGCGCAGGCGGCCCAGCCGGCGGCCGACGAGCTGCGCATCGACATCCACGGCGTACCCCTGCGCACGTTCGTGGAGTTCCAGCAGCACTACCAGGAGCTGCGCCGCGAGGTCCGGTTGCTGGCGCTGGCCTACGAGCACGAGTACCCGCTCGCCAAGGACCTCTCCGACCTGTTCGGGTCGCTCGAACGCGACCTGCGCGAGGGCATCGGCGCCGACCAGATCGACCGGGCGCTGGACACGGGCGCGGAGACGGCCGACCTGCACGTCGCGATGCCGCGCCGCTCGGCCGCCGCGATCGGGCGGTTCATCGAGCTGCTGGACCTCGCCGACGACTTCTGCCGCGAGGAGCGCCTGCTCTCGCTGGCGCGCTCACCGGAGCAGCAGCGGTTCCAGCGGTGGTTCCTCACCGAGTTCGTGCGCCAGGAGTCCGGCGAGCCGCCGATCGCGTGGCAGGACGCCGCGGACCTCGATCAGCACAGCGGCGCCTCCTGAACCAGCCCGGCCGACGGCCGGCACTCAGGCGTAGCCGAGGTCGTGGAGGCGATCGTCGTCGATGCCGAAGTGGTGCGCGATCTCGTGCACCACGGTGATCCGTACCTCCTCGACGAGCTGCTCCTCGGTGTCGCACAGGTCGAGCAGCGGGCCCCGGAAGATCAAGATCCGGTCGGGCAGCTCCATCACCGGCTCGCCCCACCGCTCGGTCAGGGCGATGCCCTCGTAGAGGCCGAGCAGGTCGGGGTCGTCGGCGGGCGGCTCGTCCTCGACCAGCACCACCACGTTGCGCACCAGCGCCGCGATCTCGTCGGGGATGTCGTCCAGGGCGCGGTCGACGAGGGCGTCGAACTCCTCGGGCGCCATCTCGATCGGCATGCCGCCATTGTGGTGGGTGGATGGATGCGGGGCGCCAGCGGGACGTCGCGTCCGGAAATGTCGAACGCCCCGGATCTCGCGATCCGGGGCGTGCGTGGCGACCCCGACGGGACTCGAACCCGCGGCCTCCGCCGTGACAGGGCGGCGCGCTAACCAACTGCGCTACGGGGCCATGGTGGTGCTGGTGCTGCTGAGTGGTGCTCTCGCCTCGTTGCCGAAGCGGTGGGAACTCTAACCTACATGCGGCGCCTGCTCCCAATCGAGGCCGGATCAGCACCCCCAACGGGATTCGAACCCGTGCTACCGCCGTGAAAGGGCGGGGTCCTGGGCCGCTAGACGATGGGGGCCGGACACGCTCGCCACAGCATAGGGTCGGGCGCCGACGCGCTCCAAAGCGAGCGCCACCCGCATTTTCCTCGGCCGTCGCGGCTCCTGTAGGGTGGCCGTCGCTTGGGCAGGTAGCTCAGTTGGTACGAGCGTCCGCCTGAAAAGTGGAAGGTCGGCGGTTCGACCCCGCCCCTGCCCACAAGCAGAAGCCGCAGGTCAGACCGCACGTCTGGCCTGCGGCTTCCTTCATGACGGGGCCGGCCGACCGCCGTCCTGATCGCGGCAGCCTCCCACCGGGTCGCCTCCAGGGCGGCCCGCGTCAGCGCGGGAGATCCGCCGCCAACGCGCCCAGGTCACCATGAGCAGCAGGGGTCCCCACGACAACGCTGGCAGGTACGCCGCGGTCGCCACCTGGTACCAGCCCGCCGCGGGCCGGCCACGGAACCCCATGATCTGGCCCCAGTTCACGACGCTCATCCAGCAGATGGCGATCACGCACATCGCTCCGAGGACGGCGATGGACAGTGACACCGCGGGCGGGACCCGCCGTCCCCCGATCAGCGGCACCCAGCGCGGCAGCACCTCACCCCACGGCTGCACCAGTCCGAACGTCAGCGCCGCTGCGCCGATCGAGAGCAGGCTCAGCCCCACCACGTACACAGTGCCGGGCCCCGGAACCTCTTGGAACTCACGCCACGCCTCGGTCGTGCCGAGGTCGGCGCCGAACCCGATGGCGGTTCGCCACACCGCCGACGGTAGGACGCACAGCACGGTGCCGTAGGAAGCCCACACCGCCCATCGCGGAGTTCCGGGCACGATCTTGATCCGGGCCATGCCGTGAACCTAGGGCCCGCACGCGAGCACCGACATCCGGCACGACCCGGGTGCGACCCTGAGGTGCGAGGCCGGGCGAGCGGTCGACGCGCATGCACGCAGGCACCGCCACGTGCAGCGGCAACGACACGAGCGTCCGCCCGGACGGCGTCAGGGCCGCAGGCCGTGCTGGCGCAGCGTGGCGTCGGGGTCGACGGCGCTGCCGTCGGCGAGGCGCACCTCGAAGTGCAGGTGCGCGCCGGTCACGTTGCCGGTGGCGCCGACGGCGCCGATCACGGCGCCGGTGCTCACCTGGGAGCCGACGCGGACGGCGGTGCGCGAGAGGTGGGCGTACCAGGTCTCGGTGCCGTCGGGGTGGGTGATCTCGATCTTGTTGCCGTAGGCGCCGGCCCAGCCGACCGAGGTGACCGTGCCCGCGGTCGCGGCGCGCACGGGCGTGCCGGTGGGGGCGGCGAAGTCGAGCCCGGTGTGGGTGGAGCTCCACAGGCTGCCGGACTGACCGAAGCGCGCGGTCAGGTGGTAGGCGCCGACGGGCAGCGTCCAGGGCGCGCCGCCGAACCACTGCATCACCGGGGAGGTCGCCGGCGACGTCGTGCGCAGCATCGCCGCGAGCTGGCGGTCGGCGCGCAGCGCCCGCTCGATCTCGCGCTGCTGCCGCGAGGAGCCGGAGCGTGCGTCGGTGCGCGAGTCGGTGCGCGAGTCGGCGATCGCCCCGGCCTTGGTCCGGGGTGCGGGCGAGGGCTTCGCGGGCTGCGGTGTCGTGGACCGGACGGGGCGGGCGGGCCGGGCGGTGGGGGTGGGCGCCGGGTGCCGCTCGGCCTGCCGCGACGGCCGGGGCTCGGCCGGGGACGGGACGCTCGAGGGTGCG
>NZ_DASWVI010000273.1:0-7292 GCF_036401255.1 Nocardioides sp. | reverse complement strand
GCTAGCGAAGCTAGGTTCTTCGAACTCTGGCGTTTGTCTTGAGTTTCAGGCTGCCTTTCCTAGGCGCGCTCGGTGGGTGTAGCCCTCGACGTGGCGGTCGATGGTGGCCAGTGCGCGTTGGAGTTCGGGTGGTGCGGGTGGTTGGTCGGCGGCGATGAGCGGTCCGAGCAGGCGGTCGTGGAGCTTGGTGTAGAAGATCGCGACTCGTTGGCCATCGGCGGTGAGGTCGTAGGTGTTGGTGCCGGGACGTCGTCGGATCAGAGCCTTCGTCCTGAGCCGGGCGAGGTCGTAGCTCATCTGGTTGACGGTGTAGGGAACGCCGAGCAGATGGGACACCTGGGCGCGGAGGCTCCGGTTGGTGAATCCGAGGGCGTTCAGGCCGACACACAGGGCGCCGAGCAGGGCCATGACCCGAGGATCTCCGAACCGTAGTGCGGGCGACCTCCTGCCATCCTGGTTGAGGGTGGACTGTGCGACCCGCTCAAAGGCTGGGCTCGCAAGGACACAACCCTGCCCGACACGTTCAGTATCGAGCAGGCGGGCGTTGACGGCACGTGCCTTGGCCTGCAGTTCGTCGAGGTGGGCCAGGCGGCGTTTGCACCCCAGGTCGTCGGGGGTGTTGATCACGGTCTCGACCCGCAGCGCGCGGCCGTCCTTGAGGTACTGCTTGACCCGGGAGTGCTTGTAGTCGGCGTTGACCGTGACCCCGACGGTGTCGCGGGTCGCGATCCGGGTCTTGTAGGTCGGCTCGACCTTCGGTGGGCGGCCCCACCGGCGGGGGTGGCCGGCGAAGACCAGCTCCACCCGATCAGGTCGGCCGATGTCGAGGTTGTCGGCGACCAGGGCCTCGAAGAAGGTCCGGGCCCGCCGCGGCTGGTCGAACACGATGGTGCGGGAGGTCTCGATCTGCCGCATCGAGAGCTCCCACCAGTACCCAGCGCCCCGGTCCGTCGGGGTGAGCGGCAGCGGCAGTCGGTTCATCCAGCGCTCGAAGAACACGCCGATGGTGCCTGGTCCGAGGCGGTCGCAGATGGTCTGCAGACCGTCCGGATCGGCGCAGGTGGCGAAGCCGTTGGACAGCTCGGTGAACCCGATCCCCGCGTGGACCGCTTGGCGTTTGGCCCACTCGTGCCCGTTGAGCCAGACCTTGACCGGATACGGGAAGTAGGCGCAGACCTTGATGAAGCATGGGCCGAAGTCCTCATCCCAGAGGTAGAAGTAGTAGCAGGTCACCCGCCGATCGGCCTTGGTGAAGGTGAACCACACCTGACGGCCCGTGTCGCCGCGGTCCTCACGCTGGTAGGCCGACCACACGTTCTGGTACTCCTGGGCGACACCGATCGCGGCCACGCCCGGACGGCCCGTCTTGGCCTGAGCAGCCAGGTACGGGTGCATCACATCCTGCTTACGGTCGTCCTTGGCGAACTTCACCACCGGGACCTGATGGGCCTCGGCGAACGACTTCACCCCACGGCGGAACGCGGTGCCGATCTTCTCCATGATCGCCGGCGAGGGGATCGGCTGCTTCAGATGCGCCATCATGAACGCGCACACCTGGCCGCTGGTCTGCAGGCTCGCTACATAGCCGTTGAGATAGATCCGATCCAGACACTCGATGTCCAACCCGACGTGACCCTCAAGCAACTCATTGACCGTCAGCGTCTCGCCCATGCCCCACACTGCGCCGCACCAGACCGGCTACACCAGCCCCCGGACTCGGCGGTCAGAGGCGAAGCCTCACTGGGAGTCTGATGAACAATCCGCGCGGCTACGCGACGCCCGGTGGAGCGTTGGCGGCGTTCGCCTCGGTCGGAGTGACCCGCCACGCCGTTCCTCGGCCGCCTTGCCACCGCACGCACCGGACGCCGCTCGCGTTCGCCCGTCTTGTTCAGCAGCCTCCTAGCCCCACACGGCGCGCGCCCCGGCGTCGCCGGTGCGGACCACCCACACCAGCACCACCACGGCTCCGGCGGCGAGCAGCGCGTCCAGCACCACGCGCACCGCACCGGTGCGCGTCGAGAGCCACGCGGCGACGACCGCCACGGCGCCGAACCCGAGCGTGATCCAGAACAGCTGCCGGGCCAGGTGCTGGTGCTCCAGCACCCGCGGGCTGGCCCGGATCTCGGGCGGCCGGGAGCTGAAGAAGCTGTTGCCGCTGTAGTACGCCGCGACGATCGACCCGACGCCGACCAGCACGACGGCCAGCACCGGCCAGCGCAGCACCGACCGCCACCGGGGCAGCGCGACGTACCCGAGCGCCGCGACCGCGGCGAGCGATCCGAACACGACCGCGGCATGCACGACCAGGGGGTGCAGCGGGAGCCCGTTGATCTCCATGGACAGGTACACGGACCCGGACGCCGGGGAGTTCACTAGGGTGAGCACGTGCCGATCTCTTCTGGCTCCACCGGCTCCACGGACTACACCGACGACCTGCGGCTCGCCCACGTCCTCGCCGACGACGCCGACTCCCTGACCGAGGCCCGGTTCAAGGCCCTCGACCTGCACGTGATGAGCAAGCCCGACCTCACGCCGGTCACCGACGCCGACCAGGCGGTCGAGGAGAGCATCCGCCGCACGCTTTCGCGGGTGCGCTCGCGCGACGCCGTCACCGGCGAGGAGCAGGGCTCGACGGGCCACAGCCAGCGGCGCTGGATCATCGACCCGATCGACGGCACCAAGAACTTCGTCCGGGGCGTCCCGGTCTGGGCCACGCTGATCTCGCTGGTCGTCGACGACGAGGTCGTCGTCGGGGTGGTCTCCGCCCCGCTGCTCCAGCGCCGCTGGTGGGCGTCCGCAGGCCACGGTGCCTGGACCGGACGCTCCCTGCTGAAGGCCACCCGTTGCCAGGTCTCCGACGTACGCCGCCTCGAGGACGCCTCGCTCTCCTACGCCTCGCTGCACGGCTGGGAGGAGCGCGGCCGCCTCGACGACTTCGTCTCGCTGATGCGCCGCTGCTGGCGGACCCGGGCGTACGGCGACTTCTGGTCCTACATGCTGCTCGCCGAAGGCGCGATCGACATCGCCGCCGAGCCCGAGCTCGAGGTCTACGACATGGCCGCGCTGGCGGTGATCGTCCGCGAGGCCGGGGGCCGGTTCACCTCCCTCGACGGCACCGACGGCCCGTTCGGCGGCAACGCGCTGGCGACCAACGGCCACCTCCACGAGGCGGCGCTGTCGTTCCTCGGCTCGCTCCCCGACGACTCCGACGACCCGGACTCGCCCCGCTCGGGCCCCGGGTCGGTGTCCGACCTGCGCCTGCACCGGCCCCGCGACTGACGCCGGTCGTCACGGGCTGGACGAGGGGCTGTACGCCGGGGCGTGCCGACAGTACGGTCGTCGCACGGACCCCAGCAGAACCCTCGGAGGTGCAGCGATGCGGATCGGCGACGTGCTCAAGGCGAAGCCCAGCAGCGAGGTCATCACGATCGGCCCGGACGCCGGCGTACGCGAGCTGATCGCGAAGCTCGCCGAGCACAACGTGGGCGCGCTCATCGTCAGCTCCGACGGCACCAGCCTCGACGGGATCGTCAGCGAGCGTGACGTCGTACGCCACCTCCACAGCGACGGCACCGTCATCAACAACACGGTGCGCGCGATCATGACGGAGGTCGTGCAGACCTGCGAGCAGGACGCGGCGGTCGAGGAGCTGATGAAGACGATGACCGAGAGCCGGATCCGCCACGTGCCGGTGGTCGAGGACGGTCGCCTCATCGGCATCATCAGCATCGGCGACGTCGTCAAGCACCGCATCGACCAGCTGGAGTTCGAGCGCGACCAGCTCGACAGCTACGTGCACCAGACCTGAGCCTCGATGCTGGACCCGGGCCGAGCCTGCTAACGCGGCTCGCTCTCGGCGAGCACGAGCGCGAGATCGTCCGACATCCGCTGCCCGCCCCAGACCAGCAGCCGCTCCACCAGCCGGTCGAGCGCCTCCTCGACGCTGCCCTCGCCCAGCTCGGCGGCGTACTCGTCGAGCGGGAAGAACTCCCCGTGGGCGTCGCGGGCCTCGACCAGCCCGTCGGTGTAGAACAGCACCCGGGCCCCCACCGGCCAGGGGTGCTCGGTCAGGACCGGCTCGGCACCGAGACCGAGCGGCAGCGTCGGCTCCCCCGTGTCGGCGGTCTCAGTGGCGCCTTCGACCACCAGCAGTGGCGGATGGTGGCCGCAGTTGGCGAGCGTGACCCGGTCGCCGTGGAACTCCCCCACGATCGCCGTCACGAACTCCTCGTCGCCGATCATCCGCGCCAGCGTCTCGTCGATCGTGCGCGCCAGGGCCGCGATGTCCGCGGCGGTGAACGCGGCCGCCCGGAACGCACCCAGCACGGCAGCGGCCGTCTGCACCGCCTCCAGCCCCTTGCCGCGCACGTCGCCGACGATCACCCGGACCCCGAACGGCGTCGCCGCGACCTCGTAGAGATCGCCGCCGACCAGCGCCTCCGCCGTCGCGGAGACGTAGCGCGCGGCCAGGCCGACCGACCCGATCGCGGTCGGCATCGACCGGAGCACCGCCCGCTGGGCAGTCTCCGCGATGACCGTCATCCGCTCGAGGCGCCCCTCGCGGCGCTCCCGCAGCGCCGCGCCCTGGACGCCGAGCGCCGAGAGCAGCGCGCACAGCAGCACCCGGACCCACCAGTCGAGGGTGCCGAGGCTGTCGTGCCACACCCCGACCGGCACCGCGAGCAGGGTCGCGACCACACCGACGACCGCGGTGCGGCGCGAGGTGGTCAGCAGGCTCGCGACGATCGTGCCGGTCCCGAACACCCCGATCAGCTGCACCTCGGTGGTCAGCGAGACAGCGACGAGGGCCGCCAGCACCGCCAGTCCGGCACCGACGCCCCGGTCGAGGGGCGGCCACCGGTCCGAGGTCGAGGTCACGCCCCGATCCTGCCAGCACCTAAGGTGTCGCACATGGACAAGCCCGAGATCGAGTTCCCCGACTTCGACCCGCCCGCCGACCTGGTGGTCACCGAGGTCACCGAAGGCGACGGCCCCGAGGCCACCGCCGGCAGCACCGTGTCGGTCCACTACGTGGGCGTCGCGCACTCCACGGGCGAGGAGTTCGACGCGTCGTACAACCGCGGCGAGCCGCTGCGATTCCGCCTCGGTGTCGGCCAGGTCATCGCCGGTTGGGACCAGGGCGTCCAGGGGATGAAGGTCGGCGGCCGCCGCCAGCTGGTCATCCCGCCGCACCTCGGGTACGGCGACCGCGGTGCCGGCGGCGTGATCAAGCCCGGCGAGACCCTGATCTTCGTCGTCGACCTGCTGGGTGTCTCCTGACGCTGCGGGTTTCACCGGTCGGCCGGTGAAACCCGCACGACACGCCGAGGACCACCGGCGTGTCGTGCGGGTTCCGGCTGACAAGTAGCCGCTGGAGCCCGCCGAAGCCCGCTGGGACCGCCTACGGCGGGGTCAAGGCTTCACCAGGGCAGGTCGTCCTCGAACGACGCCTCGTCGGCGACGCGGGCGGCCGTGCCGTCGAGGGTGACGACGTCGCCCACGACCAGCTGGCGGCCACGGCGGGTCTCGACGTCGCCGTTGACCCGGACCCGCCCGTCGGCGATGACCGGCTTGGCGTCGGCGCCCGACTCCACCAGGTTCGCGAGCTTGAGGAACTGGCCCAGCCGGATCGACTCGTCGCGGATCGGTACGTCGAAGGGCGTCGGATCGGCCATGGGCTCAGTGAACCAGCACGCTGACGGCGTGGATCAGCACACCCACCAGGCCGCCGACGATCGTGCCGTTGATCCGGATGAACTGCAGGTCGCGTCCCACGTGCAGCTCGATGCGACGAGCGGCCTCCTTGCCGTCCCAGCGCTCGATCGTGTGCGTGATCACCGTGGTCACCTCCGCGCCGTACCGCTCGACGCCGAAGACCGCCGCGTCCGCGGCGAGCCCGTCGAGCCGCTCGCGGAGCGTCTCGTCGGCCAGCAGCCGGTCGGCGAAGCGGGACACCTCGTCGAGCAGCCGCTGGCGCACCGCGCCCTCGGGGTCGGTGAGGGAGGCCTGGAGGGTCCGGCGCAACGCCTTCCAGAGCGAGACGCTCGAGCTGATCACCTGGGGGTGGTCGAGGAGCCGCTGCTTGAGGCGCTCGGTGCGCTCCTGGGTCTCGGGGTCGTGGAGCAGGTCGTGCGCGAGCTGCTCGAGCATCGAGTCGAGCGCCTGCCGGGCGTGGTGGCGGGGGTCGTCGCGGATGTCCTCGACCCAGTGCACCAGCTCGCGGTGCAGGCGCGTGGTCACGGCCTCGTTGAGCCGCGGCGGCGTCCACCACGGCGCCCGCTCGCCCAGCACCTCGGCCACCGTGTCGGGGTTCTCCACCAGCCAGCGGTGCAGCTCGGCGAGACCGAGGTCGACGAGTCCGTGGTGCAGGTCGTCGCGGACGGTCTCCTCCAGCAGGCTGCCCAGGAGCGGTGAGATCGGCTCGTCGTGGAAGCGCGGCACCAGCGCGTCGCGGATCAGGCCCTCGATGTGCTCGTCGCGGACCCGGTTGAGGGCGATCACCGCGACGTCCGCCACCTCGTCGACCGCCCGGCGCGCGTGCTCGGGGCGCGAGAGCCACCGACCTACCCGCAGCGAGATCGTGGCCGCCGCGACCCGGTCGCGGATGATGCCCTCCTGGAGGAAGTTCTCGCCCACGAACTCCTCCAGGCCCCGGCCGAGCTCGTCCTTGCGGCGCGGGATCAGCGCCGTGTGCGGGATCGGCAGGCCCAACGGGTGCTTGAACAGCGCCGTGACCGCGAACCAGTCCGCGATCGCGCCGACCATCGACGCCTCGGCGCCGGCGTTGACGAACCCGAGGAACCCGTCCTGCTCGAGGGTCGCGACATAGACCAGCGCGGCGAAGACCAGCAACGACACCGCGAGGGTGCGCATCCGGCGCAGTCCGCGCCGGCGCTGCTCGTCGGCGGCCGGGTTGGGGGTGATCATCGAGATGGTGGACATCGCTCGCCATCCTGCCTCACACCCGGTTCCACCCAGGGTGGTGCGAGAATGAGCCGGACCACACGAGGCTCGGCGAGGTGGGTTTGGGAGCACCGCACCGCCGGGCAGTCTCGTACTGGCCCCGGCGCTCGGGGTCGCCGACACCTACCTTTCTCGAGGAGCTAGATGCGCCGCCCGATCGTCGTCCTGGCCACATCCATCGCGCTCGCCGTCCCGTTGACGGCCGGGTCGCCGGGTGTCGCCGACTCGCCCACGGCCGGGAAGGCCCCGGTGGGCGCGTCCTCGAGCCGCACCGGCTCCGCCCCGGCAACGGGCGCCGGCACCGGCGCGGACACGGCCGCCCAGGCGCT
>NZ_DASWVI010000272.1:0-2486 GCF_036401255.1 Nocardioides sp. | reverse complement strand
CTCGCCGGCGGCCGCCGCGTCGTCGAGCAGCCGGTCGACCCGGCCGAACGCCGAGGGGCGGGGGAGCTGCTGCGCGCCGAGCAGGGCCTCGTGACGGACCGGGAGGCTGTAGACGAACCTGGCCAGGTCCTCCTGCTCCAGCATCCGGTCGAGGATCGCCCGGGCCTGGGCCTGGATCCGGGCGCCCAGGTCGCCCGCCGGCTCCTCGGCCGCGGATGCGGCGTCGTCCTCGTTGCCGAGCAGCCGGGTGAGCAGCATCGCGAGGATCTCCTCGCGCTCGGCGAAGTGCTTGTAGAAGGTCGCCCGCGAGACGCCCGCCTCTCGCGCGATGTCCTCGACCCGCACGCCGAGGTAGCCGTGCTCCGAGAACAGCCGCAGCGCCGCCTCGAGCACCGCCTCCCGGGTCTTCTCCCGGGCCTGGCCGCGGGAGCCCGCCAGCCCGGCGGGCCGGACGCTCATCGGGGCTCACCGGTGCGTGCTGGCCTCGCCGTACCGGTCATGCCGCCGAGGCTAACACACGTGTCTCTACACGTGAGTCACACACGTGGCGATCGGTCGCCCGGTGCCGGAGTCGCCCGAGCTCGGCGCATCGGCGCCCCAGCCCGCCGGCGCGTCGATGGATTCGGGGTCGTTGCGTCGTCCTGGTAGATTGCCACTAAGCGAGACATCACTGTCTCAATTAGTCCATGAGGGTCCGGTCGGTCCGGGCCGACCGCCGAACCGACGGGATCCCTGATGCTGCGCAGTCTGGCCACCTTCTCGGCGCGCCACCGCTTCCTCGTTCTCCTCACCTGGCTGATCGTCGTGGCGGGCGTGCTGCTCGCCGGGCAGTCCCTGGGCGGCTCGTTCAACAACGACCTCTCGCTCGAGGACTCCGACTCCCAGGCCGCCTACGACGAGTTGCGGGACAAGTTCCCCGAGATGTCCGGCGACGGCATGCAGGTCGTCATCCACGACCAGGACGGCGTGGACCAGGGCCGGATCCGCGCCGCGGTGGAGGCGGCCGTCGCCGACGCCGCCGGGCAGTCGGGGGTCGCGTCGGCGAGCTCGCCGTACGGTCCGGGGCCGGAGATGGTCTCCGACGACGGCAACACCGCGGTCGCGACGGTCCGGTTCGACGAGCGCGCGGCCGACATCCCCGAGGAGGACCTCGCCGCCGCCCAGGACGCCTTCCAGCCGGTCGAGGACCTCGGCGTCCAGGTGGAGTACGGCGGCGCCGCGCTCGACGCGGAGAACCACCCCTCCGGCAGCGAGGCGATCGGGCTGGGGGCCGCCGTGCTGGTGCTGCTGATCGCGTTCGGATCGGTGTTCGCGATGCTGGTGCCGCTGCTGACCGCCGTCATGGCCCTCGGGCTGGGCATGGGCATCATCTTCCTCCTCGCCGACCAGGTCACCATCGGCACGGCCGGGCCGGTCGTCGCGGCGATGATCGGTCTCGGCGTCGGCATCGACTACGCCCTGCTGGTGGTGACCCGACATCGGGAGGGACTGGCCACCGGCCTCTCCGCGCGCGAGTCCATCCCGATCGCGCTGTCGACGGCCGGTCGGTCGGTGCTCGTCGCCGGCACCACGGTGATCATCGCGATCCTCTCGCTCTACGCGATCGGCATCCCGTTCGTCGCCACCCTGGGCCTGGCCAGTGCGATCACCGTCGCGACCACCATGCTCGCCGCGGTGACGCTGCTGCCCGCGCTCCTCGGCCTGTTCGGCGACGGCCTCGACCGCTTCCGGGTACGCCGCCTCCGGCTCGACCACGGCGGCGGGCGGGTCAGCGGCTGGCATCGCTGGACCCACCACGTGCAGCGCCGGCCGTGGCCCTATCTGCTCGCCGCCGTCGCGATCCTCGCCACGCTCGCGATCCCGCTGCTCGACCTGCGGCTGGGCACCGCCGACGACGGCTCCGCCCCCGAGGGCAGCACCGAGCGGGCCGCCTACGACCTGGTCGCCGAGGACTTCGGCCCGGGCTGGACCGGCCCCCTGCTGGTCACCGCCACCTACCCCGACGGCACGGCGGCCGACACCCAGCGCTCCGCGCAGGCGCTGGCCACCGACCTCGCCGAGGTCCAGGGCGTGGAGAAGGTGGCTCCGCCCGCCGTGAACGAGGCGGGCGACACCGCGGTGCTGACGGTCGTGCCGAAGAGCTCTCCGGACGACGCGGCCACCGAGGACCTGGTCCACCGGCTCCGCGACCAGTTCGGGTGGGAGGGCGCCGGCCGCGCTGCCCGCGACCTCGCCGTCGACGGGGCCAAGGTGCACGTCGGCGGCGCCACCGCCACCAACATCGACCTCGCGGACCGGCTCACCGACCGGATGCCGTGGTTCATGGCGTTCGTCGTGGGGCTCAGCTTCCTGCTGCTGCTGGTCGAGTTCCGCTCGATCTTCGTCCCGATCAAGGCCGCCCTGATGAACCTGCTCTCGGTCGGTGCGGCGTACGGCGCGGTGGTCGCGATCTTCCAGTGGGGCTGGCTCTCGGACGTCTTCGGCGC
>NZ_DASWVI010000271.1:0-5643 GCF_036401255.1 Nocardioides sp. | reverse complement strand
ACGAGACCGGCGGCGAAGTCCACCAGGCGCTTGGCGTCGGCGTCGTCCATCTCCGAGAGGTTCATGATGACCGGCGTGCCCTCGCGGAAGTTCTCGCCGACGGTGCGCGCCTCGTTGTAGGTGCGCGGGTGCAGGGTCGTGATGCGCGACAGCTCGGCCACCACTCCGGTCGGGCCCGACGCCGGACGGCGGCGCTCGGACAGGTCGGCCACGGGGGCCGGACGGCCCTCCCGCTTCGGCGAGCGCACGGCCACCGGGGCGGTCTCCTGCGTCTCGTACTCGTCGTAGTCGTCGTCGTACCGGCCGGTGTCCTCGAGCAGGCCGAGGTACTCGCCGATCCTGCGCATCGCGCCGCTCATGACTGTTGCCCTCCGGAACTCCGCGCCCGCTGCGGACGCTCACTTGGTGATCTGGACACTACTTGACCTGTGGCCTCGAACCGAGGACCGCGGAACCTATCCGCACGTGTGTCGCGCCCGACCTGACGGCCTCCTCGAGATCGCCGCTCATGCCCGCCGAGAGCCAGGTCGCCTCGGGGTGGTCGACGAGGAAGGAGCGCCGGAGCACAGCCAGCCGCTCGAACGCCGGCGCCGGGTCCGCACCGAGCGGTGCGACCGCCATCAGCCCGCGCAGCCGCAGCTCCTCGGTCTCCCGCACGAGCGCCGCCAGCTGCGCGAGGTCGGCGGGATCGGCACCCGAGCGGCCGGCGCTGCCGGGCGGGTCGAGGCTGACCTGGATCAGCACGTCGAGCGGGCGTCCGCGCTCGCGGGCCCCCCGGGCGAGAGGCGTGACCAGCTTGCGGCGGTCGACCGACTCGACGACGTCGGCGTACGCCGCGACCGCGGCCGCCTTGTTGCTCTGCAGCCCGCCGATGAAGTGCCACCGCAGGCCGAGGTCCGCGCACTCGGCGGCCTTGGCCTCGGCTTCCTGATGGCGGTTCTCGCCGACGTCGCTGACCCCGAGCTCGGCCAGGAGGCGCACGTCGGAGGCGGGGAAGAACTTCGTGACGACGACCAGCTCGACGTCCTCGGGCTCCCGGCCGGCCTCGGCACAGGCGGTCGCGATCCGGCCGCGCACGGTCGTGAGGTTGGCCGCGATCTGGTCGCGGCGCCCGGCGCCGCTCACGACGCGAGCTCCGACATCCACACCAGCCCGGCCAGACGGCCCGCCGCGGCGCCGTCGCGCCGGTAGGAGTGGAGCGTGGGGTCCTCCAGCGTGCAGCCACCGACGCCGACGACCTGCACCCCGGCCGACTCGAGCTGGGACCGCACGCCGGCGCCCAGGTCGAGCGCGGGCGTGCCCCAGCTCGTCTCGGCGTACGCCGACGGGACCTGCGCCACCACCTCGGCCCGCATCTCGGCGGGGACCTCGTAGCAGCGCCCGCACACGTGCGGACCGAGCCAGGCACGCAGCGAGGTCGCGCCCTGGGCGCGCATCTGGCGCACGGCGCTGCCGACGACACCGCGCACCATGCCGTCTCGACCTGCGTGGACCGCGCCCACCACCCCGGCGTCGGGGTCGGCGAGCAGCACCGGCACGCAGTCGGCGACCCGGACCATGAGCCCGAGCCCACGGCGCACCGTCACGAGCGCGTCACCGGTGGGCACCTCGTCGAGACCCATCGGCGCGTCGACCAGGTGCACGTCGTCGCCGTGCACCTGGGTGAGGCGGGCGAACGGCACCCCGCACGCGGCCTCGACCCGGGCGAGCCGCTCGGGGAAGCCGTCGCGCAGACCCTGGAGATCGATGCTGGAGTCGGTGAAGGCGACGTCCACGCGGACCTCACCCTCCACCGTCTCGCGGAATCCGAACATCGTCCTACTTCAAGAAGTCGGGCACGTCCAGGTCGTCGTCGTCGAACTGCATCTGCCGTGGCGGCACCGCGGGCCGGGTGGTCGGCGCCGGGCTCGAGGGCGACCCGGCCGACGGACCGGAGGTGCCGGGCTGCGGGCGGCCGGGAGCGCCGGCCGGGACCTTCGCCTTGTCCGCCTCCGACGGCGCCGTGGTCGACGCCGCGGCGGGAGCGGACGGGGCCGGGACGGGCGCCGAGGCCTGCTTGGGCTCGCGGCGCAGCACCGTGCCCTCGCCGCTGCGCTTGGGCATACCGCCGTCGAACCCGGCGGCGATCACCGTCACCCGGACCTCGTCGCCGAGCGCGTCGTCGATGGTGGCGCCGAAGATGATGTTGGCGTCCTGGTGCACCGCCTCGGCGACGAGTGCGGCCGCCTCGTTGATCTCGAACAGGCCGAGGTCGGAGCCGCCGGCGATCGAGAGCAGCACGCCGTGGGCGCCGTCGATGCTCGCCTCGAGCAGCGGGCTCGACACGGCCATCTCGGCGGCGGCGACCGACCGGTCCTCGCCGCGGGCCGAGCCGATGCCCATCAACGCCGAGCCGGCGTTGGACATCACGGACTTGACGTCGGCGAAGTCGAGGTTGATCAGGCCCGGGGTGGTGATCAGATCGGTGATGCCCGACACGCCCTGGAGCAGCACCTGGTCGGCCTGCTTGAACGCGTCGAGCACCGAGACGTTGCGGTCGCTGATCGAGAGCAGTCGGTCGTTGGGGATCACGATCAGGGTGTCGACCTCCTCGCGGAGCCCGGCGATGCCGTCCTCGGCGGAGGTCGCGCGCCGCTTGCCCTCGAAGGCGAAGGGCCGGGTCACGACACCGATGGTCAGCGCACCGAGCGAGCGCGCGATCCGCGCGACGACCGGCGCGCCGCCGGTCCCGGTGCCGCCGCCCTCGCCGGCGGTGACGAACACCATGTCCGCGCCCTTGAGGACCTCCTCGATCTCGTCCGCGTGGTCCTCCGCGGCCCGGGCGCCCACCTCGGGATTGGCGCCGGCGCCGAGGCCCCGGGTGAGCTCGCGGCCGATGTCGAGCTTGACGTCGGCGTCGCTCATCAAGAGCGCCTGCGCGTCGGTGTTGATCGCGATGAACTCGACGCCCTTGAGCCCGACCTCGATCATCCGGTTGACGGCATTCACGCCACCGCCACCGATGCCCACGACCTTGATGATGGCCAGGTAGTTCTGCGCTGCTGCCACGGCGGATTCGCCTCTCGCTGCTCGGGTACGGGTGCGGGATGTTCGGGGTGTGCCTGTCGGGGAAGCGGCGCGGTGTGTCGATAACCCTGACCCTCAGCCTGAGGGTTATAGTTATGTCAACCTCGCCGTGGTGACGAGACTAGGCAGGAGCGCGCCCCAGATCGTGGCGACACGCCAGGAGCGCGTCGACCTGCACGAAAGTTTCGCCCGAGAGATCAGGAGAGGGTCAGCCGTGCGTGGTCGGCTGCCCGGGGACGCTCACGTCGTAGTACGGCGCGCGGCGGGCCTCGAGCAGGTCGGCCAGCACCCGGGCCTTGAGGTCGGAGTCCTCGGCGCTCCCCCACTCCACGACCCGCCCGTCGCGCAGGTCCAGCGAGATCTCGTCGACGGTCGCCACCTGGACGTGGTCGACCTTGGCCTGCAGGTCGGCGGGCAGCGCGGCCACCACGAGGGCCGCCTCGCGCAGCGCCTCGCTGCCGGTGTCCGACCCGGTCTCCACGCGCGGCAGGTCCGCCGGCGCACGGGCGTAGTCGCGGAAGACCACGCCGTCGGCGTCCATGCCCTGCAGCTGGCCCCCGATCTCGACGACGGCGACCGCCTCGCGCTCCTGCACCTCGATGAGCACCCGGTCGGGCCACTGCCGGGAGACGTCCGCCGACGCCACCGGAGCGAGGGCCTCCACGCGCGAGCGGACGCGGTCCAGGTCGACGCGGGCCAGCGCCTCGCCCTCGGGCACCGCGGCCGCCCGGCGTACCTCCGCGGCGCTGAGCAGGTCGACGCCGTCGACGTCCACTCCCTTGACCGAGAGCCAGGAGGAGAAGTAGACGAGCCAGGCGCCGCCCGCGACCAGTCCGACCAGGAGGACCACCGCGGCGACGTACCGCAGGGCCAGCCAGCGGCGTGCCCACTGCCGGCGCGCGAAGCGGCGGCGGGTGCGCTCGGCCGGGTCACGTCTAGCCATCCAGCAGCTCCAGCACCCGCGGTCCGACCTGGGTGACGGTGCCGGCCCCGAGCGTGAGCACCAGGTCGCCGGGCCGGGCCCGGGAGACGAGCTCGGCGGCGGCGGACTCGAGGTCGGGCGCGTAGGCGACCCGCTCGGGCGGCAGGGGTACGCCGGCCGCCACGGAGGCGCCGGTCACCGCCGGGTCGGCCTCCTCCCGGGCGAGGTAGACGTCGAGGACCACGACCTCGTCGGCGGCCCCGAGCGCGGCGCCCATCGCGGCGCCGAAGATCCGGGTGCGCGAGACCAGGTGCGGCTGGAAGGCCACCAGCACCCGGCCCTCCCCCGCGACGGCGCGCGCGGCCTGCAGGTCGCCGGCGATCTCGGTCGGGTGGTGGGCGTAGCTGTCGTAGACCCGGACCCCCGCGGCCTCGCCCTTGCGCTCCATGCGCCGTTTGGTGCCGGTGTAGGACGTGAGCCCGCGGACCAGGTCCTCGGCGCGGTAGCCGAGCTCGACGCCGGCGGCCAGGGCTGCCAGGGCGTCCGCGCGGTAGTGCTCCCCCGGCGACCAGAGCGTGACGCCGTCGAGCGCCGCGGCGTCCTGGCCCGAGACCGTCACGACGCGCCGCCCGGCGGCCCGGTGCCGCTCGGCCAGGGCGGCTGCTCCCGGGTCGTCTGCCACGCAGACCAAGAAGCCGTCGGGGTCCAGCGTGTCGGCGAACTCGTCGAAGGCGGCCGCGTAGGCCTCGGGCGTCCCCCACTGGTCGAGGTGGTCGGCCTCGATGTTGGTGACGATCGCGGCGTACGGCGCGTAGTGCAAGAACGCCCCGTCGCTCTCGTCGGCCTCGGCGACGAACAGGTCGCCGCTGCCGTCGGCGGCGTTGACGCCCGTGGCCGCGAGGTCGCCGCCGATGGCGTACGCCGGATCCGCGCCGGCGGCCTGCAGGGCCACGGTGAGCAGCGAGGTCGTCGTCGTCTTGCCGTGGGTGCCCGCGACGGCGATCACGCGGCGGCCGGCCATCACCGACGCGAGGGCCGCGGACCGCGGGAGCACCCGCAGCCCCTGGCGCACCGCCTCGAGGTACTCGGGGTTGTCCTCGTGCACCGCGGTCGAGACGACGAGCGTGTCGACGTCGTGGACGTGGACGGCGTCGTGGCCCAGGTGCACCCGGGCCCCGAGCGCGCGCAGCGCCTCGAGCGTCGGCGAGTCCGTGCCGTCGCTGCCGCTGACCGGGACGCCGCGCGCGAGCATGATCCGGGCGATCGCCGAGAGGCCGGCACCGCCGATGCCGACGAAGTGGACGCGCCCCAGCCGGTCCGCGGGCAGCATCTCCTCGGGGACGGGGAGCCTCATCGCGCCGTCGATCCGTGCCGGCCCGCCTCGAGCACGATCCGGGCGACCCGCTCGTCGGCGTCGCGCGGGATGACCGCGGCCGCGGCCGCACCCATCGTGGCGAGCCGCGCGGTGTCGGCGGCGAGGTGCGGCACCGTGCCCGCGACCCACTCGGTCGTGAGGTCGGCGTCGTCGACGAGGATGCCGCCGCCGGCGGCGACGACGGGCTCGGCGTTGCGGCGCTGCTCGCCGTTGCCGATCGGCAGCGGCACGTACACCGCGGGCAGGCCGACGGCCGCCGCCTCGGTCACGCTGTTGGCAC
>NZ_DASWVI010000270.1:0-3083 GCF_036401255.1 Nocardioides sp. | reverse complement strand
CGAGCTCGGCGGCATCGACGTGCTCGTCAACAACGCGGCGTACCAGATGGCGCAGGAGGACGGCCTGCTCGGCATCACCACGGAGCAGCTCGACCGGGTCTTCAAGACCAACCTGTACGCGATGTTCTGGATCACCAAGGCCGCCGTGCCGCACCTGCAGCCCGGCGCGTCGATCATCAACACCAGCTCGATCCAGGCGGAGCAGCCGAGCCCTCAGCTGCTCGACTACGCCACGACGAAGGCGGGCATCCTCAACTTCACGCGCGGCCTCGCGCAGCAGCTCGGCGAGAAGGGCATCCGCGTCAACGCCGTGTGCCCGGGCCCGATCTGGACGCCGCTCATCCCCGCGACGATGGACCCCGAGAAGGTCGACCAGTTCGGCGCCGACACGCCCCTCGGACGGGCGGGCCAGCCCGCGGAGCTCGCCCCCGCCTACGTGTTCCTCGCGTCGCAGGAGTCGAGCTACGTGAGCGGGGACTACATCGCGGTGACGGGCGGCAAGCCGCTCTGACGCCGGACGGCCGCTAGATGTACTGACCCGCAGCGTTGTTGACGCGGTCGATGGGTCGTAGGCCGCCGATGCCGAGGTGGGGTCGGTCCAGGTTGTAGCGGTCGAGCCAGTCGGGCAAGACGGCGGCGCGTTCGGCATTGGTGGTGAAGACGCGTGAGTATGCCCACTCGGCGGCGAGGGTGCGGTTGAGTCGCTCGACCTTGCCGTTGGTCCACGGGCAGTAGGGCCGGATCAGCTTCAGGCGGATGCCGAGTTGCTCGGCCGTCTCGAGGAAGTCCCGGGAGATTCGGTAGTTCCTGGCGTTGTCGCTGATCACGCGCTCGACCGTGATGCCGTGAGAGGCGTAGAACGCCGCTGCACGGGTCAGGAACCCTGCGCAGGTCGTGCCTTTCTCGTCGTTGTGGATCTCGGCGTAGGCCAGCCGGGAGTGGTCGTCGATCGCGGTGTGGATGTAGTCGTAGCCGACCCCGCGGCGGCGGTCTCGTCGACCGTCGGCTCGGCCCAGTGCCCGATGCCCGCCGCCGTCCGGGATGCGCCCGAGCTTCTTGACGTCGATGTGGACCAGCGAGCCGGGATAGGCGTGCTCGTAGCGGTGCGGTGAGCGCCGCGAGGCACGAATCGGCAGGCCGGTCAGGGGGTCGCACTCGCGCAGCAGGGGTGCGCCGTGACGGGCCAGGACGCGCCCGACCGTGGAGGCGGGAAGACCCAGGTGATAGCCGATCCAGACCGGCCCTCGCCGCGAGAGCATCCGAGCGATCCGCACCCGGGTCTCCACGCATGCGGGCGTGCGACGCGGATGGGTGCGTGCGCAGCTCGGCCGGTCCACCAGGCCTGCGCGGCCCTCGATCCGAAATCGGCGCCACCACCGCCACGCGGTCGTGCGCGAGACGCCCATCTCGGCGGCGACGTGGGCGACCGGGCGGCCAGCCGCGATGCGCTGGACCATCACGAACCTGCCGGCAGGTGTCAGCCGGGCATTAGCGTGAGACACGAGAGACCTCCGTGGTCCGAGTCGGTTCCTAGACAGCTCCAACTCGACCCGGAGGTCTCTCGCTACGTCAACAACGGTCTTGGTCTGTACAGCTAGAGGCCGACCATGGACATCCCGGCGGCGTCGTAGCGGTCGCCGGCGACGCCCACGGTCGCGGCGAGCGCGTCGAGCGAGGCGCGCTCGTCGGCCGAGAGACCGACGGAGGTCGCCCCCGCGTTCTCCGCCACCCGGGACAGGCGCCGCGTCCCGGGGATCGGCACGACCCACGGCTGCTGGGCGAGCAGCCACGCGAGCGCGACCTGTCCCGGCGTCGCGCCCTTCTCCTCGGCGAGCGCCCGCACGTGCGCGACGAGGGCAGCGTTCGCGTCCCGGTTCTCGGGCGTGAAGCGGGGGACGCGGCGACGGATGTCCCCCTCGGCGAACGCGGTGCTCGCGTCCACGGTCCCGGTGAGGAACCCCTTGCCGAGCGGGCTGAACGGCACGAACCCGATGCCGAGCTCCGCGCACGTCGGCAGCACCTGCGGCTCCGGGTCGCGCGTCCACAGCGAGTACTCGGACTGCACGGCCGTGACGGGGTGCACCGCGTGCGCGCGCCGGATCGTCGCGGCCCCGGCCTCGGACAGCCCGAGGTGGCGCACCTTGCCCTCCGCGACGAGCTCGCCGACCGTGCCCGCGACGTCCTCGATCGGCACCTGCGGGTCGACGCGGTGCTGGTAGAAGAGGTCGATGACGTCGGTGCGCAGTCGCCGCAGCGACTCCTCGGCGACGCGCCGGATGCGCTCCGGCCGGCTGTCGGTGGCCGACCACGAGCCGTCGGGCCGGATGTCCCAGCCGAACTTCGTCGCGATCACGACCTGGTCCCGCACCGGCACGAGGGCGTCGCCGACGAGCTCCTCGTTGACGTACGGGCCGTAGACCTCGGCGGTGTCGACGAACGTGACGCCGAGGTCGACCGCGCCGCGCAGCACGGCGACCATGTCCTCGCGCGTGCCGGGGTTGGGGCCGTAACTCATGGACATGCCCATGGCACCGAGGCCGACGGCGGAGACGTGCAGGCCCTGCCCGAGGGTGCGGGTGTGCATGGTGGTGCCTTTCCGGGAGTGGCGGTCTCGACAGCGGGTCCGGGCCCAGGAGCCCGGACGGGTCAGGACGGGTTCGGGGTCGGGGCGACGGTCGCCGCCCAGCTCGCAAGGAGGCGGAGGGCGTCGGCGCTCGGCGTCGCAGGCTCGGCCGTGTAGACGAGCATCGTCAGGCCGGGTGCCTGCGCGACCGGCAGCACGTCGTAGAGCAGGTCGAGCCGCCCGACGACGGGATGGTGGATGCGCTTGCTGCCGCCGCGGTGCTCGTGCACGTCGTGCCGGGCCCAGCGGTCGCGGAACTCGGTGCTGCGGGTCGACAGCTCGCCGACGAGGTCGTGGACGGCCTGGTCGTGCCGGCGCGTGGCCGCGACCACGCGGAGCATCCCGACGGTGTCGGCCGCAGCCTTCTCCCAGTCGACCCAGAAGTCCTGTGAGGCGGGGTCGAGGAACACGAACCGCGCGTGGTTGGGGGCGCGGCCGCCGGCGGTCGACGGGCCGTCGA
>NZ_DASWVI010000269.1:0-2156 GCF_036401255.1 Nocardioides sp. | reverse complement strand
GGTGAGCGCGCCACTCGGCGTACCGCGCGGCGCGGGCCAGCGCGCGCACCGCGGCGGTGTGGCTGCGATACGTGGTGACGCCGGGCAGGCCCTCGGCGGGGACCTGCAGCCCGCCCATCGGGACGAGCACCAGCGGCTTGTGCCGGTGCCGCGTGCGCGCCGCCGCCACCGCCTGCATGCCGGCGACCGCGTCGTTGGCGCCGGTGGCGACCAGCAGCACGAGCACGGCGTCGACCTCGTCGGATTCGAGCAGCAGCTCGGCGATCGCCCCCAGGTCCTTGGCGGGCACCGCGGCGCCGGTGTCGACGGGGTTGCCCGTGCCGACGGTCCCGGTCACGTACCGCGCGATCCGGGCCCGCAGCCGCGCCGAGAGCTCCGGCACGGTCAGGCCGAAGGAGTCAGCGGCGTCGGCCGCCAGCACGCCGGTGCCACCGGCGTTGGTGAGCACGGCGAGCCGTTGACCGGCCGGCAGCGGCTGCTCGGCCAGCAGCAGCGCGGCCTCGGCCATGTCGTCGGCGCCGTCGCAGCCGATCACCCCGGCCTGGGCGAACAGCGCGTCCACGGCGACCGACGGCGAGGCCGCGGCCGCGGTGTGGGAGGCGCCGGCGCGGCGACCGCCGGACGAGCGGCCCCCGACCACGGCCAGCAGCGGCTTGTGCTCGGCGAACCGGCGCGCGAACCGGGCGAACTTGGGCGCGTTGCCGAACGACTCCAGGTAGAGCGCGGCCGCGGTGACCCGCGGGTCGTCACGCCACGCGGCGAGCAGGTCGTTGCTGGACACGTCGACCTTGTTGCCCAACGAGATGAACGACGCGACGCCGAGGCCGAGCTCGCGGGCGGTGTCGGCGAGCACGATGCCGACGCCGCCGGACTGGGAGGCGACGGCCAGCCCGCCCGCCGGCGGGACCGATCCGCTGAACGAGGCGTTGAGCCGGATGTCGGGGTGCAGGCTCATCACGCCCAGACAGTTGGGGCCCACGACGCGGATGCTGCGCCGCCGGGCGAGCGCGAGGATCTGGCGCTGCAGCCGGGCGCCCTCCTCCCCCAGCTCGCCGAAGCCGGAGGACACGATCACCGCGGCGGGCACGCCGGCGTCGCCCGCGTCCTCGAGGGCCGCGAGCACCCGGGCCGCCGGCACCGCGATCACCACGAGGTCCACCGGTCCGGCCACGTCGCGCAGCCGGCGTACGGCGGCGACGCCCTCGACCTCGCGCGCCCGCGGGTGCACGACATGCAGCTGCCCGGTGTAGCCGCCGGCCACCACCGACCGCAGGATCGCCGCCCCGACGCCACTGCCGTCGCTGCGGGCCCCGACCACCGCGACCGCGCGCGGGTAGAGCAGCGGCTGGAGCGAGCGCGCCTCGGCCTCGCACTCGCGGTGGTCGGCGGCCGCCAGCGCCTCGGCCGAGGCGACGGTGTCCATCTCGACGCTGACGCTCGCCCCCTCGTTGCGGCGCACCACCGCGAAGCCGGCGGCCAGGAACACGTCGAGCATCGGGCGGTTCTCCCAGAGGACCTCGGCGAGGAAGCGGCGCACGCCGCACGCGCGGCACGCCGCCGCCAGGTGCTCGAGCAGCAGGCTCCCCACGCCCATGCCGTGCAGGTCGTCGGCGACGAGGAACGCGACCTCGGCGGCCCCCGGCTCGACCGGCTCGGCGGTCGCGAGCGCGCAGATCCGGCCGTCCCGCTCGAGGACCAGGGCCCGCGTGTCCGGGGCGTCGCGGAGGTGCTCGACGTACTCCCGGGCCGCGTAGCGGCTCGGGCTGAAGAACCGCAGCCGCAGGCTGTCGTCCGAGACGCTCTCGTGGAGCTCGAGCAGGCCCGGCAGGTCGGCGGGCTCCAGCGGCCGGATCACCGCGATCGTGCCGTCGCGCAGCAGCACGTCCGCGGGTGCCGGCTCGACGACCGGCACCGGCATCGGTGTGGGCATCCGACCTCCTCGACACGCCCGGCAGCCCCACGGCCTGCCCTTCTGAGCGTCCGCGATCCGAGCGCACCGGCGCAGAGGCCAAGGTCCCGCCGCCGGGGGATGCTCGTCCCCGGCGTACGCCCGCCAGCGAAGATCCCGTCAGCACCAGGCCCTAGGCCCGTAGCGGTGGAGCCGTCGGTGCGGCAATCTGGATCCTGACCGGGACGGCATCTGAGGACCCGCGGCC
>NZ_DASWVI010000268.1:0-7615 GCF_036401255.1 Nocardioides sp. | reverse complement strand
CGGTCGAGTGTTTGTCACGAGTCGAATTGTATATAAGGTCGGCGTCCGGGGCGAGCTCAGGCCGCCATCGCGATGCCGAGGGCCAGCAGGGCCAGCGTCAGGACGCCGATCGCGGCCCGGAGCACGGCCGCGCGGACCGCTCCCCGGCGTACCTCACCGGGCAGGACACCGGTGGCTCCTGGGGCGGCGCAGGCGGCGCCGGCGGCGAGCGCGCGGCGGCGCAGCCGGGTCATCCGGCGTGCCTGCGCCATCGCCACGCCCAGGACGAGCGCGAGCACCGCCGCGACCACGACGGTGCTCGCCAGCAGCGGTCCCCACGGCCGGTCGCGCACGAGTACGCCGCCCGCGACGTACGCGACCGCGAGCGCCGCGGTCCCGAGGACGCCGTAGACGCGCCCGAGCCCGCGGAACAGCGCGATGCGCGCCCGGGCATCGAGGACGCCGGTCGCGATCCGGGCCACGACCATGATCGCGATCAGCCCGCCGATCCAGATGCTTCCCGCCAGCAGGAGGAGCCCGGCCGAGACGGCGTCCAGCGGCGACATCTATGCGCTCCCCAGCTCCGCGCTCAGGCTGATCGCCGCGCCGGCGAAGAGCCGGGAGATCGGGCACAGCGCCGCCGCCTCGTCCACCGCGGCCAGCTCCTCGGGGCTGGTCTTGCCGCCGGGCGCCTCGGTGCGCGCTGGCCAGGTGACCGGGAGCGCGTCGGACGCGCCGCTGTCCGGCTCGATCCGGCCGTCACCGCGGGCGAGGCTGCCCTCCCAGGTGGTCGTGGCGGTCCGTTCGGCAATCATCGCGATCTGTCTCCTTCGGTCGGTCCGCCTGGCGCCGGAGCGGCGCCGCGAGTCGGGCTCTTGCGCCGTTTGTGTGGGTCGACACCGTGTTGTCGGCGGCCTCCCCGTGCGTGATCGTCCGTCCCGGCCGCCGAGGTCGGGTCGCGAGACGTCATACGTTCTGGGCGTCCTAGCCTCTGGAACGTATGACGTCTCTGGGTGACCCATCCACACATCCAGCAGGAGAGCCCGAGTCGGTGATTCGAGGCTCAAGCCACCAGCCCCGCCTCGGTGCGCGCCGCCGGTCGGTCGGCGACACCCGCTGCGGTCGCCCGGATCCCGGCCGCGTCCACGCCGAAGTGGGCGCGCAGCTCCTCGCGGGTGTCGGAGAGGCCGTAGCCGTCGGTGCCGAGGCTGACGTACGGCGCGTCGACGAACCGCGCGAGCTGATCGGGCAGCGCCGTCACGTAGTCGCTGACCGCGACCACGGGCACAGGGGCATCGCCCAGTGCGCGGCGCAGGAAGCTCGCGCGCGCCGGCGCGTGGGGGCGCTCGCGGTTCCACCGCTCGACGTCGAGCGCGTCGTCGCGCAGTGCCTTCCAGCTCGTCACCGACCACACCTCGGCGGCGATGCCGTCCTCGGCCAGGTCGGCCGCGGCCTGCTGGGCGCTCCGGACGGCCGGACCCGAGGCGAGCAGCCGCACCTGGGGCAACCGGCCGTCCGGCGGCGCGGAGACCCGGTAGAGGCCGGCGACGATCGCCTCGTCCACGCCGACGTCGGCGATGCCCGAGTCGACGGGCTTGGCCGGCTGGACGTAGTCCTCGTTGTAGACGGTGAGGTAGTAGAAGCACTCCTCGGCGGCATCGCCGTACATCCGCTCGATCCCGTCGCGCACGACCACCGCCGTCTCGTAGGCGAAGGCGGGGTCGTAGGCGCGACAGCTCGGCACGGCGAGCGCCGCGAGCTGCGAGGAGCCGTCGGTGTGCTGCAGGCCTTCGCCGGCCAGCGTCGTCCGGCCCGCGGTCGCACCGACCAGGAAGCCCCGGCCGCGCGCGTCGGCGAGCGCCCAGATCAGGTCGCCGACTCGCTGGAACCCGAACATCGAGTAGTAGGTGAAGAACGGCACCACGGCGGTGCCCCAGGTGTGTCCGGCCGTGGCGGCTGCGGTGAGCTCGGCGAGTCCACCGGCCTCCGTGATGCCCTCCTGCAGCACCTGGCCGTCGGCGCTCTCGCGGTAGGACAGCGGCAGGCCGGCGTCGACGGGCGTGTAGAGCTGGCCGTCGGGGGCGTAGATGCCGAACTCGCTGTACAACGGCTCGTAGCCGAACGTGCGTCCCTCGTCGGGGACGATCGGCACGATCCGGCGGCCGACGTCCGGGTCGCGCATCAGGGAGTGCAGCAGCCTGGTGTAGGCCACCGTCGTCGACACCGAGCGCTTGCCCGAGCCCGCGTCGAACTGGGTGAAGGCAGCCGCGCCCGGCCGGGTGGGCAGCACGGCCGGCGTCGCGGGCCGCCGGGGGAGCGAGCCGCCGCGTGCGGCACGTCGCTCGCGTAGGTAGGCGAGCTCGGCGGAGCCCTCGGGCAGCGGCAGGTACGGCGGCAGCCCGTCGGCGAGCTCCGCGTCGCTCACCGGGACCTGGAGGATGTCGCGGAAGATGCGCAGCTGATCGGCCGTCATCTTCTTCATCTGGTGCGTGGCGTTGCGGCCCTCGAAGTTCGGGCCGAGGGCGAAGCCCTTGACCGTCTGCGCGAGCACCACGCTCGGCCGGCCCCGGTGGGCGACGGCGTCGGCGTACGCGGCGTACACCGTCCGGGGGTCGTGGCCGCCGCGCCGCAGCCCGAGCAGATCGGCGTCGCTGAGGGTCGCGCCGAGCGCGGCCAGCGCCGGGTCGCCGCCGCCGAACAGCTCCTCGCGCAGCTCGGCGGCGTCGAGGATCGTCAGCCGCTGCAGGTCGCCGTCGTTCATGCACTCGAGCCGCTCGAGCAGCGCGTCGCCCCCGGTGGCGTCGAAGAGCTCGCTCCAGCGGTGGCCCCAGAGCACCTTCAGTACGTGCCAGCCGGCACCGGTGAAGATGCCCTCGAGCTCGTCGAGGACGCGGGTGTTGCCTCGCACGGGGCCGTCCAGTCGCTGGAGGTTGCCGTTGACGACGAACACGAGGTTGTCGAGGTGCTCGCGCGCGGCGAGCCGGATCGCGGCGAGGGTCTCGGGCTCGTCGATCTCGCCGTCCCCGACGAAGCACCACACTCGGGCGGTGCTGGTGTCGGCGAGGCCGCGCGCGGCCAGGTAGCGGTTGAACCGCGCCTGGTAGACGGCGTGCAGGGGCCCGATCCCCAGGCTCACGGTCGGGAACTCCCAGAACTCGCCCATGCTGCGCGGGTGCGGATAGGACGGCAGGCCCTGCCCGGCGCCGGCGACCTCGCGCCGGAAGTGGTCGAGGTGCTCGGCGCTCAGCCGGCCCTCGAGGAAGGCTCGGGCGTAGATGCCCGGGCTGGCGTGGCCCTGGAAGAACACCTGATCCCCGGAGGTCACCGGCTCACCCGCGGATCCGCGGCCCCGGAAGAAGTGGCGGAAGCCGACCTCCCAGAGGGTGAGCGTGGAGGCGTAGGTCGACAGGTGTCCGCCGAGGCCGGCGTACCGCTTGTTGGCTCGCACGACCATCGCCATCGCGTTCCACCGCAGGTAGGCGTCGATGCGGTCCTCGACCGCGAGGTCGCCCGGGTAGGCGTCGGAGTCCGCGGTCGGGATCGTGTTGCGGTACGCCGTGCGCACGCCGGCGCTCACGCCGAGACGGGCGGCGTGGGCGGAGACCTCCGCGAGCATCCGGCTCGCACCGTCGGGCCCGTGGGCGCGGACCAGGCCGCTGACCGAGTCGAGCCATTCCTCCCGCTCGTCGAGCCAGTCGGTGCTGCGGTTCCGGTCCTGCGGGAGGTGGTCAATGGTCACGCAGAAATTGTCACGCGCAGAAGCGTAAAAACAAAGTCAATGGGTTTAACTGCCGGCGCGCGGTTCGATCCGAGCCACGCAGAGGTGCGGGGTGACGAACGGCGTCAGCGCGGTCGCCGTCACGGGAGCGTCGATCTCCTCGAGGGCGCCCTGCATCAGGCCGAGGTGGATGGCGCACACGACGTCGGTGTGCTTCTCGGCGACCTCGCGGAACGGGCAGCGCCGCAAGTGCACGTCGACACCCGACTCGGTCGCGTGCGGCTCGGGATCGAAGCCGACCGCGTCGAGCATCCGGTCCAGCCTCGTCACGGCCTCGTCGGCGTCCACGTGCTCGGATGGGGCGGCGCGCTCGATCAGGTGCCGTCCCCAGGCCTTGCCGAGCTCCGCCGTGCCCGGCCCGACGTTCGGCATGGTGGAGATGAAGCCGGTGAGCATCTCGGCGAGCAGCGCATAGCTGCGTGGACCGATCGAAGGTCCTTCGGCGGTGTAGAGGACGCGCGGCCGGCCGGGCGTGTCCCGGTGCTCGGTCGTGCGCTCGGCCAGGCCGTCCTCGACCAGGCCGTCGAGGTGGAACCGCGCTGTGTTCAGGTGCAGCGACATCGACTCCGCGACCTCCGCCACCGACATCGGCTGGTCGGCCTGGCGCAGCAGCGTCAGCACCTCGGTGCGCCGGGCGCGGCCGGGGACGTTCGCGGGCGTGTCGGCAAGCGTCGGACCCGTCATGCCGCGATTGTCACATGTGCATTTGTGAGAAACAAGAATGCCGTGCCGCGACGGCCGACGCGATTGGACCGAGCACTGGACAGGGGGCCCGGCCTCGTAGTCGGATCGGGAGCGCTGAGCCGCTGCGTCCACGAGAGGTGACGATGAACCGGGTCCACCGCATCTACTGCCGCTCCCGGCCCTGGCGACGGACCGTCCAGGGGCTGCTGCCCTGGGCGCTCGACGGGCTGGCGCTCGAAGGAGCCTCGGTCCTCGAGCTCGGACCCGGGCCCGGCCTCACGACGGACTGGCTGCTGCCGCGCGTTGGCTCGTTGACCTGTGTGGAGTACGACGAGGACGCCGCGCTCGCCCTCGCGCGGCGGCGACCGGAGGCGGACGTGCGCCAGGCCGACGCGACCGCACTGCCCTTCGCGCCGGACTCCTTCGACGCCGTCGTCTGCTTCACGATGCTGCACCACCTGCCGTCGGCGGCCGCGCAGGACCGGTTGTTCACCGAGGCCGCGCGAGTGCTGCGCCCGCACGGGGTGCTCGCCGGGTCGGACAGCCGGTGGGGGCCGCTGTTCGCGCTGGCACACGTGGGCGACACCTGCACGCCGGTCGCCCCGGAGGGGTTCGCGGCGCGACTGGAGGGTGCGGGGTTCGAAGCGGTGGAGACCGCCACCCGGCGCGACGCGCTCCGGTTCCGCGCGCTCCGGCCGTCCCGGTGACCTGAGGGACGGCCCGGTCGATCGGCTCTCGTCGGTCCCTAGGAGTCTGATGAACAATCCGCGCGGCTACGCGACGCCCGGTGGAGCGTTGGCGGCGTTCGCCTCGGTCGGAGTGACCCGCCACGCCGTTCCTCGGCCGCCTTGCCACCGCACGCGCCGGACGCCGCTCGCGTTCGCCCGTCTTGTTCAGCAGACTCCTAGCCCGGGAACACGTCGGCGATCCGGGTCAGCTTCTCCCGGTAGCCGGCCCAGTCGAAGTCACCGCCCGGGACGTTGGGATTGGTCGGATTGAGGCCGGCGGCGCCGTCGATCGTCTCGCGCAGCAGGTCGGCGTGCCCGGCGTGCCGGGCGGTGTCGTCGTGGACGCGCACGAGCATGTGGTGCATGGTGACCTGGTTGTCCTCCGGGGCGCCCCACCACGGGGGCGCGCCGACGGCGTCCAGACCGAGCTCGTCGATGTTGCGGTCGGCGAAGGTCCACACCCGCCGGTAGAAGGCGACCAGGTCGGCGGTCGAGACCTCGGCCGGCAGGTACCAGTCGGCCTGCGGATCGTCGTCGTACGCCTCGAGCGGCACGTAGCACCCGTCCTCCGGCTCGGGCCAGGGCCGGCCGAACGTGATCCCGAAGTAGCCGATCTCGACGTTGGCGCAGTGCTTCACGATGCCGGTGAGCGTGAGTCCCGTCGGCGTGCGCGGCAGACGCGCGTCCCGCTCGGACAGGCCCTCGAGCTTCCAGAGGAGCGCCTCGCGGGAGCGCTGGAGGTAGTGCTTCAGGGCCGACGTGGGGTCGGCGAGCCGATCGGTCATCGCGCCAGTCTGACCGATTCACGCCGGGCCTGAAGAGTGGGTGGCAGCCCAGGTCGACGTGGATGCCGACGATGCCGACGGTGCGATTCGGTCACCTGATCGCGAGGATCGCCAGCAGGGGAGCGGTCCGCGGTGGGGCTGGCGCCGAGTCGGCCTCTTCCGGCGGGTCGCCGGACAGCTGCCACAACATGATGGCCAGCCCCACGGCGAGGGCGATGACCACGAACGCGATGACGGACCACCGGGTGCGGTAGGGCCGTACTGCGGGGCCTCGAGCCTCTCTGCTCACGACGGCGCTCCTCTGCTGGCGACGTTCTGTCAACCGTCCTGTACCCGCCGAAGCGCCGGGTACGTCGCGGTCACGAGCCGAGCAGGTTCTTCATGTGGTCGATCTCGGCCTGCTGGGAGGTCTCGATGGACGTCGCGAGCTCCTGGGCCGGCCCGAAGGTGCCGTCCGCGAGCTCCTGCTTCGCCATCTCGATCGCACCCTCGTGGTGCTCGATCATCATCTCGAGCCACATGGTCTGGAAGTCCGCGCCGCGAGCGGACTCGAGCCGGCTCATGTCCTCGTCGCTCATCATGCCCGGCATGTCCGAGCTGTCATCCATGTCGTGACCGCTCATGCCGTGGTCCTCGGCGTTGGCGTGGTCGCGCATGGTCTCGGGGACCGGCTCGTCCCAGGCCGTGAGCCAGTCGACCATCTGCTCGATCTCCGGGCCCTGTGCGGCCCGGATGTCCTCGGTCAGCTTCTCGACCTCGGGGGAGAGGTCCCGGCCGCTGGTCAGGTCGACCATCGCCAGCGCCTGGGCGTGGTGGGGGATCATCTGGGTCGCGAAGGCGACGTCGGCGTCGTTGAAGACGTCGCCGTTCGGGGCGGTGTGCTCGGCCTGGTTGTCGTCGGAGCCGTCGTCGGAGGAGCCGCCGCAGGCGGAGAGTCCGAGCGTCAGGAGGGCGGCGGCCACCACGGCCGCGAGCTTCTTCGTGTTCATCGGGGGATTCCTTGTCGTCGCGTGGTCGGGAGGGCAGGGCGCAGCGGCGCGTCGTCACCGTGGTGACCTCGCGCCTGGTGCTCCTCAGCAGCGCTGGACCGACAGCGTGAACAGGCAGGGAGGGTCCCGGTCGCGCCTCGCGCGCGCCGGGTGTCCGAACGCGGCGGGCGACGCACCTCGGGCCCGGACGACGCCGCGACGGCGTCCGAGCAGGACGGCCAGGCCGATGCCGGCCAGGAGTACGGCGAGGCAGAGGGCGCTCGCACCTCCCGGGCCGTTGTCCCGCTCGACGTACGGACTGCGCGATGCGGTCGGGCCGGTCGCCGCACCGGCCTCGGCCATCGGTGAGCCGATGTGCTCGGCAGACACCGGTGCCATCGACTCGGACACGTGCGCTCGGTGGGAGGTGCCGTGGGTCGCGAGCCCGTGCATCGCGAGCAGGCCGAGCAGCGCGGCGAGCACGACCCACCGTCGGCTCGCGGCGCACCCGTCGGTCCGGCTCGAGCTACGCATCGGCGTCGAGTCTAGTGTCGCGTGTCGGAAGTTCCTGGATGCTTGGCGTGGTCAGGGTGCGTGCATCGCAAGGCGGCCGAGCGTAGGGCTACCGGGCGTAACTCGAGCGAGGCCAACGCAGCGAGGTGCGTGCCCTGGCCCGCGCGAAGCGCGTAGGAA
>NZ_DASWVI010000267.1:0-51455 GCF_036401255.1 Nocardioides sp. | reverse complement strand
GTGGCGACGTTCGAGCGGTACGCCCTCGACGAGACCGGCCGGGTCGTCGACGGCTACCCGCGCGACCTCGGTGTGCCGGAGGACTACCGGGGTGCGAACAGCAGCATGCACACCGTGGAGGCCGCGCTCGCTGTGGGCGATGTGCTCGGCGACCCGCGCTGGCACCGGCGCGCCCTGGAGATCGCGCGGCACCTCGTGCACGAGGTGGCCGCCGAGCGAGGGCACCGGATCCCCGAGCACTTCGACACCACCTGGACGCCGCTGCCGGAGTACAACGCGGACCGGCCGACCGACCAGTTCCGCCCGTACGGCGTGACCCCGGGCCACCTGCTGGAGTGGGCGCGGCTGCTGCTCCAGATCGAGTCGGCGCTCGGCGACGACGCACCCGGCTGGCTGCTCGACGACGCCCGGGCCCTGTTCGACCGCGCGGTCGGCATCGGCTGGGACGTCGACGGGGCCCCGGGGATCGTCTACACCACCGACTGGCAGGACCGTCCCGTCGTGCGGCACCGGATGCACTGGGTCCTGGCCGAGGCGCTCGGTGCCGCAGCCGCCCTGGCCCGGCGTACCGGCGAGGAGGCGTACGCCGCCTGGGAGCGCCGCTGGTGGGGCTTCGTCGAGCGCCATTTCGTCGATGACCTCCCCGGGGCCGGCAGTTGGTTCCACGAGCTCGGCCCGGACAACCGCCCCACCACCGGGGTCTGGTCCGGCAAGCCGGACGTCTACCACGCCTACCAGGCCACGCTGCTCACCCGGCTGCCGACCGCCCCGTCGCTCGCCGCGCAGCTGGCCCGGGCGGCGGGTTTCACCGGCTGACCGGTGAAACCCGCACGACACGCCGAGGGGCCACGGCGTGTCGCGCGGGTTTCGGCCGACAAGTGGTACGCCGGGGGCGCGTGGGACTCGCCGGGGCCCACCCGTGGGGCTCGCCCGACCTCTTCGCGTCGCAGCCCTCTCGCTCCGCTCGAGCGCGACGGCTCACACGTGGAGGGTGGGGATCACCGGCTCGCCGCGTGACATCTGCTGGACCGCGACGGGCAGCTCGGCGCGTGCCGCGAGGTGGCGGGCCCGGGCCTCGGCGAGCGGCTCCCGGCCGACGACCTCCCCGCCGGCGACGAGTGGCACCAGCAGCGGGCGGTCGTCACCGTCGTCGAGCGGTGGCGTGCCGATGCCGACGACCTCCGCCTCGGCCACCCCGGACGGCGACCGGCGCCGCAGCGCGTACTTGCGCCCGCCGACCGAGATCTTGTCGGTGCTGCGCTTGGCGACCGAGACCATCTCGCCGGCGTCGTCGGCCCGCGACACCAGCTTGTAGACGAAGCCGCACGTCGGGTGGCCGCTGCCGGTGACCAGCTCGGTCCCGACGCCGTACCCGTCGACGGGCGCGGCGGCCAGCGCCGCGATCGCGTACTCGTCGAGGTCGCTGGTGACGATGATCCGGGTGCCGGTGGCGCCGAGCCCGTCGAGCTGGGCACGCACCTCGTGGGCGAGCACGCCGAGGTCGCCGGAGTCGAGGCGCACGGCGCCGAGCCCGGGTCCGGCGACCTCCACGGCGAGCCGGACCGCCTCCGCGACGTCGTAGGTGTCGACCAGCAGCGTCGTGCCCGTGCCCAGCGAGGTCACCTGGGCCCGGAACGCGTCGGCCTCGGAGTCGTGCAGCAGCGTGAAGCTGTGCGCGCTCGTGCCCGCGCTCGGCACGCCGTAGCGCTGGCGGGCGGCGAGGTTCGAGGTGGTCGCGAACCCCGCGACGTACGCCGCGCGCGCCGCCGCGACCGCCGCCTCCTCGTGCGTGCGCCGCGAGCCCATCTCGATGCAGGGGCGCTCGGCGGCCACCAGCGTCATCCGCGAGGCGGCCGAGGCGATCGCGGAGTCGTGGTTGTAGATCGACAGCAGCAGGGTCTCGAGCAGCACCGCCTCGGCGAACGTCGACTCGACGATCGCGAGCGGGGAGTAGGGGAAGTACATCTCGCCCTCGGGATAGCCCCACACGTCCCCGGAGAAGCGGTACGCCGCGAGCCACTCCAGGGTCGGCTCGTCCACCACGTCGGTGAGGACCGCCAGCGTCTCCTCGTCGAACCGGAACCGCTCGATCGCGTCCAGCGCCCGGCCGACACCGGCCACCACGCCGTACCGGCGGCCCTCGGGGAGCCGCCGGGGGAACAGCTCGAACACCGACCGCCGGTCCGCCGTGCCGGCGCGCAGCGCCGACTGCAGCATCGTCAGCTCGTAGTGGTCGGTCAGGAGCGCGGTGCTGGGTGTGGTGCTGGGTGTGGGGCTGGGCGAGGGGGAGTGGGCCACGTCCCACAGTGTGCCAACATGGGTTGCGTGTCCGCGCCCGTCGAGGTCGAGCCGACCCTCACTCCCGACGAGATCACCCAGACCGCCAAGCCGTGGGTGACGATCGTGTGGAACGATCCCGTGAACCTGATGTCCTACGTCACCTACGTCTTCCAGAAGTACTTCGGCTATCCGAAGAAGAAGGCGGAGAAGCTGATGATGGAGGTGCACGAGGACGGCAAGTCGGTGGTGAGCTCCGGCAGCCGCGAGGAGATGGAGCGCGACGTGCAGGCCATGCACGAGTACGGCCTGTGGGCCACGATGGACAAGCAGGAGTGATGTGAGCGGCTTCCAGCGCCACCGCCGGAGCAAGCTGATCATCGCGAACTTCACCGGCTTCGAGGCCGACCTGCTGCGCTCGCTGGCCGGCCAGCTCGTGGAGCTGCTGCGCAACGAGGCGGCCGTGCCGCGCGACGACCTCGACCCGTTCGAGGCGATGATGGACTTCACGGGACCGACCCAGGAGCCCGAGGACCCGGTGCTCGCGCGGCTGTTCCCGACCGCCTATCCCGCCGACCCGGAGGCCGCCGCGGAGTTCCGGCGGTTCACCGAGGGGTCGCTGCGTGACGGCAAGGCCGCCGCCGCCGTCACGATCATCGACGTCCTGGAGGACGCCGGGCTGCCCCCGGAGCTCACCGGCGACGGGCTGATGATCGACGTCGAGCTCGACGAGCCGACCGCGGAGACGTGGCTGCGGTCCTTCACCGACCTGCGGCTCGCGCTCGCCACCCGGCTGGGGGTCGAGGAGGGCGACGAGGCCTACTGGCACGCGCTGCCCGACGACGACCCCCGAGCCCAGGCGCACGACATCTACGAGTGGGTCGGCTACCTGCAGGAGACCCTCGTGCACGCCCTGAGCAGCTGAGCGAGGAGCACCCGTGCCGATCCCGCCGTACGTCGCCGAGCTGCGCCGCCTCGTCGGCACCCGCGAGCTCTGGCTGCCCGCGGTGACCGCGGTGGTGCTGCGCACCGGCGAACAGGGACCCGAGGTGCTGCTCACCCGGCGCGTCGACAACGGCGAATGGGCGCCGGTCACGGGCATCCTCGACCCCGGCGAGGAGCCGGCGGTCGGCGCGGCCCGGGAGGCGCTGGAGGAGACCGGCGTCGAAGTTCGGGTCGACCGGCTCGCCTCGGTCGGCGCCAGCCCTCAGGTGGTGCACGGCAACGGCGACCTCGGCGTCTACCTCGACCTCACGTTCTCCTGCACGTGGCTGTCCGGCGAGGCCCGCGTCGGCGACGACGAGAACACCGACGTGCGCTGGTGGCCGGTGGCCGCCCTGCCGCCGATGAGCGACTGGCTGCGCGAGCGTATCGACGACGTCCTCGCCGATGAGACCGCGGCCAGGTTCCGCCACTGACGACCTACGCTGGTGCGGTGCTGACCATCGCCCGCGCGACGTACGACGCCATCGTCGCGCATGCCCTGCGCGACCACCCCGACGAGGCGTGCGGGGTCGTCGCGGGCCCCGAGGGCAGCGATCGCCCCGAGCGGCTCGTCGAGATGGTCAACGCGGCCGGGTCGCCGACGTTCTACGAGTTCGACTCCACGGACCTGCTCCAGCTCTACAAGGAGATGGACGCGAACGACGAGGAGCCGGTGATCGTCTACCACTCGCACACCGCGACCGAGGCGTACCCGAGCCGCACGGACATCGGCCTGGCGAGCGAGCCCAACGCGCACTACGTGCTCGTCAGCACCCGCGACTGGGCCGATGCCGGGGGTGGGAATAACGAGGGACCCGTGGAGTTCAGGTCCTACAGGATCGTCGACGGCGAGGTGACCGAGGAAGAGGTCACCGTGGTCGACGAGCTGCCGGAAAGCAACTGAGGAGTCACACGCATGGCCATCGAGGTCCGGATCCCGACCATCCTGCGCACCTACACGGGCGGCGAGAAGGCGGTCACCGCCGAGGGCGCCAGCCTGAGCGCGCTGATCGACGACCTGGAGGTCAACCACCCGGGCATCAAGGACCGGCTGATCGAGGACGGCGACCTGCGCCGCTTCGTCAACGTCTACGTCAACGACGAGGACGTCCGGTTCATCGGCGGGCTGGAGGCCGAGCTCAGCGACGGTGACCAGGTCGTCGTGCTGCCGGCCGTCGCCGGCGGCTGCTGACCCCATGAGCGAGGGCGCGCGTCGGACCTTCGTCCTCGTCGACGGCGAGAACATCGACGCGACGCTCGGCAATGCGCTGCTCGGGCGTCGGCCGAGCCCCGACGAGCGGCCGCGCTGGGAGCGGGTCACGGCGTTCGCCGCCCAGGTCCTCGACCAGCAGGTCACCGGGCTGTTCTTCCTCAACGCCTCCAGCGGCAGCCTGCCGCAGTCGTTCGTGCAGGCGCTGCTGGCGATGGACTACCGCCCGGTCCCGTTGGCCGGCACGGCCGAGGAGAAGGTCGTCGACATCGGGATCCAGCGCACGCTCGTGGCGCTGGCCGGCCACGACGAGGCCGACGTGCTGCTCGTCAGCCACGACGCCGACTTCGTCCAGCAGCTCGCCGGCCTGGTCGACGGCCATCGACGGGTCGGTCTGGTCGGCTTCCGCGAGTTCATGAGCACCCAGCTGACGGCGCTCGGCCTGCCTCTCTACGACCTCGAGGACGACGTCAAGGCGTTCACCCAGCCACTGCCTCGCGTCCGGATCATCCCGCTGGCCGACTTCGATCCGGAGCGTTTCCTCACGTGACCCGCTACGACAACCTCCTCGCCTCGGTCGGCGGTACGCCGCTCGTGGGGCTGCCCCGGCTGTCCCCGTCGGCCGACGTACGCCTCTGGGCCAAGCTCGAGGACCGCAACCCCACCGGCTCCATCAAGGACCGTCCGGCCCTGAGGATGATCGAGGAGGCGGAGAAGGACGGCACCCTCCGTCCGGGCTGCACGATCCTCGAGCCGACCTCCGGCAACACCGGCATCTCGCTGGCGATGGCGGCCAAGCTCAAGGGCTACCGCATCGTGTGCGTGATGCCCGAGAACACCTCCGAGGAGCGGCGCCAGCTGCTGCGCATGTGGGGCGGCGAGATCATCTCCTCACCGGCCGCAGGCGGGTCGAACGAGGCGGTCCGGGTCGCCAAGCGCGTCGCCGACGAGCACCCCGACTGGGTGATGCTCTACCAGTACGGCAACGCCGCCAACGCGCTCGCCCACGAGCAGGGCACCGGCCCCGAGCTGCTCGCCGACCTGCCCTCGATCACCCACTTCGTCGCCGGGCTCGGCACCACCGGCACGCTCATGGGCGTCTCGCGGTTCTTCCGGGCGGCCAAGCCCGACGTGCGGATCGTCGCCGCCGAGCCGCGGTACGGCGAGCTCGTCTACGGCCTGCGCAACCTCGACGAGGGCTTCGTGCCGGAGCTGTACGACGCCGACCTGATCGACAGCCGGTTCTCGGTCGGCCCGCGCGACGCCGTACGCCGGGTGCGCGAGCTGCTCGAGCTCGAGGGCATCTTCGCCGGCATCTCGACCGGTGCGATCCTGCACGCCGCGCTCGGGCAGGCCGCCAAGGCGGTCAAGACCGGGGAGCGCGCCGACATCGCGTTCGTGGTCGCCGACGGTGGCTGGAAGTACCTCTCCACCGGCGCCTACGAGGGCACCGTCGACGAGGCCGAGGACCGCCTCGAGGGACAGCTCTGGGCCTGACCGGCCCGGGGACCGGCCGAAACCGGGGATGCCTCCCCGCGGCGACCGGCCAGGGGTTACGGTGAGCCCGCACCGGTCCGGTCGCCGTCAGGAGCACCACTTGCGCGAGATCGTCGTCTTCAGCGGCAGTGCCCACCGGTCTCTCGCGGCGGCGATCTGCGACGGCCTCGGAGTGCCGCTGTCCTCGGTCGCGATGACCAGGTTCAGCAACGACTGCCTGCAGGCCCAGCTCCAGGAGAACTGCCGCCAGCGTGACGTCTACATCGTGCAGCCGCTGTCGCCGCCGACCCAGGAGCACCTCATGGAGCTGCTGCTGATGGTCGATGCCGCGCGCGGCGCCTCCGCGGCCCAGATCACCGCGGTGATCCCGTACTACGCCTACGCCCGGTCGGACAAGAAGGACGCCTCGCGGCTCTCGATCGGTGGTCGGCTGGTCGCCGACCTGCTCGGCGCGGCGGGCGTCGACCGGGTGATCACGATGACCCTGCACGCCCCGCAGGTGCACGCGTTCTTCTCCGTGCCCGTCGACCACCTCACCGCGCTCGGCGTGCTCGCCGACCACTTCCAGGGCGCCGACCCCGCCGAGACGGTCGTGGTCTCCCCGGACTTCGGCAACGCCAAGACCGCGAGCCAGTTCGCCCGGCTGCTCGGCGTGCCGGTGGCCGCCGGCAGCAAGAAGCGGCTGGCCGACGACCAGGTCGTCATCGACGCGATCGTCGGCGACGTCGCCGGTCGGCGCGCGATCGTCCTCGACGACGAGATCGCCACCGGCGGCTCCATCGTCGAGCTGCTCGACCGGCTGGCCGAGCAGGGCTGCACCGAGGCCGCGATCGCCTGCACCCACGGCCTGTTCGTCGGCAAGGCCATCGAGCGGCTGCGCGGACACCCGATGATCACCGAGGTCGTCACCACCGACACCGTGCCGCCGCCGGTCGACTGGCCGGAGCTCGAGGTGCGCACCGTCGCCGACCTGTTCGCCCAGGCGATCGAGCGGATCCACGCGGGGGAGTCCGTCAGCAGCCTCTTCGACGGGGTCGACCCGTCGCTCGGGCCGCCGCAGCCCCGTCTGTTCGACTGATCAGTCGGTGACGACCAGCGGGTCGTCCGCCCCGATCGTGCTGCCCTTGACGTCGCGGATCCCGAGGAGGCCGGTCGCGAGGTTGGCGACGTCGCCGTTGCGCACCGGCTGGCTCCCGGCGTACGACGGCCGCCTGGCGCCCGGATCGGTGCGGTCGGCGTTCATCGCGTAGAGGTCTCCGGCGGCCACGCCGGGGCCCCACACCAGGAACGGGATGCGGTAGTTCTCGACGTTGCGCTTGACCGAGTGGCTGGTGGTGCCGGTCGCGAACCCGTGGTCGGCGGTGAGCACGACCACCACGTCGTCGTCCTGGACGGCCCGGACGACCGAGCCGAGCTGGGTGTCGGTGCGGTGCACGGCGGCGAGGTAGCGATCGGACATGCCGCCGTACTCGTGGCCGAACCGATCGGGCAGCGAGACGTGCAGGAACGTGAACGTCGGGGCGCCGTCGGTCAGGTCGGCCCGCGCGAGGCCGACCAGCCGGCGCTGGTCCTTGCGGACCGTGAACGTGTCGATGCCGCGGGGCCAGGAGCGCTCGTAGAGGGAGAACTTCGACTTCGTGGAGTAGAGCGCGGTGCTGCCACCGGACGCGTGCACGGTGGAGAAGACCGAGGCGACACCGTGGCCGGCCGCCTGCTGCACGGTCGAGCCCGGGCGATGGTGGTCCCACGTCACGCCGTGGCCGCCCTTGGCGGCGTCGATGCGGCGCCCGGTCATCATGCTCGTGTGGTTGGGCAGCGTGACGGTGAGCTCGTACTCCGTGCGGGCGTTGAGCGTGCCCGCGCCCTCGCCGAGCAGCCGGTGGAACGTCGGCGCGCCGTCCGAGCCGAGCCGCTCGATCGCCTCGGTGTTGAGCCCGTCGACCGAGATCGCCAGCACGTGGGCGGTCGGGGCCGGGGTGGGCGAGGCGGCCGTGGGGGCGGCGGACAGCCGGGCGTCGGCCCGCGGCGGTGCGTCCGTGGAGCAGCCGGCGACCGCGAGAGCGGTCGCCAGGACGAGGGCGGGCGCGGCGAGGAGACGGGTCCGAGGCACGCACCAGACGGTACCCGCCGTGACCGTCGTCTCCCGTGACGTCGGTCGCGTGCCCATGCGCGCGGGGGCGGGAGGTTCTAGCCTTGCGTGCTGTGCGCCCTCCCATGATCGCCGCGGTGTGTCCCGGCGCGCCGCGCCCGTGGCCGGCCGGCGCGGCGGCGTACGACGCACGCGCACCTCACGGCGGCGGGCCGGTGGTCTAGGTGCGGCTCACGATCGTGGGATGCTCGGGGTCCTACCCGGGGCCGGAGTCGCCGGCCAGCTGCTACCTGCTCGAGGACGAGGACGGCGACGGGCGCACCTGGCGGGTGCTGCTCGACCTGGGCAGTGGCGCGCTCGGCGCGCTGCACCGTCACGCCGACCCGCTGGCCGTCGACGCCGTCCTGCTCAGCCACCTGCACGCCGACCACTGCCTCGACCTCACCGGGTACTACGTGCTGCGCAAGTACCACCCGCGGGGCCCGCAGCCGCCGATCCCCGTGTGGGGCCCGACCGGCACGGCCGACCGGATGGCCCGCGCCTACGACCTGCCGACCGACCCCGGCATGCGCCACGAGTTCGACTTCCGCGAGTGGCACGGCGTCGAGCGGATCGGTCCGTTCACCGTCGAACCGGTCGCGGTCAACCACCCGGTGCCGGCGTACGGCCTGCGGGTCACCGCGGGCGGGGTGACGCTCGCCTACAGCGGCGACACCGGACCGTGCGCGGAGCTCGACGACCTGGCCCGCGACGTCGACGTGTTCTTGGTCGAGGCGTCGTTCCGCGACGGCGACGACAACCCCCCGGACCTGCACCTGACCGGCACCGACGGCGGCGAGGTGGCCGCCCGGGCCGGTGCCCGCCGGGTGCTGCTGACCCACGTCCCGCCCTGGCATGACCCCGCGGACGCGCTCGCGGAGGCCGTCGCGGTCTACGACGGGCCCGTGGAGCTGGCGCGCCCCGGCGCGACGTACGAGCTGTAGGCGGCCTCTCGGCAGCGGCTCTCTCCCGTCGAGACACCAGAAGTGGCTGGTCCTCGGCGGCCGAGACGACCACTTGTGGTGTCTCGACGAGCGATCAGCTCAGCCCGGCGTCGTGGACACAGATGGCGATCTGGACCCGGTTGGTCACCTGGAGCTTGTCGAAGAGCCGGGAGACGTGCGCCTTGACGGTGGGCACCGAGAGATAGAGGTCGCGGGCGATCTCGGCGTTGCTGAGGCCCCGGCCGACCGCGAGCGCGACATCTCGCTCGCGGTCGGTGAGCAGGTCGAGCCGGGCCCGGGCGTCGGCGGCGCGGATCGCGACCAGGTCCTCGCCCGCGTCGGGCTCGTCGCGGAGCCGGCGGATCAGCGTGCGGGTGACCGAGGGCGACAGCATCGGCTCGTCGTCGACGACCTTGCGGATCGCGTCGATGATCTGGGGCGGCGGCGTGTCCTTGAGCAAGAAGCCGTCGGCGCCCGAGGCGAGCGCCTCGACCACGTGCTCGTCGGCGTCGAACGTCGTGAGCACGATGACCCGCGGGGGGTCGGGGTGCGCGTGCAGCTCCCGGGTCGCGCCGAGCCCGTCGAGCCGGGGCATCCGGATGTCCATGAGCACCACGTCGGGACGCAGCTCGGCGGCGAGCCGCACCGCCTCGAGCCCGTCGCCCGCCTCGCCGACCACGTGGAGGTCGGCCTGGCCGCCGAGCATCAACGACAGCGCCGAGCGCACCAGCGGGTCGTCGTCGACGAGCAGCACCGTCGTCGGCTCGGTCATGCGGCCCACGGTATCCAGCCGTGCAGGACGAACGTCGACCCGTCCCGACCCGCCTCGAGCCGGCCGCCGCGCAGCTCGGCGCGCTCCGCGAGGCCGACCAGTCCCAGGCCGGCGCCGGGGGTGCTCGAGCGGCCGAAGCCGATCGGGTTGCGCAGCAGCACGTCCACGCCGTCGTCGGGAGAGCCGCTGACCTGGACGGTCACCACCGCGCCGGGGGCGTGCTTGCGGGCGTTCGTGAGTCCCTCCTGCACGATCCGGTAGACCGTGCGTCCGACGGCGTCCGGCGGGTCGCCCTGGACGAGGTCCTGCAGCTCGATCCGCAGACCCGACGCGCGGGCCTCGTCGACCAGCTCGCGGAGGTCGCCGTACGTCGGCTGCGGGACCCGCAGCCGGGCGCCGGTCGCGTCGTCGCGGAGGACTCCGAGCACGCCGCGCAGGTCGGTGAGCGCCTCGTGGGCCTTCTCCTGGATCACCGCCGCGCTGGAGCGCATCTCGTCGGCGGTCAGGTCGTCGCGGAACGCCAGCGCCCCGGCGTGCATGGAGATCTGGGAGATCCGGTGGGCCAGCACGTCGTGCATCTCGCGGGCGATGCGCGCCTGCTCGTTGCTGCGCGCCCGCGCGACCCGCAGCTCCTGCTCCGCCTCGGCGCGCTCGGCGCGGCTGCGCAGGGTCCAGATCAGCTCGCGCCGGGACCCGATGTACATGCCCCAGCCCAAGATGCCCGCGGTCGCGACGGCGTTGGCGATGACGATGATCCAGATCGGGTCCTCGTCGGTGCGGGTGAGCGTGCTGTAGAGCTGCGCACAGGCGAAGCCCAGCGATCCGACGACGGCGAGCTGGCGCCAACGGCGGTGGGTGGCGACCGAGACGGAGGCCAGCACGGCGGGGCCGGCGGCGATGCCGGAGACACCCCCGGCCAGCGAGGTCACGACCGCCACGGTCAGCGGGTGGCGACGACGGTAGAACACCAGCACGTACGCGCCCACGCCGATCAGGATGTCGGCGATCCACCACAGGTCGCTGTGGTCGGCCTCGGTCTCCCACGCCGGCAGCCACGTGATCGCGCTGATCGCGAGCATCAGCACCATCCGCCACACGTGGCTCCAGGCGCGCAGCGGCGGCTGGTACTCCTCGGGCGTCGGACGGTCCACGCCGCCAGGCTAGTGTCGCCGGGATCCCGTCCGGACGATGCAGCGGTCGCGAGGGACCCCTACTTTGGTCATCGGCGTCGATCCGCGTGGCCGATGCGATCCGAGCCCGTGGTCGGGCAGGGTGGGCCCCATGATCACGGTCGAAGGACTCACCAGGAAGTACGGCTCGTTCACCGCGGTGGACAACGTCAGCTTCGTCTGCCAGCCCGGGCGGGTGACCGGCTTCCTCGGCCCCAACGGCGCCGGCAAGACGACCACGATGCGGGTCATGGTCGGCCTGACCCCGCCCACCTCGGGCCGCGTCACCATCGGCGGGCACGTCTACACCGACATCCCCAACCCGGGCCGCCACGTCGGCGTACTCCTCGACGCCGGCGCGCAGCACGCCGGCCGCACCGGTCGCGAGATCCTCGAGATCGGCGCGCGGACGATGGGGCTGCCCTCGCAGCGGGTCGACGAGATGCTCGAGCTGGTCTCGCTCACGCCCGCCGAGGCGAAGCGCCGGCTGCGCAACTACTCCCTCGGCATGAAGCAGCGCCTGGGCATCGCCCACGCCCTGCTCGGCGACCCGTCGGTGCTGATCCTCGACGAGCCCGCCAACGGCCTGGACCCGGCCGGCATCCGCTGGATGCGCGGGCTCCTCAAGGGGTACGCCGAGCGCGGCGGCACCGTGCTGCTCTCCAGCCACCTCCTCAACGAGGTCGAGCTCATCGCCGACGAGATGATCCTCATCGGCCACGGCCGGATCGTGGCGCAGGGCGACAAGAAGTCGCTCCTCGCGGACGTGCAGGGCACGGCGACGACGTTCGTGACCGCGCTGGACAACGAGGCGCTCGCCGCCGCCCTGAAGTCCCGCGGCATCACGGTCACCAGCGCGGGGGAGGGCCTGCGCGTGGAGGCCGAGCCGGTCGAGGTCGGCCGCGCGGCGGCTGAGAACGCGATCGTGCTCACCGACCTGCGCGCGGCCGAGGGCGCCCTCGAGGACCTGTTCCTCGAGCTCACCTCCGACACCCAGCGGGAGGGTGTGGCATGAGCATCAGCTCGGGAGCCGTGCCCGCGCTCGGGCACTCCCTCGACATCTCCAGCACCCAGCCCACGCCGTTCGGGCGGCTGGTGCGCGTCGAGCTCCGCAAGACCTGGGACACCAGGGCGGGCTTCTGGCTGCTGCTGTCCATCGCGGCGCTGACCGCGGTCGTGATGGTCATCCAGCTCTCGGTGGTCGTCGTCCAGGACATCACCGTCACCTACAACGACTTCCTGACCTCGACGAACTTCTCGGTCGCGGTGCTGCTGCCGATCCTCGGGATCCTGCTGCTCACCAGCGAGTGGAGCCAGCGCACCGCGATGGTCACGTTCTCCCTCGAGCCGCGCCGACCGCTGGTGATCGTCTCCAAGCTGGTCGTCGGCGTCGGGCTCGCGCTCGCCGCGGTCCTCGTGGCGCTCGTCCTGGCGACGGTCTGCAACGCCCTCTACGGACCGCTCTCGGGCGACACCGTCACCTGGGACGCGAGCTTCGCGCAGACCGGCGCGTTCGTCCTGCTGCAGCTGATCGGCATGCTCACCGGCTTCGCGTTCGCGGCCCTGCTCCTCAACTCCCCGGCCGCGATCGTGATCTACATGGTCTACTCGTTCGTGCTGCCGGGCCTGTTCAGCCTGGGGGCGGCGCTGATCGGATGGTTCGAGGACCTCCAGCCCTGGATCGACTTCAACTTCGCCCAGGGGCCGCTGGTCGACGCCACGATGACGGGCAAGGACTGGGCACACTTCGCCACCTCCGGCTTCATCTGGCTGGTCCTCCCGCTGTGCATCGGTGTATGGCGGGTGCTGCGAGCCGAGGTGAAGTGAGGTGACGACGGCGACCCTCGACCTCAGGGGCAGCACGCCGACGCCGTTCGCCCGGTTGCTCCGGGTCGAGCTGCGCAAGTCCTACGACACCCGCGCCGGGCTGTGGCTGCTGATCTCGATCGGGTTGCTCGTGCTCGCGGCGGAGGTGATCGCGCTGTCGGTCACGACCGTGCAGGACGAGGCGATGCAGTTCGGCGACTTCGTCGGCACCGCAGCGTTCCTGACGTCCTTCCTGCTCCCGGTCCTCGGGATCATGGTGCTCACCACCGAGTGGAGCCAGCGCACCGCGATGGTCACGTTCTCCCTCGAGCCCCGGCGGCCGCGGGTGATCGCCGCGAAGGCCCTCGTCGGCGTGGTGCTCACGCTGGCCACGGTGGTCGTCTCCACCGTCATCGGCGCGGTCTGCAACGCGCTGTACGGCCTGATCGAGGGGCACGTGGACTGGACGTTCGGGTGGAGCGACTTCGCGGCGTTCACGATCACCCAGATCCTCGCCATGTTCGGGGGGTTCGCGCTGGCCGCGCTGTTCCTCAACACGCCTGCGGCGATCGTGGTCTTCTTCATCTACAAGTGGGTGCTGCCGGGCTTGTTCGCCCTCGGCGCCGGACTGATGGACTGGTTCGACCACCTGCGCCCGTGGGTCGACTTCCAGGTCGCGCAGGAGGCGATCTGGGACTGGTCGACCTCCGGGCGCGCCTGGGCCGAGCTCGTGGTCTCGGGTGTCGTCTGGCTGGGCGTCCCGTTGGCGTGGGGCATCTGGCGGGTGCTGCGGGCCGAGGTGAAGTAGTCACGCAGGGTTGCGCGACACGTCATCTCTCGGCGACGGTGCCGAACCGGCTCGCGACACCGTTGAGGCATGTACCTGCGGCTCGCGGCCCTCGGTGACAGCACGACGTACGGGATCGGCGATCCGGTGCCCGGCGGTTGGCGGGGCTGGGCCCGGCTGCTGGCCGACGCCCTCGGGACGGCGTACGACACCTCGTTCTGCAACGTCGCTGTCTCCGGCGCCACGGCTGCGAGCACCCGGGCGGATCAGCTCGGTGATGCTCTGGCTCACCGCCCCGACGTGGCCTCGCTGATCGTCGGCATCAACGACACGATGCGCTCGAGCTGGGACCCCGCCCTGATCCGCGCGGACCTGATGACCTGCGCCGAGGCGCTGCACGCCTCCGGTGCGCTGCTGCTGACGGCGCGGTTCCACGACCACGGCGCGGTCTTCGGGCTCCCCGGTGTGCTCCGACGCCCGCTGGCCGCCCGGATCGAGGCGGTCAACCAGGTCTACGACGAGATCCACGAGGCGTACGGCGGGCTGCGGCTCGACCTGGCGAGCCGGCCGGAGGTGACCAGCCGTCGGTTCTGGTCGGTCGACCGGCTGCACCCCTCCGAGCTGGGACACCGGGTGCTCGCCCGCGCCTACGCCGACCTGTTGGCAGGACACGGCCTGGTCTTCGAGCCGCCCGGGCTCGAGCTCGGGGGCGGCTTCGAGCCGAGCTGGCGGCGAGACCTGGTCTGGATGGTCGCCGAGGGCGCGCCGTGGGTGGGGCGGCGGGCCCGCGACCTCGGTCCGTGGGCGGTGCGGCTGGCGCTCGCCGACCGGGCTAGGGTCACCGCATGACTGCAGTCCCACGTGCCGATGGCCGGGCCGACGACGAGCTCCGTCCGATCACGATCACCCGGCACTGGCTGGACCACGCGGCCGGATCCGTGCTGGTGGAGTTCGGCCGGACCAAGGTGCTCTGCGCCGCCTCCGCGTCCGAGGGCGTGCCGCGGTGGCGCAAGGGCTCGGGTCTCGGCTGGGTGACCGCCGAGTACGCGATGCTCCCCGCCTCCACCAACACCCGCTCCGAGCGCGAGTCGGTCAAGGGCCGGATCGGCGGCCGCACCCACGAGATCAGCCGGCTGATCGGCCGGTCGCTGCGTGCCGTGATCGACTACAAGGCGCTCGGCGAGAACACCATCCAGCTCGACTGCGACGTGCTCCAGGCCGACGGCGGCACCCGCACCGCCGCGATCACCGGCGCGTACGTCGCGCTCGCGGACGCCGTCGCCCACCTGCGCTCGACCGGCGCGCTGACCGGTGAGCCGCTCACCGGCTCCGTGGCCGCGGTGAGCGTCGGGATCATCGACGGCGTACCCCGCCTGGACCTGCCCTACGTCGAGGACGTGCGCGCCGAGACCGACATGAACGTCGTGATGACCGGCGACGGCAAGTTCGTCGAGGTGCAGGGCACCGCGGAGGGTGCGGCCTTCGAGCGGGCCGAACTCGACGCCCTGCTCGCGCTGGCCGAGAAGGGCTGCGCCGACCTGACCCGGCTCCAGCAGGAGGCGTTGGCGCGGTGACGGCTCCGGTGGGCGACGCGGCTCCGCGGGTGTTCCTGGCCTCGCGCAACCGCAAGAAGATCGAGGAGATGGAGCGGATCCTCCGCGAGCACGTCCCGGGGATCGTCGTCGTCGGCATCGACGACGTGGACCACTACGACGAGCCCGTCGAGGACCAGCCCACGTTCGAGGGCAACGCCCTGCTCAAGGCACGGGCCGGCCGGGCGGCGACCGGGCTGCCGTCGTTGGCCGACGACAGTGGCCTCTGCGTGGACGCGCTCAACGGCATGCCCGGCGTGCTGTCGGCCCGCTGGGCCGGGCCGCCCAAGAGCGACGCCCGCAACAACGAGCTGCTGCTCGCGCAGCTGGGCGACGTGCCCGACGAGCGGCGTACCGCCCACTTCCAGTGCGCGGTCGCGTTCTGCCACGACGGCGGCGAGGAGCTGACCAGCGGCGTGATGCCCGGGCGGGTGATCCACGAGACGCGGGGCACCGGCGGGTTCGGGTACGACGTGCTGTTCGTGGCCGACGACCGTCCCGGTCTGACCACCGCCGAGCTCACCGTCGAGGACAAGGACGCGATCTCCCACCGCGGGTGGGCACTGCGTCGGATGGCGCCGATCGTGGCCCGGATCCTCGGATGACGCGCCACTTCTTCCTCCGCCGCAACCTCGCCAGGCTGCTGCTCAGGCTCTCGCGCTGGAAGACCGTCGGGACGGTGCCGCGCAAGGGCATCCTGGTCGGTGCGCCGCACACCTCCAACTGGGACTGGGTGCTGACGATGCTCCTGGCCTGGGACAGCAACGTGCAGATCCGGCTGCTGGTCAAGGACGCGTTCTTCAAGGGGCCGCTGGCGCCGATCATGCGCGCCACCGGTGCCGTCGCGCTCGACCGGGCCAACCCCGGAGCGACGATCCGCGCGCTGCTGGCCGACGCGGAGACCGACGAGGCGTTCCTGCTCGGCATCGCGGCCGAGGGCACCCGCAGCAAGGGGGAGTACTGGAAGTCGGGGTTCTACCGGATCTCCCAGCAGACCGGGATCCCGGTGACCCTGGCCTTCCTCGACGCGCCCTCGCGGACCGTCGGGTGGGGGCCGACCTTCGAGCTCAGCGGCGACGTGCGCGCCGACATGGACCGGATCCGCGCGTTCTACGCCGACAAGACCGGCATCAAGCCCGACGGCGCCACCGTGCCGCGGCTCCGTGAGGAGGGTTGAGCCAGCCTGGGGAAGGCGGGTGCGCCCGGCGAGAGTCGAACTCGCACTGGCCAGGACCTAAACCTGGTGCCTCTGCCAATTGGGCTACGGGCGCGCGGGTGAAGTCTCGCACGGCCCCTCACGGCGACTTGGCAGCCGAAACCCGCACGACACGCCGAGGCGCCCCGGCGTGTCGTGCGGGTTTCACCGGCCGACCGGTGAAACCCGCGTCAGCGCGGCTCCTCGTCGGCGTTGTTGAGCGCGAGGTCCTTGCGGAGTTTGGCGACGTGGCCGGTGGCCTTGACGTTGTACTGGGCGAGGAAGACCTTGCCGTCCTCGTCGACGACCACGGTGGAGCGGATCACGCCCTCGACGGTCTTGCCGTAGAGCTTCTTCTCCCCGTATGCGCCGTACTGCTGCATCACCGACTTGTCGGGGTCGGAGAGCAGGGTGATCGTCAGGGCGTCGCGCGCGCGGAACTTCGCCAGCTTCTCCGGCTTGTCCGGCGAGATGCCGAGGACCTCGTAGCCCTCGGCCCGGAACGAGTCGAGGGTGTCGGTGAAGTCGCAGGCCTGCTTGGTGCAGCCCGGCGTCATCGCGGCCGGGTAGAAGTACACGATCACCTTGCGGCCGAGGAAGTCGCTCAGCGCGACCTCCGTGCCGGTGTCGTCGGTGAGGGTGAACTCGGGGGCGGTGTCGCCGGGGGAGAGGCGCTCGGTCACGATCGGCTCCTTGTTGCAAGCAATGTGCAATAGCGTAGGCTGGGCACGTTCTCGGGTCTACGACGAACCTACTTGCTGAGCAGGAGAGTGCATGCACGTCCCCGACGGGTTCCTCGACGCCCCGACCTCCGCCGCCACGGGCGCGGTCGCGGTCGCCGCGGTGGGGGTGGCGCTGCTCAAGGCCCGCAACGAGCTCGACGACAAGACCGCGCCGATGGCCGGGCTGGTCGCCGCGTTCATCTTCGCCGTGCAGATGCTGAACTTCCCCGTGGGTACCGGCACCAGCGGCCACCTCATGGGCGGCGCCCTGGCGGCGGTGCTGGTCGGGCCGTGGACCGGTGTCCTATGCGTCAGCGTGGTGCTCCTGGTCCAGTCGCTGCTCTTCGCCGATGGCGGCATCACCGCGCTCGGCACCAACATCGTGCTGATGGCCGTCACGACGGTGCTGGTCGGCTGGATCGCGTTCCGGCTCCTCCAGGCCGTGCTCCCCAAGCGCCTCTCGCTCACGCCGGTGCAGGCGGGCATCGGCGCGTTCGCGTCGGTGCCGGTCGCCGCCTCGGTCTTCGTCCTGCTCTACGCCGTCGGTGGCACGGCGGACATCGCGTTCCACACACTGATGACCGCGATGTTCGGCGTGCACACGCTGATCGGCATCGGCGAGGGCGTGATCACCTGCCTGGCGGTCGGCGCGATCATCGGCGTCCGCCCCGATCTCGTCTACGGCGCGCGACCGGTGCTCGCTCGGCGCGAGCTCGTCATCAAGAAGCCGGCCGTCGCATGAGGAGGGTCGCCACCCGGTGGGTCGTGCTCGGCATCGCGGTCCTCGCCCTGGTGCTGGCCGGCGTCGTGAGCCGGTTCGCCGACAGTGACCCCGACGGCCTCACCAGGGTCTCCCAGGACCACGGCTTCGCCCACACCGAGAAGGGCCGCGACGGCCTGCTCGGCGGCTACAGCGGCGCGACGGGTGTCCTCGGCGTGCTCGTGGTCCTCGGGCTCGCCGGCGGGGTCACGTACGCCGTGCGGCGTCGCCGTCCGCGAGACGAGCAGTCCTGAGGTGGGCGCCGGACACGGCCACAAGCTGCACTTCCACGGCCACTCACCGGTCCACCGCGCCCCGGCGCACCTGAAGGTCCTGGCGCTGCTGGCGTTCGCGGTCGTCGTGGTCGCGACGCCGGGTGACGCCTACCCCGTGTTCGCGGCGTACGCCGTGCTGCTCGGTCTCGTCATCGGCGTGAGCCGGGTGCCCCCGGCGTACCTGCTGAAGCGGACGGTGGTCGAGCTGCCGTTCGTCGTGTTCGCGGTGCTGCTGCCGTTCGTCGCGACCGGTCCGCAGACCGAGGTGCTCGGGGTGAGCGTCAGCGAGCACGGCCTCGAGGCCGGCATCGCCCTGCTGGTCAAGGGCACGCTCGGCGTGCTCGCCAGCCTCACGCTCGCGGCGACCACCGAGCCGCAGGACCTGCTGGTCGGTCTCGAGCGGCTCCGGGTGCCCCAGCAGCTCGTGCAGATCATGGCGTTCATGGTCCGCTACCTCGACGTGGTCACCGGCGAGATGCAGCGGATGCGGATCGCCCGCGAGGCCCGCGGGTTCTCCGCGCGCAACCCGCGGCACTGGCCGGTGCTGGCCCGCTCGGCGGGCGCGCTGTTCATCCGCTCCTACGAGCGCGGCGAGCGGGTGCACCTGGCGATGCTCTCGCGCGGCTACACCGGCAGGATGCCCCGATGAACACCGAGGGGATGAGCGCATGAGCACGCCCGTGCTCGACGTCCGCGGCCTGGCCTACGCCTACCCCGACGGCCACCAGGCGCTCTACGGCGTCGACCTCCACGTCCACCGCGGTGAGCGGGTCGCGCTGCTCGGCCCCAACGGCGCCGGCAAGACCACGCTGGTGCTTCACCTCAACGGGATCCTGACGGCGGGTGCGGGCACGGTTGCGGTCAGCGGGCTCCCCGTCGACAAGGCCAACCTCACGGAGATCCGCCGTCGCGTCGGGGTGGTGTTCCAGGACCCCGACGACCAGCTGTTCATGGGTACCGTGCGCGCCGACGTCGGGTTCGGGCCGGCCAACCTCGGCCTGCGCGGCGCCGAGCTCGACCGGCGGGTGCTCCGCGCGCTCGAGCAGGTCGGCATGGAGGAGTACGCCGACCGGCCGCCGCACCACCTCTCGTTCGGCCAGCGCCGCCGGGTCGCGGTGGCGACCGTGCTCGCGATGGAGCCGGAGATCCTCGTGCTGGACGAGCCCTCGTCCAACCTCGACCCCGCCAGCCGCCGCGAGCTCGCCGACATCCTGCGCTCGCTCGACGTCACCGTCTTGATGGTCACCCACGACCTGCCCTACGCCCTCGAGCTGTGCCCCCGCTCCGTGGTGCTCAGCGGCGGCACGGTCGTCGCCGACGGGTCGACGTACGACGTGCTCACCGACGCCGAGCTGATGCGCGCCCACCGGCTCGAGCTGCCCTTCGGATTCGACCCGCGGACGGCCGGGCCCCGGTCCTGACCCGGGACCGTCGTGGTTGATAGCCTCCAACCGACACCGACGTCGGAGGAGTGCCCCGTGAGCCAGGACAACCAGCTGTCCTCCCTCGAGCGCGAGATCGAGGAGACCAGGGAACGCCTGGCCAGCACCATCGACCAGCTCCTCTACCGCGCCAGCCCGAAGACGATCGTCGGCCGCGAGGTCAGCAGCATCAAGGCGCACTTCGTCGACCCCGCGACCGGGCAGCCGCGCACCGACAACATCCTCAAGACCGCCGGCATCGTCGTCGGAGTCGTCACGTTGTTCGTGGTCGTCCGCAAGGTCGTGCGCTGACACCGTGGCGAAGGTGAGCAGCCCGGGCGGGGACAAGACGCCCATCAAGATGTTGCACGACCGGCTGCTGGTCGAGGTGGACCGCGAGGCCGGCGAGCGCCGCTCGTCCGGGGGCATCGTGATCCCCGCGACCGCCGCCATGGGAGCCCGCCGGCTCTCGTGGTCGAAGGTGGTCGCCGCCGGGCCGCACGTGCGCTCGGTCGAGGTCGGCGACAAGGTCCTCTTCGAGCCCGAGGACAAGGCGGAGGTCGAGGTCGCCGGCGAGCTCTACATCGTGATGCGCGAGCGCGACGTGCACGCCGTCGCCGCCGACCGGGTCGGCGACAGCGCCACCGGCCTCTACCTGTAGCACGTAACCCACGACTCACCCCGCCCGTTGTGCGGGCATGCTCCGACGCCTGATCGCCGTCACCGCCACCGCGACCCTGCTGCCGCTCGCCGCGGTCGCGCTCCCCGCCGCCGACGCGGCACCCGGGTCCGCGCGCGACCGCGCGCGGACCTACCGCGCGACGATCGAGGTCACCGAGCACGGCATCCCGCACATCACTGCGGACGACTTCGGCTCCCTCGGCTTCGGGGCCGGGTACGCCGCCACCGACGCGTCCGTGTGCACGTTGGCCGACACGCTGGTGACCGCGCGGGGTGAGCGCTCGCGGTGGTTCGGCCCGGACAAGCGCTACAACGACCAGGTCACGTTGCAGGCCTCCAACCTGCAGGTGGACGCGTTCGTCGCGTCCCTGCACCAGCGCCGGGTGGTCGAGCGGCTGCTGAAGGACCCGGTCCGCGGGCCGGGTCGCGAGGCCCGCGCGATGGTCGACGGCTACGTCGCGGGGGCCAACGAGTGGCTGCGGAGCAACAAGGTCACCGACCCGGCCTGCGCCGGCGCGCCGTACCTGAAGCCGAACGTGACCGCGCTCGACCTCTGGTACGGCGTCTACCTGGCCAACCTGCTCGCCTCCGCCGGCGTGTTCGTCAAGGAGATCGTCGATGCGGCGCCGCCGTCGGCCGCCGACCCCGGGCTTCCGGAGCTGCCGGTCCAGGCCGCGGACGTCGACCGCGACGCCCTGCTGAGGGGACTCGGCCGCGACCCCGAGGCGCCCTTCGGCTCCAACGCCACCGCGGTCGGCGGAGCCGCGACCACGACCGGCAAGGGCATGCTGCTCGGCAACCCACACTTCCCGTGGCGCGGCCGCTACCACTTCACCCAGCAGCACCTCACGATCCCGGGGCGCTACGACGTGGCCGGGGCCTCCCTGATCGGCTCGCCGGTCGTCAACATCGGCTGGAACAAGCACGTGGCCTGGAGCCACACGGTGTCGACGGCGTACCGGTTCACGCCGTACGAGTACAAGACCGTCGGCCCCGGCACCACCTACCTCACCGACGCGGGACCGAAGGACCTGATCCACGACACCGTGAAGGTCACGGTCAAGAAGGACGACGGATCACTCGGCACCGTCACCGAGGACCTCTACCGCACGCCGCAGGGGTACGTGATCGACGCGCCCGCGCTGCTGATGCCGTGGAGCCCGGCCAGCGTGTGGGCGATCCGCGACGCCAACGCCGAGCACCTGCGCACGATCGACACGTTCCTCGACATGGGCAAGGCGACCGGCGTCCGTGACCTGCTCCGGCGCCAGGACGCGGCCGGCGGCATGCCCTGGGTCAACACCACCGCCGCCGACCGGCGCGGCAACGTCTTGTACGCCGACCACTCGGTGGTGCCCAACGTGCCCGATGCCCTGGCGCAGCAGTGCATGACCCCCACCGGGCTGGTCCTCGACCAGGTCGCGGGTCTGCCCGGCCTCGACGGCACGTTCGCGGACTCGCGCTGCGCCTGGGGGTCCGACGCGGACGCCGAGCGGCCCGGCATCTTCGGGCCGGCCAACCTGCCGATGGAGGTGCGCCGCGACTGGGTGATGAACGCCAACGACTCCTACTGGCTGCCCAACCCGGCCCAGCCGTTGGAGGGGTACGCCGGCATCATCGGCTGCGAGCGCTGCGTGCGCACGATGCGGACCCGGATGGTCTCCCACTACGTCATGGACCGGCTGGCCGCGGGCGCCAAGGAGTCGCCACGCAGCCTGCGCGGGCACGAGCACGAGAACCGGCTGATGACCGCCGAGGTGATGCGCGCGAACGGCGCGCTCGACACCGTCTGCGCGGCCACCGGTGAGACCGAGGCCTGCCAGGTGCTGCACGACTGGGACGGCCGCTCGAACACCGACTCGGTCGGCACCCACATCTTCGAGGAGTTCGTGGCCCGGCTGCCCAGCCTGCCCGTCGACGCGGTCGACCCGGTCTGGCTCACCCCGTTCGACCCGGCCGACCCGCTGAACACCCCACGTGACCTCGACGTCGCCAACCCGCAGGTGGTGCAGGCGATGGCCGACGCGATCGCGTCGCTGCGCGAGCGGGGCATCCCCTTCGACGCGACCTGGGGGTCGCTCCAGGTCGCCGGCGACCGGGGCGCGCCGCCGATCCCGCTCGGGGGTGGCACCGGCGACGCGGTCGGCAACGCCAACGCGCTCGCGTCCCGGTGGGCGCGGGACAACACCGACCGCTACCGGCCGATCACCTACGGCTCGTCGCACATCCAGGCGATCTCGTTCCTGCCGGGCGGGCGGGTCGACGCGCGCACGATCCTGACCTACGGCCAGGCCGAGAACCCGCGCTCGCCGTACTCCTCCGACCAGACGCGGATGTTCTCGCGCAAGCAGTGGGTGCACTTCGCGTGGACCGACGCGCAGATCCGCCGCGACCTCGTGCGCAGGTTCGTCGTGCGGGGGTGACGCCCTCGACGGTCCGGCGACGGGTCAGCGGACCCGGACGGTGAGGGTCCCCGTGGTGGCGCCGGTGCTGTGGAGCGTCTGCGACACGCTGAGGCGGAACAGGTGGGTCCCGCGGGCGGTCAGCCGGGGGAACGTCACCCGGGCGGTGCCCCGGGCGGTGGTCCGCACGGTGCGCGCGGCCTGCCAGGTGCCGCCGGTGAAGCGCTCCAAGGTCACCGTCTCGGTCCCGGCCTGCTCGACCTCGATCGCGTCGGCCGGCGGGGTCGCGCCGCGGGAGAGGCCGAGCGCGCCGGTGCGGAACCCGGACACCTCGGTCACGGCCTGCGGCACGTCCGGGGTGAGCGGGTCGCCGTCGGTGGCGCAGGCGACCTCGCCCTGCCAGTGGTAGTTGGTGCCGCCGACCTGGACCCAGGTGATGGTGTACGACGCCACGTCGGCCGGCCAGCCCGGGTGGGTCGTGAAGGGGAACAGCGTGGTGCCGCTCCAGGTGCCGGCGTTGTTGTGGAAGTTCAAGGTGACCTGGCCGCGGTCGGTCTCGATGCGGACGTTGACGTCGTTGGCCTGGCCGCTCGGGAGGTCGGCCGGGTACGCCACGCTGAGGGCGTCGCACGTCGGGTCGGCGTAGCGCCAGTCCCACGAGAACGGGGTCGTGCTGCCCGGGCCGGTCTCGGTCGGCCCGGTGGGCGTGCCGGTGCCGCCGGCGTCGTCGCCGTCCTCGCAGGGGCCGACCCAGAACGTCTTCGACTTGGTGTCGGCCCCGCGGGAGCCCTCGGTGTCCGTGGTGACCTTCACGTGGTAGCCCTGCTCGGGGTGCGGGTCGCCCGCGAACTCGAGCGTGTAGATCTCCCGGCCGTCGAGGTCGTTGCCGCCCTGGGCGGCGTCGTCGGCCAGCCGCACGGTCGTCGCGCCGTGCACACCGGTGATCGCGACGTCGTGGTCCTGGCTCTCGAAGCTCACGACCGACGTGGCGCCGGCGTCGAAGCCGTACCACTCCAGGGCGAACGTGCACCCGACGTGCGGGTCGTTGCTCTCGGTGCCGAGCTGGTCGACCTCGGCGACCTTGATCGTGCCGTTGTTGCCGCCGGCGTCGGCGACCGCCGGCGCGGGGCCCAGCGCCAGGACGGCGGGCAGGGCGGCTGCGGCCGCGGCGGTGACGAGTCGTGCTCGCACGGTGGCTCCTCGGGTCGTTCGGGGTGACCCGAGGAGCGTGACATGCCGGATCGGCCGGATCCGGGTCCGTGGACGAACCGTTGCCGCAGCGTGGAGGAACCTTGTGGCTGTCTTGAGGAAGTCGCGCCGACGGTCCGGTTCGGACGGGTCAGCGGCGCCGCAGCCCGCAGGTCGCGGGGCCTTCGAGCACGTGGCCCTCGGGCCCGAAGCGCGAGCCGTGCAGGGGACAGTCCCAGCTGCGTTCGGCGTCGTTCCATCGCACGATGCCGCCGAGGTGGCTGCACACCGCGGACACGGCGTGGTCGACGCCGTCGGTCCGGCTCACGGCCGTGGGGGTGCCGATGCGGTCCAGCCGCACCTCGCCACCGCCCTCGGCCGGGGTGGCGCCGCCGAGGCCGCGCAGCGGCCGCAGCCAGCCGGTGGTCAGCTCGATCGCGACCTCGGCGTTGAGGCGAGCGCTCTCCGGCAGGCCGGCGAGCTCCCGGGTGCTCCAGGGGTCGAACGCCGAGGCCCACTCCTGATGGCCGTCGAGGATCCGGCCGGCCAGCGCCAGAGCGGCGGCGACCCCGTTGGTCATGCCCCACTTCGAGTAGCCGCCCGCGACGAGCAGCCCGTCGGTCCCGGGGAGGATCGGACCGACGAACGGCAGGGCGTGGTGGGGCACGTAGTCCTGGGCGGACCAGGCATGGGTCTCGACCGCCTCCGGGAAGTGGTCCAGCGTCCACCGGCGCAGCCCCTCGAGGTGCTCGAGCTCCGAGGTCGCGGCTCCGGTCTTGTGGCCCTCGCCGCCGACGAGGAGCATGCTGCCGCGGCCGTCGGGGGCGACGGTGTCGCGCAGCGAGCGGGTCGGTGCGTCGGCGGAGAGGTACATGCCGTCCACCGCCTGGGTCGGCGTCCGGAACGCCAGTCCGTAGGAGCGGGCCGGCTTGGCCCGCGCGAAGAAGCCGCCCCGGTCGAGGATCGGCATGTTCGTCGCGAGCACCACGGTCCCGGCCTCGGCGTCGCCGACGTCGGTGACGAGCCGGTGCGGCCCGTGACCGTGCACCCGGTGCACCCGCGCGCCCTCGACGATCGTGGCCCCGTGCTCGCGAACGTCGCGCGCGAGGGCGTCGAGCAGCTCCAGGGGGTCGAGCTGGGCCTGGTCGGGCACGAGCACGGCACCACGCACCCGGAACGGCAGCGGCAGCTCCTCGGTCCAGGCCGCCTGCTCGATGCCGGCCCGGTGCAGGGCCTCGAGCTCCGCACGGACCGAGCGGGTCCCGGAGGCGGAGGTCGCATAGGTGTACGCCGGCCGGTGCTGCAGCGCGACGCCGTGGTCGGCGCAGAACCGCTCGACCCAGGCGAGCGCCTCGAGGTTGGCCGCGGCGTACTTGCGCAGCACCGAGGCCGGATGCCGACGGGCGATGCGGGAGAACTGCGTGCCCTGCTGGACGCTGACCTTGGCGGTGCTGCCACCGGTCGTCCCGGCGCCGACGTGCCGGGCCTCGACGACCAGCACGGACCGGCCGGCCCGGGCGAGGAGGGCGGCCGTGGTGAGCCCGGTGATGCCCGCGCCGACCACGACGACGTCCCACTCGCCGCCGACCGTGGCGGAGGCGTCGGTGTCGACCGGGTGACGGTCGCGCCACACGGAGGTGAGGGCCATGTCAGTGGCCCCTGCGGCCGGACGAGCGCCGGGCGCGCAACCGGATCGTGCGGCCGCGCCGCTCGTCGTCCTCGTCCTTCGCACGGGCCTTGTCGATGTTGCGGGTGTCGCGCGGGGGCAGCTGGATCTCGCGCTCCGCCGGGATGCCGGACTCCAGCTCGCGGCCGCGCTCGAGCTCGGCGTCGAGCTCGGCGCCGAAGAGCAGCGCGAGGTTGGTCAACCAGATCCAGAGCAGGAAGGCGATCACGCCGCCGAGCGCCCCGTAGGTCTTGTCGTAGGAGGAGAAGTTCGCGACGTAGAAGCCGAACGCGACCGACACCAGGGCCCAGGTGAGGATCGCGAGGACGGCGCCGACGCTGACCCAGCGGAATCGCGGCTGCCGCACGTTGGGCGTCGCGTAGTAGAGCAGGGCGACCATCACGACGACCGCGGCGGCGATCGCCGGCCACTTCGCGATGTTCCACACCTGCTGGAGCGTCGACCCGACGCCGAGGGCGTCGCCCACCGAGGCCGTGACCGGACCGGTGACGACCAGCGCGAGCAGGACGGCGGCGGCGAGCACGACCAGCACCAGGGTCAGCGCGAGCATCATCGGGCGCAGCTTCCAGATCGGGCGCCCCTCGCGGATCTCGTAGATCCGGTTCATGGCGCGACCGAACGCCCCGACGTACCCGCTCGCCGACCAGAGCGCGCCGGCGAGGCCGAGGGCGAACGCCAGCCCGGCGGTCTGCGAACGGCTGATCTCCAGCAGCGGGTCCCGCACGCTGTCGACGATCGAGGCCCCGCCGAGGTCCTCGATGATGCCCAGCAGCGTCTCGACGCTGCTGGTGCCCTGCCCGACGAGGCCGAGCAGCGACGTCAGTGCGATCGCGGCCGGGAACACCGCGAGCACGGCGTAGTAGGTGAGCGCGGCCGCCAAGTCCGTGCACTGGTCGTCGGAGAACTCCCGCACGGTCTTGCGGGCGACGAAGATCCAGGAGCGCCGGGAGAGGTCGGCCGGTGAGTCGACCGGCCCCTCCTCGTCGATCCTGGCCTCGCGGGCCCGGGTGTCGCTGCTCATTCCTCCCGGGTGCCCCGTGAGGCCTGCCGGCATGCCACGACGCGCGGTCTGGGGCCGGTGAGAGCACGGAAGAGATGGCCGGCACCCGTCATGAGGTGAACCGCTCCCAGGCGCGGTGGAAGGCCATCTGCTCCTGCGCGCCGGCGAAGACGGTCTCGGCCGACTCGCCGCGGACGATGCCTGCCTCCTGGCCACAGCCGGCCGCATCGAGAGCCGCGGTCCCCGCGCCCCAGGCGCCGATGACCTTGGCGTGGCGGAAGCACTCCTCGAGGAGGAGGACGACGCGCGGGTCGACCGTGGTGGCGGCGGCACCCGCCTTGGCGTCGCGTGCCGGGAGGGCGTCCGGGGCCGGGGCGGGGGACCCGGCCAGCAGGACCGCGTCGAACTCGACCGAGCGGGCAGTCGCGAACGTGCGCTGCACCGTCAGGGCGCCGATCGTGCCGCCGTGCGGGCCGATCACCAGCGGCACCATCCCAGCCGCGAACACCTGCGCACGCAGCTCCTCGACACCCGCGAGGTCGCCGTCGGGGTCAACCACGACGCCGACGATCCGCCCGTCCGGAGGCCAGGCCTCGCCCACCTGGGACAGGGCCGGGCTGGGCTCCGCGTCGGCCAGAGGGATCGTGGGCTCCGGAGCGGGCAGGCCGAGCCCGGTGGCCACCTCGGCGCACAGCACCGGGTCGATGTTGGCCAGGGACTGGAGCTGGCGCTCCTTGATCGCCTGCTCGTAGCACTTGCCGAGCTCGAAGGTGTAGGCGCGCACGATGTGCTCGCGCTCCACCGGCGACATGCTCAGCCAGAACTGCCGGGCCTGGCTGTAGTGGTCGTCGTACGACGCCGGGCTGGCGCGCACCTTGGTCGACTCGGCCACGCGGACCGCCAGGTCCTCGAGCGCGCGGTCGTCCGCGCCCGCATGGAAGGGGCAGCCGCCGTCGAGCGAGTTGGGTCGATACGGGGCGACGCCGACGTGGTCCGCGTGCTGGTGCAGGCCGTCGCGCAGCATGTCGTTGACCGGCGCGTGGGGACGGTTGATCGGGATCTGGGAGAAGTTCGGTCCGCCGAGCCGGGTGAGCTGGGTGTCGACGTAGGAGAACAGCCGCGCCTGCAGGAGCGGGTCGTCGGTGACGTCGATCCCGGTCACGAGGTGCCCGACGTGGAACGCGACCTGCTCGGTCTCGGCGAAGAAGTTGGTCGGGTTGCCGGTCAGCACCATCAGGCCGACCGGCTGCACCGGCGCGAGCTCCTCGGGCACGACCTTGGTCGGATCGAGCAGGTCGATGCCCCCGAACATCTGGTCAGCGCTGTCGGGGAAGACCTGCAGACCCAGCTCCCAGGCCGGGTAGGCGCCGGCCTCGATCGCGTCGTACAGGTCCCGACGGTGGAAGTCGGGGTCGATGCCGCCGAGGAGCTGCGCCTCCTCCCAGGTCAGGGAGTGCACCCCGAGGCGCGGCTTCCAGTGGAACTTCACCAGCGACGTCTCGCCGGCGTCGTTGACGCACCGGAACGTGTGGACCCCGAAGCCCTCCATCATCCGGTACGAGCGCGGGATGCCCCGATCGGACATGTTCCACATCGTGTGGTGCTGGGCCTCGGTGTGCAGCGACACGAAGTCCCAGAACGTGTCGTGGGCGCTCTGGGCCTGCGGGATCTCCCGGTCGGGGTGCGGCTTGCCGGCGTGGATCACGTCGGGGAACTTGATGCCGTCCTGGATGAAGAACACCGGCATGTTGTTGCCGACGAGGTCGAAGGTGCCCTCCTCGGTGTAGAACTTCGTCGCGAAGCCGCGGGTGTCGCGGACGGTGTCGGCCGACCCCCGCGATCCCAGCACCGTGGAGAAGCGCACGAACACCGGCGTCTCGACGTCCTCGGCCAGGAAGCCCGCGCGCGTCACGGTGTCGGCGGTGCCGTAGCCGATGAACACGCCGTGGGCTCCGGCGCCTCGGGCGTGCACGACGCGCTCGGGGATCCGCTCGTGGTCGAAGTGGGTGATCTTCTCGCGCAGGTGATGGTCCTGCAGGAGCGTCGGTCCGCGCTCGCCGGCCTTGAGCGAGTGGTCGGTGTCGCGGACCCGGGCGCCCTGCGAGGTCGTCAGGTGGGCCCCCTGCTGCGCGCGGTCGGCGCTCGCGGCGCCCGTGTCGACACCGGTCGCGGTGCGGACCTGGGGCGCGGTTTGGTCGGGCGTCGGCGGCAGCGGCTGGCGCGGCTGCGTCGGCTCCTCGAGTGTGGGCGGCTCGCTGCCGGGTGCGCCGGGCACGGCCGGCTCTGCGAGCTCCGCGGCCTTGGCGGCGATACCGGCGACGACCTTGTCGAAGGCGTCCTTCGCGATCTGCTTCGGATCCATGGTGACCTCCCCGAGACGACTGTGGTCCCGCCCGGGTACCCGCACCGTCCGAAAGGACACCCCGCCGCAGATCGCTCAGTCCGGGGGAGCGAAGCCGTGCAGCAGGCACCACGCGACGGCGCGCGCGCGTGAGGTGGCACCGATCTTGACGTACGCAGACCGGATGTAGGTCTTCACCGAGTTGATGGAGAGGTAGAGCCGCTCGGCGATCTCCTGGTTGCTCATGCCCTGGGTGATCAGCGCGAGCACCTCGACCTCGCGCGGCGTCAGCCCGACGTCTTGACCCAGCCGATCGCCCTGGCCGGGCAGGTCCGTGCCGGCTGCGGCCGCCTCCACGGCGGCCACCAGCTCCTCGGAGCCCACGCTCATCGAGATCCAGCCGTGGGCGCCGGCCACGAGGGCCCGCGCCCGCAGGTCGGGGCGCAGGTCGCGACTGACGGCGAGGATCACGGCCGCGTTCTCCCGGGCGAGCCGCTGCAGGTCCTCGCCGCGCGTGCGATGCACCCCCAGGACGTCGTACAGGATGACGTCCGCGGCGCTCGGCTCGGTGATCTCCACCCGCTGCGGGTGCTCGGCGAGCATGGCGAACAAGCCCTTGGCCAGCACCTCTTGGTGGCCGACGATCCCCACCCGGGTCGGTTGCGCTGGCATGTGCACATGGTGTCGGTCCCGGCGCTCCGGGTGCCGGTCTGGCGCTACGCCCGAAAGGGTGAAAGTCGCGGCCCCGCGGTGCTGAGGAAGTGCATTGACCGACGCACGTAGGGTGGTCGGCGGCATGGATGTTCGGCGTCGGCACGTTCGCCGTCGCTCCGCCTCTCTCGGAAGGGCGTACCGCATGACGACCGTCGCAGCCGACCCGAAGACCGTGCTCGAGCAGTACGACGCGGTCCGTTCCTACACCGAGACGCTGGCGGCCCCACTGTCGCACGAGGACCAGACGGCGCAGTCGATGGCCGACGTCTCGCCCACCAAGTGGCACCGCGCGCACGTGACGTGGTTCTTCGAGACGTTCGTGCTCGCCGACCACGAGGCCGGGTTCGCGCCGTTCCAGGACACCTACTGGTTCCTGTTCAACAGCTACTACGAGTCGCTGGGGCCGCGGTACGCGCGCCCGGAGCGGGGCGTGATCACCCGCCCCGGTGCCCACGACGTCGGCGTCTACCGACGCAACGTCGACGACCGGCTGCGCGACCTGGTCGCCGGGCTCGACGACGGCACGCTGCACAAGCTGCGGCCGACCCTCGAGCTCGGCTTCCACCATGAGCAGCAGCACCAGGAGCTGCTGCTCATGGACATCAAGCACGTCTTGTCGCGCAACCCGCTGCAGCCGGCGTACGCCGGGGAGCCACGGCCGCGTTGCGAGCCAGACGAGCTCGGATGGGTCGACGTCGAGGGCGGCCTCGTCGAGGTCGGCCACGACGGCGACGGCTTCGCGTTCGACAACGAACAGCCACGCCACCGCCAGTGGCTGGAGCCCTACCGGATCGCCGACCGGCTGGTCACCAACGCGGAGTGGCTGGAGTTCATGGCCGACGGCGGCTACGAGCGCCACGAGCTCTGGCTCTCCGACGGCTGGGGCCGGGTCCGCTCGGAGGGCTGGCAGGCGCCGCTGTACTGGACCCAGCACGACGGGACCTGGTTCGAGCACACGCTCCACGGCACCTGGCCGGTCAACCCTGGACTGCCGGTGAGCCACGTCAGCTGCTACGAGGCCGACGCCTACGCGACCTGGGCGGGCAAGCGGTTGCCGACCGAGGCGGAGTGGGAGCACGCGGTCGTCGCCGACGGCCAGGCCGACGCGGTGCACTCCGCCGGCAACCTCGCCGACCGGCAGAGCTTCCACCCGGCGCCGGCGAGCGCAGCCCCGGCTGGCGGCCGGATCCGCCAGGTCTACGGGGACTGCTGGGAGTGGACCTCCTCGGCGTACCTGCCCTATCCGGGCTTCCACCCGCCGGCCGGCGCCATCGGGGAGTACAACGGCAAGTTCATGTCCGACCAGATGGTGCTGCGCGGCGGCTGCGCGTTGACGCCCCCGGGCCACGCCCGGGCGACGTACCGCAACTTCTTCCCCCACGGCGCCCGCTGGGCGCTGACCGGCGTGCGGCTGGCCGACGGTGGCGCGCCGACCGCCGGGCACCGCGACACGGCGGTCGCCGGATGAGCCGGGTGGAGCCGGTCGTGTCGGTGCTGCTCGACCCGGCGCGCGCGGCGACGTCGTTGGTCGATGACGTGAGACGCGGCCTCGGCGCGCACCCACGACGGCTGCCGCCGAAGTGGCTCTACGACGACGAGGGCTCGCGGCTCTTCGACGAGATCACCCGGCTGCCGGAGTACTACCCGACGCGCACCGAGCGGGCGATCCTCACGGCGTACGCCGACGACATCGTCGGCGCGTGCGACGCCACCACGGTCGTCGAGCTCGGCAGCGGCACCAGCGAGAAGACCCGGCTGCTGCTCGACGCCTTCGCCAGGTCGGGCCGGCTGCAGCGTTTCGTCCCGGTCGACGTCTCGGAGGGCACGCTGCGCGAGGCGGCCACCGCGCTCGCCGACCGCTATCCCGGACTGGCCGTCGAGGCCGTCGTCGGCGACTTCACCCTGCACCTGGGGCGCCTGCCGCGGCGTGGTCGCCGGCTGATCGCGTTCCTCGGCAGCACGATCGGCAACCTCTACCTCGAGGAGCGGCGGGCGTTCCTCGGCGCGCTCGGCGACTCCCTCGACAGCGGGGAGTGGCTGCTGCTCGGCGTCGACCTCGTCAAGGACGCCGACCGGCTGGTCGCGGCGTACGACGACGCGGCCGGTGTCACCGAGGAGTTCGTGCGCAACGCGGTGCGGGTGCTCAACCGCGAGCTCGACGCCGACTTCGACGCCGACGGCTTCAGCTACGCCCCGCTGTGGGACGCCCGGATGGAGCGGATGGACCTGCGCCTGCGCGCCGAGATGCCGCAGCGGGTGCGGATCCCCGGCGCCGATCTCGAGCTCGACCTGCACGTGGGTGAGGAGCTGCGCATCGAGATCTCCACGAAGTTCCGGCTCGACCGGATCGGCGCGGAGCTCGACGACGCCGGCCTCGCGGTGGCGCGCACCTGGACCGATCCCGACGACGACTTCGCGATCATCCTGGCTCGCCGCCGCTGACCGGGTCCGCATGCGAAAGGCCCCGGTCGCTGGTGCGACCGGGGCCTTCGTGGGTGGTACGCCATCAGGGACTCGAACCCCGAACCCGCTGATTAAGAGTCAGCTGCTCTGCCAATTGAGCTAATGGCGCGTGCGGTGAAGCGACGTGAACTCTACCAGCGGGCGAGCGGTGGAAAAAATCGTGGGGTGGCCCGGGCCTCGGGCTCAGCGGGAGGCGAGCACGGCCTGAGCGGCGCTGTGGCCGCCGAGCCCCGACACGGCGCCGCCGCGCCGCGATCCCGAGCCGCAGACGAGCACGGAACCGATGTCGGTCTGGACGCCCCACTGCTGGGCCGGCGTCTCAAGCCGAGCCCGGTTCGGCGCCCACGGCCAGTCGAGGTCGCCGTGGAAGATGTGGCCCCCGGGCATCGCCAGATCGCGCTCGATGTCCTGCGGTGTCTTGGCCTCGATGCACGGCGCCCCGTCGGCGTCGCGGGCCAGGCAGGACTCGATCGGCTCCGCGAGGTGCTCGTCGAGCGCTGCCAGCGCGCGGGCCACCGCGGTCTCCTTCGCGCCGACCGGGTCGGCCTCGAACAGCGACGCGGGCGTGTGGACGCCGAAGTAGGTCAGCGTGTGGGTGCCGGCCGGCGCGTCACCGAGGATCGAGCGGTCCGTGAGCGAGTGGCAGTACACCTCCCCGGGGAGCGTGCTCGGCACCCGGCCGGCCGCCGCGTCGGCGTACGCCGCCTCCAGCTGGCTGAGGTCCTCGGCGACGTGGAGGGTGCCGGCGAACGCGACCTCCGGGTCCACCCCGGAGCGCAGTCGCGGCAGCCGGTCCAGCAGCAGGTTGATCTTGAGCTGCGAACCCTGCGGCTTGGTCTCGGGCTCCTCGCCCTCGCCGAGCAGGATGCGCAGCACCCACGGTGCGACGTTGGAGAGCACGTGCCGGGCGGTGACGGTGTGCCGGCCGGCGGCGTCGTCCCAGCTGACCTCGGCCCGGTCCTCGCCGGCGCGGATCGCGCTCACGCCGGCCGAGGTGAGGATCTCCGCGCCCGCCGCGCGGGCCACCCGGGCGAGCTCGTCGGTGACGGCGCCCATCCCGCCGATCGGCACCCGCCACTCGCCGGTGCCGTTGCCGATCAGGTGGTAGAGGAAGCAGCGGTTCTGCACCAGCGAAGGGTCGTGCAGGGACGCGAACGTCCCGATCAGCGCGTCGGTCGCCACGACGCCGCGCACGGTGTCGTCGGCGAAGCGGGCCTCGATCGCCTCGCCGATCGGGCGCTGGACGACGTCGGTCCACACCGCCGGGTCGACGCGCTCGCGGATCTCGCGCTCGAGCGGCAGCGGCTGGAGCAGCGTCGGCGCGACGGTCTCGGCGAGCGTGCCGACCTCGGTGTAGAACCGCTCCCAGGCGGCGTACTCGGCGTCGCCACCGGTGAGTCGGCGGAACGACTCGGCCGTCTCAGGGCCGGCCGGCCGCTGCACGAGCAGGCCGTCGGGGCGGCCGCCGCGCAGCGTCGGGGTGTACGACGCCACCGAGCGCGACGCGAGCCGCAGGTCGAGCCCGAGGTCGGCGATCAGCTGGTCGGGCAGCAGCGAGACGAGGTAGGAGTAGCGCGACAGCCGCACGGGGCTGCCGGCGAACGCGCGCGCCGAGACCGCCGCACCGCCGGTGTGGTCGAGGCGTTCGAGGACGAGCACCGACAGGCCGGCGCGGGCGAGGTAGGCGGCGGCGACCAGGCCGTTGTGCCCGCCCCCGACGACCACCGCGTCATAGCTGCTCTTCGACGAAGTCACCGCACCAACGTAGTGCGAGTCTGACCGGTCTTCCTGCACGCGGGGCACGGCAGCGCCAAGATGTACCCGGCGACGGTGAGTGCGGGTGCGCGCTCGAGAGAGGTGGGTCAGTGGCGAGGTCGGGGCATGCGCGCGTCGTCGCCCTGCTCACGCTGATGACGCTGATCGGCGTCACCGCGGTCCGCGGTGCGCCCGACGGTGGGCACGCGGTCGGCATCTGGCCGGCCGGGCTCGGTACGGCGTGTCTGCTCGTGGCGCCGCGCCCACGCACCCCGGTGCTCGTGGGGGTCATCGGAGTGCTGGCGGCGCTCAGCATCTGGGTCGGGGGCCGGGACCTCGACGTCGCCGTGGGGCTCGGCGCCGGGATCGCGCTGGGCGTCTGGGTGACGTGGCGAGTCGTCGCGCAGGGCAGGCGCGAGCGCCCGATGCTGCGCACGAGCTCGGACCTGGCGCGGTGGCTCGGCAGCGGGTTCGCGGGCGCGGTGTCGGTCGCCGGGGTCACCGGGCTGACCAGTCTCGTGACCGGTTGGGGCGACCCCTGGATGCTCGCGCTGGCGGTCGGCACGTCACACCTGGGTGCGCAGCTGACGGTGGTGCCGCTGTTCTGCCGGCTGCGCAACCACGCCCCGGTCGCGCGGCCCGGGGAGCGGCTGGCCCAGTGGGTCCTGATCCTCACGATCACCCCGGTCGTCTTCGTGCCGCAGGACTCCCCCTCGATGGTGTTCCTCGTGATCCCGGTGCTCGTGTGGGGCGGGATGCGCAGCAGCCCCTACGAGGCGGTGGCCCAGCTGCTGGCCGTGCTGGGGTTCGCGATCGTGCTGACGACCTGGGGTCACGGGCCGTTCGCCAACGCCGGGGGCCGCCACGGGATCTCCGTCGAGGGCCAGGGCGTCCTGCTCGCGACGTACAGCACGGTCTGCGCGCTCGTGGTGATCCCGCTGGTGCTGACGGTGGGCGAGCAGCTCGAGCACGCCCGCCAGACCGCCGCCGAGCGGGACCGGGTGCAGAACATCGTCAACGGCGCCGCCGGCGTCGCGATCATCGGCACCGACGAGCTGGGCCGGATCACGCTGTTCAATCCCGGCGCGGAACGGCTGCTGGGATACCGGGCCGAGGAGGTGCTCGGCCAGCTGACCCGGCAGTTCCACTCCGCCGAGGCGATCTCGGAGAAGGCCGCCGAGCTGGGGGTGGCCGACGACTTCACCGCGGTGGCGGCGGCGGTGATCGGCAAGGGCGCCACCGACATGCGCTTCGTGCGCAAGGACGGCGAGGAACGCAGCCACTCGATGTCGCTCAACCGCATCGAGGACGACCGCGGACAGGTGCTCGGCTACGTGAGCACCTCCGAGGACATCACCGAGCGGGTCGAGGCCCAGCGCCGTCTCGAGGAGTCGCTCGAGGCCGAGCGGCAGGCGGTCGAGCGGCTGCGCGAGGTCGACCAGGTCAAGGACGCCTTCGTGTCCAGCGTCAGCCATGAGCTGCGCACCCCGATCACGAGCATCCTCGGCTACATCGAGCTGCTCGAGGACGGCGTGTACGGCGACCTGCGGATCGAGCAGCTCAACGCCGTACGCCGGGTCGCCGCCAACAGCACCCGGCTGCTCTCGCTCATCGACGACCTGCTGACGCTCTCGCGCGTGCAGGAGGGCGCGATCGGCTTCGTCGACCGGGTCTTCGACCTGCGCACCCTGGTGGCGGCCGGTGCCGGGGTCGTGGCGCCGACGCTGGAGCGGCGGTCGCTCGAGCTCACCGTCGACCTCCCCGACGAGCCGATCCCGTTCCTCGGCGACCGCGACATGCTCGAGCGGGTCGTCATCAACCTGGTCGGCAACGCCGTGAAGTTCACCCCGGAGCATGGCCGGGTGCGGGTGGTCCTGCGGCACGGCCCCGACGGCTCGTTGATCGAGGTGAGCGACACCGGCATCGGCATCCCCCACCAGGAGCAGGAGCGACTGTTCACGAGGTTCTTCCGCTCCACGCTCGCCCAGGAGCAGGCGATCCCCGGCAGTGGCCTGGGGCTCTCGATCGCGCATGCGATCGTCGAGAAGCACGGCGGCACCATGACCGTCGAGTCCGCGCCGGGGGAGGGCACGACCTTCCGGGTGCACCTGCCGGCCTTGACGGCACCCTGACGGCCGGCGGAATATCCAACTTTCAACGACCGTTGAGCCGGGTGCCCCCGCCCGCGCCCAGCCAGGAGCCGCCCGATGCCCGCCGTGACCGTCGACGACCTCACCGTCCTGCCCCGGCTGCCCGTTCCCGGGCTGGGCGATCAGCCGCGTCCCGTGTGGCAGGTCAGCACCGCGCCCCAGGGCTACGAGGGTGAGGGCTTCCCGGTGCGCCGTGCGTTCGCGGGCATCGACCTGCAGCACCTCGACCCGTTCATCATGATGGACCAGATGGGCGAGGTGGAGTACGCGCCCGGCGAGCCCAAGGGGACGCCCTGGCACCCGCACCGGGGCTTCGAGACCGTCACCTACATCATCGACGGCGTCTTCGACCACCAGGACAGCCACGGTGGTGGTGGCACGATCACCAACGGCGACACCCAGTGGATGACCGCCGGCTCGGGGCTGCTGCACATCGAGGCCCCGCCGGAGTGGCTGGTCCAGCAGGGTGGCCTGTTCCACGGCATCCAGCTCTGGGTGAACCTGCCGCGCGACGCGAAGATGAACGATCCGCGCTACCAGGACATCCGTTCCGGGTCCGTCCAGCTGCTGACGAGCGCCGACGCCGGTGCGTTGGTCCGCGTCATCGCCGGCACCGTGGCCGGTCACGCCGGCCCCGGCGCGACGTACACCCCGATGTCGCTCGTGCACGCCACGATCGAGCCGGGCGCCCGCCTCGAGCTGCCGTGGAACGTCGACTTCAACGCCTTGGTCTACGTGCTCAATGGGTCCGGCACGGTCGGCACCGATGCCCGGCCGATCCACACCGGCCAGGCCGCGGTGCTCGGCGCCGGCGACTACCTCACGATCGCCGCGGCCGCGCGCCAGGAGAGCCGGTCGCCGAAGCTCGACGTGATCGTGGTCGGCGGGCAGCCGATCCGCGAGCCCCTGGCCTGGGCCGGTCCGTTCGTGATGAACACCAAGTCCGAGGTCATGCAGGCCTACGAGGACTTCCAGTCCGGTCGGTTCGGGCACATCCCGGCCTGAGCATCGGTTGAGCTACGCCAGCGCCTTCTCGAACCACGCCTCGGCGTAGGGGTTGTCGTTGTAACGGTCGATCTCCGTGTAGCCGGCCCGGGCGTACAGCGCGACCGCCTCGGTGAGCGTGCGGTTGGTGTCGAGCACGACCCGTCGGTGTCCCAGCCGCCGGGCCAGCGCCTCGAGCTCGCGCAGCATCCGAGACCCGAGTCCAGCCCCGCGCCAGTCGTCGTGGACCCACATCCGCTTGATCTCCCCGGTGTCGGCGCTCAGCCCTCGCACCCCGCCGTACGCCACCGGCCGGCCGGCGCTGGTGGCCACCAGGAACGTGCCCGCGTGGTCCGGTGCGCCCGGTTCGAAGCCGCGCGGGAAGCGCCGGTCGAGCTCGGCGAAGTAGCGCCCGGCCGCGTCGCGGGCCACCGGGTCGTCCGGGGGGACCTCGCGCACGGTGATCGTCGCCGCTCGCACCAGCAGGTCGGCGGTGGCGAGCGCGTCGGCGAGCCGGTCGCGCTGCCGCGGGGTCAGCGGCGCGACGAGGGTGCGGGCGAGGTCGTCGGAGCGGCGGTCGAGGTCGCGCCAGGTCTCGAGCCCGGCCGCGGTGAGCCGGGCGGTACGCCGGCGCCGGTCGGCGGGGTCGGCCACGAGCTCGACGAGCCCGTCGTCGGTCAGCCGGCGCAGCAGCCGGGTCAGGTAGCCCGAGTCGAGGTCGAGGCGCTCGCGCAGCTCGCGGACGCCGGCGCCGTCTGGGCCGACCTCGAAGAGCAGCCGGGAGACCGCGAGCGGGCGGCCGGTGCCGAGGAACGACTCCTCGAGCACGCCGATGCGCTGGGTGTAGGTGCGGTTGAAGCGGCGCAGGGTCTCCGTGTGGCGAGCATCCTGGTCGAGGGCCATTCGCTGACTCTAGTCAGTGAATGGTCCTCGCGTCGAGGCGTCAGACCGGGGGCACCACCAGGCGGCAGTGGCCGGGGGCCGCGAACGGCTCCAGTGCGCTGCCCTCCGCGTCGGCGCCGAGCTCTTCGAGCACGCCGCGGACGATCCCCAGGTGGATGCCGCAGACGACCCCCGGCGATCGGTGCGCCGCCGCGAGCAGCGGGCATCGCGTGAGCAGCACCTCGGCGTCGCCGGACCCCGGCTGGGGAGCGAACCCGAGGTCGTCGAGCAGGCCGACGACCGCCGTCCGGGCCTCCGTCGCCGACGAAGCACGGACCCGGCGCTCCCGGGCGAGCTCGTGCCCCCACTGCTCGCCGACCGTGGCCGCGTGGGCCGTCGGGTCGGTGCTGCTCAGTGTCAGGGCATCGGTCAGCGCGACCGCCAACCGCGCGTACTCGCCGTGCCCGTCGTCGACGTGCTCGTAGAGGTGCGCCGGTCGGCCCCGGCCGCGCGGCCGGCCGGTCAGCCGGCGGACCAGGCCGCGGCGTACCAACGCGTCCAGGTGCTCGCGGACGGTGTTGGCGTGCAGCCCCGTGATCCGGGCCAGGGCGGCCAGCGTCAGTGGCTGCGGCTGGTCGCGCAGGTGGTCGAGGATCGCCTGCCTGGAGGCGGAGAGGGGGTGGTGTCCGGAGCCCGGACGAGGGCCGGGACCTGAGGACCAACTGCCCCTGTTTTCCACGGAGTCCAGTGTAGTAAAACGCCCCGGAGGGCTACCATCGGGTAGCCACGTGACTCGGAGGATCCTCAGTTGGCAAGGCCAAGGATTTCGGAGAAGGTTGTCGTGGATTCGAGCTCGGAGAGGCCGAGGGCGACCGCGACTGAGGGAGACCAGGTGGCAGACCGAGGGCGCGCAGCAGGGCCGTGGACGATGCTCGTGATGGCGACGCTCGGGTTCGCGCTGAACTTCTGGGCCTGGGCCCTGATCAGCCCGCTCGGACCGCTCTTCCGCGACAACGGCAGGCTCGGCACGCTCAGCGAGTCCGACGTCGCGCTGATGGTGGCGGTGCCGGTCGTCGTCGGCTCGCTCGGCCGGATCATCGTGGGCGCACTGACAGACAAGTACGGCGGGCGCGTGATGTTCCCGCTGATCTCGGCGGTCACGATCGTTCCGATCCTGTTCCTGGCCTTCGTCGCTCTCGACTCCTACGCGCTGATCCTGGTCGGCGGCTTCTTCCTCGGCATCGCCGGCACCGCGTTCGCGGTGGGTGTGCCGTTCGTCAACGCCTGGTTCCCGCCGGAGAAGCGGGGCCTCGCGGTCGGCATCTTCGGTGCCGGCATGGGCGGCACCGCGATCAGCGCGCTGACCACGGTCAAGCTCTACAAGAACGTCGGTGACACCGCGCCGTTCCTGATCACGGCTGGGGCGCTGGCGGTCTACGCGGTGGCGGCCTGGGTGATCCTGCGCGACGCGCCGGGCCGCACCGTCCCGACGACCTCCCTGGCCTCGCGCCTGGCCGCCAACTCCAAGCTGTCGATCACCTGGCAGGCCTGCATCCTCTACGCCGTCGCGTTCGGCGGGTACGTCGCGTTCTCGGTCTACCTGCCGGCGTACCTCAAGACCGCCCACGGCCTCACCCCGGCCGACGCCTCCAACCGGATGGCCGGCTTCGTGGTCATCGCCGTGCTGATGCGCCCGATCGGGGGCTGGCTCTCCGACCGGTTCGGCGCGATCCCCGTGCTGGCCGCCGGCTACGGCGTCGTCGTGGTCTGCGCCGGCATCGCCGCCGGCACCCCGCCGCTGCACGGCCTCGGCACGGTCGTGTTCCTCGCGATGGCTGCCGCGCTCGGCTCGGGCAGCGGTGCGACGTTCGCGCTGATCGCCAAGGTCACCGAGCCCTCGCGGGTCGGTGGCGTGACCGGTCTGGTCGGCGCCGCCGGCGGGCTCGGCGGGTTCGCGCCGCCGCTGGTGATGGGCTACGTCTACGGCCGCACGGACTCCTACGCGATCGGCCTGTGGATGCTGTCGGTGACGGCGGCCCTGACGCTCCTGCTCACCCTGACCGTGGTCCGCCGGACCGCGGCCGCCCACAACAGCGAGAGGATTCCTGCGTGACGATCGAGGGCACCTCCCAACCCGGACTCGACGGAGCACTCAGCGACGCACTCGTGCGAAGTCGGCGCTACTTCACCCGGGGGACAGTCTCGGACGATCTGCGCACCCTGACGAAGACCGGCGGCCGCCAGGCCGACGACTTCTACCGGGACCGGTGGAGCCATGACAAGGTCGTGCGCTCCACCCACGGCGTCAACTGCACCGGATCGTGCTCGTGGAAGGTCTACGTCAAGGACGGGATCATCACCTGGGAGACCCAGCAGACCGACTACCCGTCGGCGGGTCCGGACAAGCCCGAGTACGAGCCGCGCGGGTGCCCACGCGGCGCCGCGTTCTCCTGGTACACCTACTCGCCGACCCGCGTGCGCTACCCCTACATCCGCGGCGTGCTGCTCGAGATGTTCCGCGAGGCCAAGCGGCAGTACGGCGACCCGGTGGTGGCGTGGTCCTCGATCGTGCAGGACCCCGACAAGGCGCGGCGCTACAAGTCCGCCCGCGGCAAGGGCGGACTCGTGCGCGCCACCTGGGACGAGGCGGCGGAGATCGTCGCGGCCGCGCACGTCTACACCGTCAAGCGCTGGGGCCCCGACCGGATCGCCGGGTTCTCGCCGATCCCGGCCATGTCACCGGTCTCCTACACCTCCGGAGCCCGCTTCCTCGAGCTCATCGGCGCCCCGATGCTCTCGTTCTACGACTGGTACGCCGACCTGCCCAATGCCTCGCCGCAGATGTTCGGCGACCAGACCGACGTCCCCGAGTCCGGCGACTGGTGGGACGCCGGCTACCTGTTCATGTGGGGCAGCAACGTCCCGGTGACCCGCACCCCCGACGCGCACTGGATGACCGAGGCGCGCTACCGCGGGCAGAAGGTCGTCGCGGTCGCCCCCGACTACGCCGAGAACGTGAAGTTCGCCGACGAGTGGGTCAACCCCGCGCCCGGCACCGACGGCGCCCTGGCGATGGGCCTGGGCCACGTCATCCTCAAGGAGTACTTCACCGGCTCCCTGCCGCAGTTCTTCGCCGACTACAACAAGCAGTACACCGACCTGCCCTACCTCGTGACGCTCGAGCCGAGCGGCGGGGACGGTGCGGAGGGGGAGGCGACCTACCGTCCGGGCAAGTACCTCGTGGCCGGCGACATCGGCCACTCCGAGGGTGGCAGCGAGAACCAGATGTGGAAGCCCGCGGTCATCGACGCAGCCACCGGTGAGGTCCGCATCCCCCGGGGCTCGATCGGCCATCGTTTCGGCGAGGAGGGCATGGGGCAGTGGAACCTCGACCTCGGTGACATCGACCCCGCCCTGACGATGTACCCGACCGCGGAGGGCGGCGTCAGCGAGAGCGTCGTGGTCGAGCTGCCGCGCTTCGACGGCGCCGACGGGAAGGTCGCGCACGAGCGGCGCGGCGTCCCGGTGGCGCGGGTGGGTGACCGGCTCGTCACGACGGTGCTCGACCTGCTGCTCGCCCAGTACGGCGTGCACCGCGACGGGCTGCCCGGCGTCTGGCCGGCGTCGTACGACGACCCGTCCGTGCCCGCCACGCCGGCCTGGCAGGAGCAGCACACCGGTGTCCCGGCCGCCCAGGTGACCCGCCTGGCGCGGGAGTGGGCGCAGAACGCGATCGACACCGAGGGCCGCGGCATGATCCTGCTCGGCGCCGGCGTCAACCACTGGTTCCACTCCGACCAGATCTACCGGGCGATCCTGCTGCTCACGACGATCACCGGCACCCAGGGCCGCAACGGCGGCGGGTGGGCGCACTACGTCGGCCAGGAGAAGATCCGGCCGATCATGGGCTTCCAGCACATGGCGTTCGCCCTCGACTGGCACCGGCCGCCGCGGCACATGAACCAGACGTCGTACTGGTACGTCAACACCTCGCAGTACCGCTACGACACGTTCTCCGCCGACGACCTCGACGCCGGCACCGGCGTTTTCGCCGGCAAGTCGGTGATGGACCTCCTGAGCCAGTCGGCACGCCTGGGGTGGAGCCCCAGCTACCCGACGTTCGACCGCAGCTCGCTGCAGCTGGCCGACGACGCGGCGAGCGCGGGGATGGAGGTGCCGGCGTACGTCGCGCAGGAGCTCAAGGAGGGGCGCCTGAAGTTCGCGATCGAGGACCCGGAGGCGGAGGAGAACCACCCGCGGGTGCTCTCGCTGTGGCGCTCCAACCTGCTCGGCAGCTCCGCGAAGGGCAACGAGTACTTCCTGCGCCACCTGCTCGGCACCGACAGCGCCGCGACCGCGCAGGAGGCGGCGCCCGACCAGCGGCCGAGCAGCATCCACTGGGCCGACCAGGCCGCCGAGGGCAAGCTCGACCTGCTGATGACCATCGACTTCCGGATGACCAGCAGCACGATCTTCAGCGACGTCGTGCTGCCGGCGGCGACCTGGTACGAGAAGCACGACCTGTCGACGACCGACATGCACCCGTTCGTGCACTCGTTCAATCCGGCGATCGCGCCGCCGTGGCAGACCCGGTCGGACTGGGATGCCTGGAAGACGATCGCGAAGCGCTTCTCCGAGCTCGCCGTCGACCACCTCGGCACCCGCAAGGACGTCGTCGCCAAGCCCCTGTGGCACGACACGCCCGAGGCGATGGCCTCCGAGCACGGTGTCGTGAAGGACTGGCGCACCGGCGAGGTCGACCCGATCCCCGGCAAGACGATGCCGGTCATCGCGGTCGCCGAGCGTGACTACACGGCCGTCTACGACAAGATGACCTCGATCGGGCCGCTGATGGAGAACGTCGGCATGCTCACCAAGGGTGTCGCCTACGACGTGAAGCGCGAGGTCGAGATCCTGCGCAAGCGCAACGGCGTCGCCCGTGGCGGCGCCGGCGACGGGCAGCCCAAGCTCGAGACCGACGTGCACATGGCCGACGCGATGCTGCATCTGGCGGGCGTGTCCAACGGGCACCTCGCCACGCAGGGGTTCCGGTTCCTCGAGAAGCGCACGGGTCAGCAGCTCGCCGACCTGTCCGCCGAGCACGAGGGCAAGCAGATCACGTTCAAGGACACCCAGGCCCAGCCGGTGCCGGTGATCACCTCGCCGGAGTGGTCGGGTTCGGAGTCCGGCGGGCGCCGCTACTCGCCGTTCACGATCAACATCGAGCGCAAGAAGCCGTTCCACACCCTGACCGGTCGCCAGCAGTTCTACGTCGACCACGACTGGTTCCTCGGGATGGGCGAGATGCTGCCGGTCTACCGACCGCCGTTGAACATGACCCAGCTGTTCGGAGAGCCCGAGATCGGGACCACGGGGGAGCTGGGCGTGGCCGTGCGCTACCTGACGCCCCACAACAAGTGGTCGATCCACTCCGAGTACCAGGACAACCTGTTCATGCTCTCGCTCTCTCGCGGCGGGCAGTCGGTGTGGATGTCGGACCGCGACGCCGAGAAGATCGGCGTCCGGGACAACGACTGGATCGAGATGGTCAACCGCAACGGCGTCGTGGCGGCCCGGGCGATCGTCAGCCACCGGATGCCCGAGGGCACGGTGTTCATGCACCACGCCCAGGATCGGCTCATCGACGTCCCTCTCACCGAGCGGGACCGCAAGCGCGGTGGCATCCACAACAGCCTGACCCGCATCCTGATGAAGCCCAACCACTTCATCGGCGGGTACGCGCAGCTGGCGTACTTCTTCAACTACATCGGCCCGATCGGCAACAACCGCGACGAGGTCACGACCATCCGCAAGCGGACCGCGAAGGTGGAGTACTAGACATGCGCGTGATGGCTCAGATGGCCATGGTGATGAACCTGGACAAGTGCATCGGGTGTCACACCTGCTCGGTCACCTGCAAGCAGGCGTGGACCAACCGCACCGGCACCGAGTACGTCTGGTTCAACAACGTCGAGACCCGCCCCGGGCTGGGCTATCCCCGGACCTACGAGGACCAGGAGGAGTGGCAGGGCGGCTGGGTGCTCAACAAGCGCGGCCGGCTGACGCTCAAGGCCGGCGGCCGCTGGAAGAAGCTCGCCACGATCTTCTCCAACCCCAAGCTGCCCTCGATCGAGGACTACTACGAGCCCTGGACCTACGACTACGAGACCCTCACGAACTCCCCGGCGACCGACAACTTCCCGGTCGCGCGGCCCAAGTCGCTGATCAGCGGCAAGGACATGAACATCGAGTGGTCCGCGAACTGGGACGACGACCTCGGTGGCTCGCGCGAGCACGCGTCGCGCGACGTGATGCTCAAGGGCATCGAGGACAAGGTGAAGATGGAGTTCGAAGAGACCTTCATGTTCTACCTGCCACGCATCTGTGAGCACTGCCTCAACCCGTCGTGCGCGGCGTCGTGTCCCAGCGGCGCGATCTACAAGCGCGCCGAGGACGGCATCGTCCTCGTCGACCAGGACCGCTGCCGCGGCTGGCGGATGTGCGTCTCCGGGTGCCCGTACAAGAAGGTCTACTTCAACCACCGCACGGGCAAGGCCGAGAAGTGCACGTTCTGCTACCCGCGGATCGAGGTCGGCATCCCCACGGTGTGCTCGGAGACCTGCGTGGGCCGGCTGCGCTACATCGGCCTGGTGCTCTACGACGCCGACAAGGTGCTCGAGGCGGCCTCCGTCGAGGACGACCACGCGCTGTACGACGCGCAGCGTGCCTGCTTCCTCGACCCGGAGGACCCCGAGGTCCAGCGCGCCGCCGAGGCGGCCGGCATCCCCTACGACTGGGTCGAGGCCGCGAAGCGCTCGCCGGTGTGGGCCTTGATCAACAAGTACGAGGTGGCGCTCCCGCTGCACCCGGAGTACCGCACGATGCCGATGGTCTGGTACATCCCGCCGCTCTCGCCGGTCGTGGACGTCATCAAGGACACCGGTCACGACGCCGAGGACCACGGCAACCTCTTCGCGGCGATCGAGGCGCTGCGCATCCCGGTCGGGTACCTCGCGAACCTCTTCACGGCGGGCGACCCGGCTCCGGTCGACCGCGTGCTGCGCAAGCTGGCCGCGATGCGCGCCTACATGCGCGACATCAACCTCGGCCGTGACCCGGACGAGTCGATCCCCGCCAAGGTCGGCATGGACGGCGAGACCATGTACGACATGTTCCGGCTGCTGGCCATCGCGAAGTACGAGGAGCGCTACGTGATCCCGCCGGCCCACGCCGAGCAGGCCCACTCGCTGGAGGAGCTGGCGACCGAGTGCTCGCTGGACTTCGAGGGCGGCCCAGGCATGTACGGTTCGGGACCGTTCGGCGAGGGCTCCGGCCGGCCGGTGCCGGTCGCGGTGGAGAACTTCCAGATGCTGAAGGATCGGCAGACGTCGGACACGCTCGCGGCGCCTGAGGACAAGTCGACGCGGGTGAACCTGCTCAACTGGGACGGCAAGGGCGTGCCCACCGGCCTGTTCCCGCCTCGTCCCGACGCGCAGCCCGACGTGCCCGACGCGGGGCTGACCGGCGGCACCGGCGGCCAGGGCTCCCACCCGCCGGGCGACCGGCCGGGGGAGGACTCGGGACGGGGGAAGGGCTGATGGCCCCGCTGCTGCGCAGCCGTCGCTCGACGACCGCGCTGGACGACGCCGCGGTCCGCGCCACCTGGCAGGTCGCCTCCTTGCTGATCGACTACCCCGACGAGTCCCAGCCGCTCGACGTCGTCGCCAAGGCGATCGCCGCACTGCCCGAGGTCGTCCGGTCGCCGCTCGCCCGATTCCTGGAGCATCGCCGCGGCACCCCGCTCGGCGACCTCCAGGCCGAGTACGTCGAGACCTTCGACACGCGGCGCCGCTGCACGCTGTTCCTCACCTACTTCCTGCACGGCGACACCCGCAAGCGCGGGATGGCGCTGCTGAGGTTCAAGCAGACCTACCTCGCCGCGGGCCTCGAGCTCGAGGACACGGAGCTGCCCGACCACCTCGCCGTCGTGCTGGAGTTCGCCGCCACCGCCGATCTCGAGGAGGGCCGCAGGCTCCTGCTCGACCATCGCGCGGGTCTGGAGCTGCTCCGTCTCTCGCTCACCGACCTCGGCTCGCCGTACGCCGACGTCGTCACCGCGGTCTGCGCCGGCCTGCCGCCGGTCAGCGGCGATGACCTCGAGCTGGTGGCCAAGCTCGCCGCCGAGGGGCCGCCGGACGAGGAGGTCGGCCTGACGCCGTACGGCGCCCCCGGCTTCGACGCCGCCCTGACCGACCCCACCTACCGACCGGCGGGCCGGCCGACACCGGTCGACCTGGGCCTGCCGGCCATGCCCTCCGCCACCCCGTCCGGACGAGGAGCCTGACATGGACACCTTCTTGTGGGTGATCGTGCCCTACCTGTGCCTCGCGACGTTCGTGGTCGGGCACTTCTGGCGCTACCGCTACGACAAGTTCGGGTGGACCACGCGGTCCTCGCAGCTCTATGAGGACAAGCTATTGCGCCTGGGGTCGCCGCTGTTCCACTTCGGCATGCTCGGGGTGGTCGGCGGCCACATCATCGGCCTGCTGGTGCCGCAGTCGTGGACCGATGCGGTCGGGATCAGCCACGAGGCCTACCACGTCGTCGCGGTCACCGGCGGCATGATCGCCGGCGTGATGGCGGTGGTCGGGATGGTGATCCTGATCTATCGCCGCCGGACCGTCGGCCCGGTCTTCTCCGCGACCACCGTCATGGACAAGGTGATGTACGCCTTCCTCGCCGCCGTGATCGTGCTGGGCATGTGGAACACGATCGCCGGGTCGATCATGACGATCGGCGGTGAGTACAACTACCGCGAGGGCGTCTCGGTCTGGTACCGCTCGTTCCTGGCGTTCTCCCCCGACGCCTCGCTGATGGCGGACGCGCCGATCGGCTTCCAGCTGCACGCGATGGTGGCGTTCGGTCTCTTCGCGCTGTGGCCGTTCACGCGGCTGGTGCACGTGTTCAGCGCACCGGTCGGCTACCTCACCCGGCCCTACATCGTCTACCGCAGCCGGGAGGACCAGCTCGGCAGCCACAGCCCCCGGCGCGGTTGGGAGCGCACCCGTGTGTGAGCACTGTGGGTGCCGCGGGGTCGAGCCGATCGCGCAGCTGATGGACGAGCACCTCGCGCTGCTCGACCTCGGCGGCGAGATCCGGCGCCACCTCGAGACCGGGGACCGACGCGGCGCGTGGCAGCTGCTCGCGCAGCTCGCCCACGACCTCGGCCACCACGTCGACCGCGAGGAGCGCGGCCTGTTCCAGGCGCTGAAGGACCAGGGCGACTTCGGCGACGCGGTCGCCGAGCTGGAGGGCGAGCACGCCGACTTCGACGAGCTGCTCTCCGACCTCGGGCTGGATGACGCCGACCTCGAGACGCGCGTGGACGAGCTCCTGGCCGAGCTCTCGACGCACATCGACAAGGAGAACCTCGGCATCTTCCCGGTCGCGGTCGTCACGCTCGGCGCGTCGGGCTGGAACACCGTCGCTGCCGTCCACCAGGAGCCGACGCACACCCACGGCTGACCGGCGCTGAGCAGCGACGAGCGTCGATCACCGCGAAGACCCACACCACTCGCGGGAACCGGGGCATCATGGGCGCGTGCTGTCTCGGACGCTGGTGACGCTGGCGGCACTGACAGGGCTCGCCGGTCCTGCCGCGGGTGTTGCCCCTGCGGGTGACCAGGCGACCGACCCGACGCGGATCCTGATCATCGGTGACTCCGTGACGAACGGATCGGTCGGCGACTGGACGTGGCGATACCGCTTGTGGAACAACCTGACCGGCCCCGGTGGCGCGGACGTGGACTTCGTCGGCCCGAACGTCGGGGTGTTGGATCCGGCCGTGGACTCGGTCAACGCGATGGCCTACGCCGATCCCCGGTTCGACACGGATCATGCGGCCCGGTGGGGGATGTCTTGGTCGTTCCCCGACCAGCCGCCCGCTGAGCTGGTCGAGGACTACGGAGCGGACGTGGTCGTCGTTGATCTGGGGTTGAACGACTTGACGTGGTTGGGGCTGGACCCCGAGACGGTGGCTGGTGATGCGCGTCGGTGGGTCGGTGAGGTTCGGGCGGTGAACCCGGCGGCGGATGTCGTGCTGGTGCAGCAGCCGCAGACGTGGATCTCGAAGGTGCCGGCGTACAACGTGCTGCTCGAGCAGGTTGCGTCCGAGCTCGACACGACCAGCTCGCGGGTGGTGGTTGCCGACGCCGCCGAGGTGTTCGTGCTCGATGTCGACACCTACGACATTGCGCATCCGTCGGCGACGGGCGAGGTGAAGATCGCTCGGTCGGTCGCGGAGGCGTTGGCCGAGGTCGGTTTGGGGTCGGCGCCGGAGGTGTTTCCTCGCGTCGTGAACGGACCGCCGAGCGCGCCGGCGCTCTCACCGGTGCTGCGGCATGGCCTCGCCACGGGATTGACGTGGTCGGGGGCGCTGGGAGCCACCGGCGTGCGGTGGTGGCGACGCGACGCGACGGTGGGTGGCGACTGGCTGGAGGTCGGCGAGCCGGACACCGTGGCGGTGCGACCGGGCCGGGCGGTGGAGTGGCGCGTGCAGGCATTCAAGGGCGCGGCAGTCTCGCCGCTGTTCTCGAACGTGGTGCGGCTGTCTCGTCCACCGCGGGTTCGGTAGCGAGACGCGTACACGAGGGAGAAGGCCCCCTGGCCTCGCTTCTCGCGAGGGCGGAGGGCCTTCTCATGGGGTGAGTGACGGGACTTGAACCCGCGGCCACCTGGACCACAACCAGGTGCTCTACCAGCTGAGCTACACCCACCATGGACGATCCCCGAGACTGCCGGGACCGACGGAAAGTGTAGGGGAACTACGGCTGATCCGCCGAATCCGCCTCGGGCGTGGAGACCGGTGCCGGGGCGGCGGTGGCCTCGTCGGCCGCGGAGAGCCCGGTGAGCGACCCGCCGTGGCGCACCGCGATCGCCCGGGCCGTGTCGCTGTCCGGGCCGGGGGAGGGCACGAAGACCGCCTCGCGGTAGTAGCGGAGCTCCTCGATGCTCTCCTGGATGTCCGCGAGTGCTCGGTGGTTGCCTCGCTTGGCCGGCGCCTGGAAGTAGGCGCGTGGGTACCACCGGCGGGAGAGCTCCTTGATCGAGGAGACGTCGACGATCCGGTAGTGCAGGAACGTCTCGAGGGTCGGCATGTCGCGCGCGAGGAACGCCCGGTCCGTGGCGACCGTGTTGCCGGCCAGCGGTGGACGGCTGCCGTCGGGGCAGAACTGCCGGATGTAGGACAGCACCTGCTCCTCGGCCTCGTCGAGCGGGATCCCGGAGTCGAGCTCGCGCAGCAGCCCGGACTTCTCGTGCATGTCGCGGACGAACTCGTTCATCTGCTCCAGCGCGGCCGCCGGCGGCTTGACGATCAGGTCGACGCCGTCGCCGAGGACGTTGAGGTCGAAGTCGGTGACCAGGGCGGCGACCTCGATCAGCGCGTCGGCTCTCAGGTCCAGGCCCGTCATCTCGCAGTCGATCCAGACCAAACGTTCGTTCACGCAGACACCTTAGTGTGTCCCGCCGACCGAGCCTCTCAGCCGGCGCTCAGGGGCTGGTCCTAGGGTCGGGCACGTGAAGGAGTGGGTGGGCCTGCTCGCGCGCCTCGTGACGGGCTGCGTGTGGATCGTGGCCGGGGCCGCCAAGGTGCTCGACCCCGCGGAGAGCGTCGCGGCCGTGCGCGCCTACCAGCTGCTCCCCGGCAACCTGGCAGAGCCCGTGGGACAGCTGCTGCCCGTGCTCGAGATCGTGGTCGGCGCGACCCTGGTGCTCGGCCTCCTCACCCGGGGGTCGGCGGTCGTCTCCGCGCTGCTGTTCATCGCGTTCATCATCGGTATCGCGTCGGTGTGGGCGCGCGGCATCAGCATCGACTGCGGCTGCTTCGGCGGTGGCGGGTATGACGCCGATGCGGCCTCGAAGTACCCGTGGGAGATCGCCCGCGACGCCGTACTCCTGCTCGCTTCCTTGTTCGTCGCCTGGCTCCCCTCGACCCGCCTGGCGCTGGACGCCGCGCTGTTCGGTCGCGCCGGCGGCCGTGCCCCCGAGCCCGAAGGATCGTGATGTCGAAGAAGAACCGTCCCGTCGACCGCGCCGAGCGCGCGGCCGCCGCCATGCGCCAGCAGGAGCAGTGGGAGCGGCGGCGCCGCAACCGCATGGTCGGCGGCGTGGTCGCCGCGCTGCTGGTGATCGTCGTCGGCGGCTTCTTCCTCTCCCGGGGGCTCGACACCTCCGGCGACGTGAACGCCCCGGGTGCCGGGCAGGGCGAGCACGGCGTCACCCTGGGGCCGGCGGACGCGCCCCACGATGTCGTGATCTACGAGGACTTCCTCTGCCCCTACTGCGGTGAGCTCGAGGCAGCGAGCCGCACCGACCTGGCGCGGCTCGCCGCCGACGGCAAGGTGCGCGTCGAGTACCGCCCGTTCAACCTGCTCGCCCGGATCAGTGACTACTCCGAGCGCTCGACCGCCGTCTTCGGCGTGGTGCTCGACACCTCCGGGCCCGAGGTCGCGAAGAAGCTGCACGACCTGCTGTACGAGAACCAGCCGAGCGAGTCCGGGCCGTTCCCGTCCGACGACGACCTCGTCGCCCTCGCTGTCGAGGCGGGCGCCGACGAGGCGAAGGTACGCCGCGGCCTCGAGGACGGCAGCGGCACGGACTGGGTCTCCGCGGCGACTAAGGCGGCGCTGGCCACCGGCCTCGACGGCACCCCCACCGTCCTCCTCGACGGCAAGGTGTTCACCGATGGCCGGACCATGGACGACCTCGCCTCGAACCTGGTCGACAAGCTGGAGTGACACCCGCCGGCGTGCTGACCGGGTCCGGGCATGGGTGTGGCCCCGCCGGCCGTGGCCGACGGGGTGGGGACCTCAGGTATGTCGGGCGTAGGTGCGGCCGTGGGGGCTGGTCCAGGTGAAGAGCCGGTGCCCGGTCCGTTCGAGGCGCCAGCCGCCGTGCGTTTTCAAGCGATGATGGAATCTGCAGGCCGGCACGAGATTGCACGAACAGGTCGGGCCGCCCTGGTCCCACGGGATGACGTGGTCGAGGTCGCAGGACCGCGATGGTCGGGTGCAGCCCGGGAACACACAGGTCGGATGGGTGAGGATCACCTGTTCGCGCAGGCGGGGTGAGGGCGTGTAGCCGGGCACCTCGAGGTGCTCGCCCAGGTCGACGACGGGGCGGAGGCTGACGGGGCCGGTGGCGGACGCGCACCAGCCCTCGACCTGGCCGACGAGCACGTGGGAGCGGGTGTTCTCCACCCCGGCCAGGGCTTCCTCGGAGAGGTGGGTGTAGATCACGAGCTGCCTGGGCTTCGGGGCCGGCTTCGGCTCTGCGCCACTCTGCACGGGGAGCATGAGGTCGCCGCGGGCCAGCGCCCCGGCGGCCATCGCCCGACGCACGTCCAACGTCTCAGCACAGCCCAGGTCCGCCAACTGCTGAGCACCGGTGGTGATCGCGTGGTCGAGGTCGAGGGCGTCGGCCAGATCCAGCTCGCCCCGCACGGTGGTGGTGCCCTCCAGGGAGGGGTTGTGGGTGTCGACGTCGAAGAACCGGCTCTCCGCGGCCCGGAGCCGGCGGTGCTCGGCCTCGACCGGGTCGAACGTAGCGCGGGCGGCCTCCACGGTGCGGTCCAGCTGCGCCCAGGTGAGCCGGTGCGCGACGGGGGCGA